>CAZLDK010000290.1:0-4103 GCA_964558285.1 uncultured Spirochaetaceae bacterium | reverse complement strand
CTCGAGAACCGACTTTAGATCCTGCTTCGGGAACTCGAGGAGCTCGACGGCGGGCTTCAGGTCCAGTATCGAGTTCATGACTATCTGATGAGTCTTCGCCATCAGGACGCGGTCGCTCGCGGAATCGTAGGTAATCTTTAACAGGTCCCGGTCTTCGAGAAGCCGCTTGAGAAGCTCCCCGGATACCGAAAGGGGATCGACGACCGCTTCCTCGGAACCGTCGAAGAGCTGCAAGAGGCAGAAGCGCTCGCCGTAGACGTGGAGGTTGAACTCCCCCTCTATATCCAGGGCGATCGATCGAACGCCCCGCTCTTTGAGTCTCTCGAAATAGCGTTGAAACTCGCTGTTGTCGCGTATGTAGGTGTAGCTGCTCATATCCTGGGTTCACCATACCAGCAACGCCGGCCTTCAGGTAGGTCCGGGGGCCGCCGGCTCCGGTGCGGGACCCGAGACAGCAGCGGGAGCAGCAAACTCGATCCGGTAGCCCGGGGGATCGTGAATGAGCTCCACCGACCCGCCGAGTTGCTGTCCTAAGGAGCTGATAAGCCGAAGACCGAGGGTTTTCCCGCCGTCGAGGGTAATCTCCCGAGGAATAGGCCGGCCGGTGCTCCCCGCGGTCAGAACGTATCCCGGGGAGGCGTGACGCTCTTCGAGCGTGACGGAAAAGCGGCCGGGGGAGTCCGGGGAGAGACTGTACTTAATCGCGTTCGTGGCGATCTCGTTGATGATAAGACCAACGGTCACCGCCTCTTTTGCCGGAAGGAAGGTACGGCCGGCGTCGACCTCGACTTCCACCCTTCCGTCGGAAGTCCCAAAGAGTGTCTGCAGCAGCTCTTCCAGGTAGGGCTGCACCGGGATGCTCAGGGTCCCCCGGCTACGGCTGAGCATATCGTGGACGGTGATAAAGGCGTCGAGGCGGCTCCGAATATCCGATAGATTCACCCCCTCCCCGAGGGAGATCTCCTTGAGGTTCACCAGGGAGGCGACCATGGCAAGGTTGTTCTTAACCCGGTGATTCAATTCCGCCATTAGATCGTCCTTCTCGTCGAGGGCGCTGCGAAGCTCTTCTTCTACTCTCTTCCTGGTTGTGATGTCTGTCCCGGAGCAGATAATAACCCCTAGCCCGTCGAGATCGAGGGGAGCCGCCGAGAGCACGACATCCCGGGACTCTCCTAACCTCGGACGGAAGGTGACCTCGAGGTTCCGGGCGGCTCCCTCGGAAGCAAGGGCCGACGAAAGGGCACCCCGGTCCTCCGGGGAAAGAATAGCGGTTTCGGCGAGGGTTCGACCGAGAAGTTCGTCGCTGTGGTGATGCACCATCTCACAAAACGCCTCGTTTACCTCGAGAAGCGTCTCGTTGGAAGCGTCGAGGGTAAAGGCGGGGTTCGGGCTCTGATAGAAGAGAGCCGCGAAGCGTTCTTCCTTCTGCCGAAGGTTACGGTTGGCAATCCTCAACGCCTCGGACCGGTCCTGGATCCCTTTATGTGCCTTCCGGAGAGCCGCTTCCGCCTGCTTTCGTTCGGTTATCTCGGTAGAGACTCCCCCTACGCCGATAATCGCGCCGTCGGGATCCGTCACCGGAAACTTGACCGAAAGAAAGGTCCGGTTCTCCTCCGGAAGGGAGCCCGGGATGACCTCTTCTAAGGACTTGGACTCCCTGGACGCCATAATCTCTCGGTCGTTGGCAGTGTGTTCCTCGGCGGTCTCTCGGGGATAGAAGTCGTAGGAGGTCTTTCCGATAATCTCTTCTCGATCCAGACCGAGGATATCCGCAAGCCCTTGGTTGGCAACAACTATTTCTCCCTGAGGATTCTTTAGGTAAACCGCGGCGGGGGTGTTATCGATTATCGATTGCAGTATGCTCTGCTGGGTTTTGCCCTTCTTCATTATTCCGTGGCATGATTTTGTACCACCTCCTGACAGGGAGGAATAGACCGTTCGGGTTAGCGGCAAGGGGCAGGTTTTGCGCCCCGATACAGAAGGCGTATAATTCAAAAGAAGGGCAAAGCGAAGGAGAAAGAAACGGTTGAAAGCCAACACCTTTACGGATTACATGCAACACACCCTCGCCGACGAAGGCGTCGCAGCCCTTCTTTTGACCGACACCATAAATATCCGGTACTTCTCGGGTATACACTTCAAGCACCCAGGCTCCGCCGCGATGCTGCTCTTTGCCGACCGGCCGCCGGTGGTCTATTCCGGGGAGCTCGAGTACGAAACCGCCCTCAACGAGACGCGGGTGGAGGATATCCGCACCTACGGCTGGCAGGAGGAATACGAGTCGGTTCTGACTACGGCCTTGCGGGAAGCCAGGGTCGATAAGGGGGCGGTCGGCTTTGAAGACCGCTACATCAGCGTCGCGACGGCCGGAACTCTGGTGGAAGCGCTTCCCGGCTGCCGGTTCGTCCCCTTCTCTGCTCCCATCGCTGCGCAGCGGGGTATCAAGACGGCGGAAGAGATCGCCTTGACCCGGGAGGCCTGCGGCTTCGCCGACACGGCGATGCGGCAGGTCCTCGAAACCGCAGCGGAGGGGATGACCGAGAGAGAGCTGGCCATCCTTGGTGAAAAGACGATGCGGGAGGCCGGCGCGGAGGACCGGGCATTCGAGACCATTTTCTCCTCGGGGACCCGGACGGCGATGTGCCACGGCTTCGCCTCGGAGAAGCGTCTCGAGGCGGGCGATCTGGTCATGTTTGACCTCGGCGCCGTTCATGAGGGCTACCACAGCGACATGACCCGGATGGCCACCGTGGGGGACCCGAAGAAGGAGCACCAGGACGCCTTCGACGACCTCAAGAAGGTGTACGACGTCCTCATCCGAGAGACCCGGGCTGGTATCTCCGTCGGGGAGCTCTTGCGCCGGGGCAGCGAGGCGGTGGAGGAGTCCGAGTACTCCGAGGCCTTTATCTGCGGCTACGGCCGGGGATTGGGGCTTACGCTGATAGAGGAGCCGACGCTCTCGATGGGGAGCGAGCTAACCTTAGAGCCGGGAATGATTATCACCTTCCATCCCCAGTTCTACTTTCTCCACCGCTTCGGTTTGCGTCTCGAGAGCACGGTCCTCGTTACCGACGAGGGCGCCGAGGTGCTTACGCCGCTCCCGATGGCGCTCTACCGCATCTAAGACGAAAGAGCGCCGTAGACCCCCATACCGATCGAGAGCAGGGAAAAGAAGGCGAGCATCACCGCGAAGCCGCGGTCGGCCCCCTTCCCCAGTCGGACGTCCTTTGGGTTCTCCGGGTCGTAGACCACATCGATCTCTTTCTTATCCTTTAAGCGACCGTAGGGGGCGCCCATCGCGGCGCGGTGCTCCCAGACTACACCTTCTCGGTCGGTGAAGCGGACGACCGGAAAGACCGAGGTCCGGGCTTTCGTATTCTCGTCCACGCCACCTCTCCCGGGCATACTGTACTCCAATCGGAGAATTTCCGCGGTCGTTGCTTCGGCCTTCTCCAACCACTTCGCGACCCGACGCCAGTAGGTTCCCGCGCCGAAAAGCCCCAGAATACCCACCGCGATAAAGACGATGCTCGACATGGGAGGAGCCTACCCCCTCGACGCCGGGAAGGCAACCGGCGGGCAAGAGAACCGGCGGGAAAGGCAACGGGTCGGCCGGCACTATCCCGGGGAGCACCTTACGAAACTGTAATCCTCCCGTTAGATGCCGGTAAGGCTGTTGCCGTAGATTGTGACCACGGAAGAAATCAGTCTCTGTAAGGAGTTAGAACGATGAACAAGAAACACGTTATCCGGATCGCAGCCGCGGTCCTCGGAATAGCCGTCTTGGCGACTGCCGGCGGGTTCGCCGGGGCGTACATCTACGGCGGTAGCAACTTCGGGGCGGCGGCGGCGGCCCCGGCTACGGAGGCCCGAGCATACCATGCCGGCGAGGTCACCCAGGCGGACTTCGCTATCCCAGACGGCGATTCCATCCTCGTGGCTCGCGCCTTCCAGGAGCGAACGCGCACCCTAGCCCGGGAGATTCTCCCGGTCGTTGTCGAGGTCAACGTCGTAAACGTGGTCACCCAGCGGTTGCCCGGTGGGTCGCCCTTCGACTTCTTCTTCGGCAATTTGTAATGATACAGCGACCACCGAGAGCGGGA
>CAZLDK010000289.1:0-4103 GCA_964558285.1 uncultured Spirochaetaceae bacterium | reverse complement strand
TCGGCTGCCGTAAGGCGGTCGGCCCCTCTGCTTTTTTTCGAAAAGAGAGGACTTGAAACGAGGGGGCGGCGCGAAAACCTGGAGCGCCGAGGCGCAGGATGCGCCGAGAGCCCCCGAGGCGGGTCGGCGGGAGGCCGCAGGACGCGGTAGCAGAAGTACTTCGATATACCCAATGCCGTCTATCAGAAGCAGTCCTAATCGCCGACCATGCTCTTAGCGCGGCGTGTTGCCCGTGTTTTCGCCGGTGGCTCTCCCCACTGACGTCGATACGCCTTGGTAAACGAACTGTGACTGGAATATCCAAAGGAAAGAGCGATGTCGAGGATCGAACGATCCGTGCGGAGGAGCTCCTCCCTGCCCCGCTCCATGCTGATCCGTTCCCGCGCCTCCTGGGGCGGGTAGCCACGACGGGCGGCGAACGCGCGACGTAGCTGCGCGACACTCACTCCGAGACGGTTCGACAGATCGGCGACTGCTACGAGCCGGTCCACTTCCGCCCGCAAAATCGCCTCGGCCCGAGCGACGAGGATCTCCTCTCGCTCCTCACCAGGTAGGCGGAACGCCTCCGGCTGGTGGGCAGCAAAGAGCAAAGACAGCCGCCCGGCGATGTAGTGAGACTGAAGCTCGCTGTAGATAGAGCGGCGACGAAAGGAAGCGGCCGCCCCCTGCGTGAGCTCGGACACCGCCGCGAGCTCCTCCCGAGAGAGACCGACCCGAGCCCAGTTAGATTCCCCCAACAGCGACCGGACCGGTGGGGCGACCTCGGTAAAGTGAAAAACCGCGACCCGCGCCGGCGCAGACTCCCGGCCGGTCCAGCCGTGGATGTTTTCCGGCGCAAACACCCAGAGGGAGGCGCTTCCAAAGGCGGGACGTCTCAAGCCGGAATCCCGGAAGTCGGGCCCCGTGGGGGCGATCTCTCCTGAGATTACGCACTGAAACTCCCACACCTTTCTTTCATACGGATGCACCGGTGTTCTGTGGTAATCGCGTTCCCCCTGACTCCAGTAGTGTAGCATTCCCCAATTCTATCGTCATTGTGAGCGATTCGGCAAAGCGTCTCCGATCCTTCGGCAAAGCCTGCTTTTGCGGCCTAAGGTAGAATCCAAGTTCGGAGGGTTGAAGAGATGATTGAAACCAAGATCTGCTATATCGGCGGTGGTAGCGCGGACTGGGCGCCGAAGCTCATGCGTGATTTGGCGTTGCAGGATGAGCTCACCGGCGAGTTGCGACTCTACGATATCGATCAAGCCGCCACCGAGATCAACGGAAACCTGGGTGAGCGGCTTTTCTCCCATGAGCAGTCGAGAAGCCGCTTCGCCGTGACCACCCCACGGGAGCTCGAGAAAGCGCTGGACGGCGCGGCTATCGTAATCTTAAGCATAGAGCCGGGACCAACAGAGCTCCGACAGGGCGACCTGGAGATACCGGCGCGCCACGGCATCGTGCAAACCGTGGGTGACACGACCGGCCCCGGTGGAATCATGCGTGGCTGGCGCGCAATTCCGACCTTTCGCGAGTACGCCGAGAAGATCGCCCGGTACGCGCCGGAGGCGTGGGTGATAAACTACACTAATCCGATGACCCTCTGCACCGCGGCGCTCTATGAGGGGTTTTCGGAGATAAAGGCGGTCGGTTGCTGTCATGAGGTGCCGGTGATGAGGGAGGAGCTCACCGCGTTCTTCGAGGATCGGGGCGCCGGCATCTCGGCCGGGGGTACACAACTGGAGCTCGAGATTGCCGGTATCAATCACTTTACCTTCTGCCCCCGAATGGAATGGAACGGCCAGGACATGCTCGTCGAGCTGCGCAAGTACGCAGAGAGCGAAGAGGCGCGTCGCGACCGGTCGGCGATCGCGGCGAGTCGTCGCCGGCACAACAAGTGGTTTGAAAGCGACCACCTGATAGCTCTGGAGTTTCTGCGCCGCTTCGGTAGCTACGGCTGCGCGGGAGATCGCCATTTAGCGGAGTTCGTACCGTGGTTTCTCAGCTCCGAGAAGGAGCTCGAGCGATACGGAGTGGTACGTACCCCCTACCGGTGGCGCGCGGAGAAAGCGGCGGCCCGAGCGAAACGAAGTCCTGAGAAAGAGGCGGAGGTCCTGGAGCCGTCCGGGGAGGAGGGGGTCGAGATGATTCAGGCGCTTATGGGAGGCACCGAAACCCGTACGAACGTGAATTTTCCAAACAGGGGCCAGATCTCCTGGTTGCCTTTAGACCACCCGGTGGAGACCTACGCTCGGGTTACCCGTGACGCGATCATTCCAGAGACCCCGCCCCGACTCTCTGCGGCGGTGGAGGAGTTAGTCCGTCGAGTCGTGGCGGTCCAGGATGAGACTCTCCGGGCAGCCGCAAACAGGGACAGAGGTGCTCTCCTCGAGGCGGTGCTCTCTGACCCCCTGGTCCATCTCCCGGTTGCCGAGACCGAGGCGATGATAAATGAGATGCTTCAACACACAGAGGAGGCCCTTTGAACGGTCCGAAGTACTACGATAACCGGTGGATTAGCCTATCCACAGAGACCCTAGAGCCGGACCTCTGTGTCTACGGGGGAAACGCCGCGGGGGTAATGGCCGCGGTAACCGCAGCGGAGCTCGGAAGGTCGGTTGTTCTCATCCATCCTGGCGTCCATCTCGGAGGCATGACCACCGGAGGTCTCGGCTGGACCGACGTCGGCAATCCGGCAGTGGTCGGCGGCGTTGCCCGTCGATTCTACAGGACTATCGGTTCGCTCTACGCCGCAGCCCAGGGGAAAGAGCAGATTACCTGGCGTTTCGAGCCCTCCGTGGCCAGGCGCGCCATTGAGGAGTTTGTGGAAGCCGCCGGTTTTGAAGTCCGGTTCGCCTGCTATCTTGACTCCGTGGAAACTGCCGGGAACTCCATTAGCGCCCTCACCTGCCGCGGCGGGTTGACCGTCCGCGCCGGCATGTACATAGACACCACCTACGAAGGAGACCTCATGGCCGCCGCCGGGGTGCCCTGCGTTGTGGGCCGGGAGTCGGCCGACCACTACGGAGAAAGCATGAATGGCTTCCAAGTAAAGGAGAAGCACCAGTTTCCCGAGGGTGTTGACCCGTACATAGTGCCCGGCGACCCCGAAAGCGGCTACCTGCCGGGGTTGGCCCCGGGTGGATCAGCTGCTCCCCTTCAGACAAGCCGTGAGGAGCTGACCGAGTTCACCGGCACAGGAGACAGCCTGGTACAGGCGTACAACTTCCGGGTATGTATGAGCGACGATCCGGAAAACCGGATTCCCTTTCCTAAACCGGAGGGATACGATGCGGACAGCTATGAGCTCTGCGCCCGGTGGCTCTCCACCGTAACCGACCTGGACGAGGTGTTTCACAAGTTTTCCAGAGTTACTCCTCACAAGACCGACACGAACAATTGGGGCCCCTTTTCTACCGACTACATCGGAGGAAGCTCGCAGTGGCCCGAGGCGTCCTACGAGCGGCGGGAAGAACTCTTTCAGGAGCATCTGCGCTACCAGCAGGGACTCCATTACTTCATGTCCTCCGACCATCGGGTTCCCGAGTTTATCCGTCTCGCCTACGCCAAATGGGGCCTGGCAGCCGATGAGTTTGTGGATACCGGGGGCTGGCCGCATCAGCTCTACGTTCGCGAAGGGCGACGAATGGTAGGAGACTATGTGATTACCCAGGCAGACTGCCTTGGCGAGAGAGAGTGCCACGACCCGGTCGGTATGGCGGCCTACATGATGGACTCCCACAACTGCCAACGGCTTCTCCTGGACGGTGAGGTTCGAAACGAGGGGGACATCCAAAGCAAGCTTCCCGCTCCCTATGGGATAAGTCTCAGGTCGATCATCCCGCCTCAGGGCAGCGTCGGCAATCTCGCGGTTCCCATGGCACTTAGTGCCTCCCACATAGCATTCGGCTCGGTAAGAATGGAGCCCGTATTCATGATACTCGCGGAGTCTGCCGCCGTCGCCACTGCGCTTGCCCTGGAGGAAGACCGACCGCTATCCGCACTCGACTACCGCAAGCTTAGGGAACTCCTCGACGGACGGGGGCAGATACTCACCCATAGCGCCAAAATCCCGGGAGAGGATTAGTTCGATGCGAGACGAGCGCGTGGTCGAACAACAG
>CAZLDK010000288.1:0-4129 GCA_964558285.1 uncultured Spirochaetaceae bacterium | reverse complement strand
GACCGGACCGGTTGGCGCTCGGGGCGGCGACGGGTACCCCGGCTCTTCGAATCAGCTCCCGGGCGACGGGGTGTGCCGGGATCCGGACCGCAACCGTCGGCAATCCCGCGGATACAATTGGTGGAACCCGTGGGCCCCGGGGCAGCACGAGGGTCAGTGGCCCCGGGGAGAAGCGCTCAAAGAGAAGGGAGGCCACCTCGGGAAGGTCTTCTGAGACGGTGGCAAGGTCGGAGATATCGGCAATATGAACGATGAGGGGATTATCCGCCGGGCGCCCCTTCGCCTCGAATATTCGGCCGACGGCGCCGGCGTCGAAGGCGTTCGCCCCGAGGCCGTAGACCGTTTCAGTCGGAAAGACCACGAGGCCCCCGGACCTCAGGGCCTCGGCCGCTCGGGCTATCTGTTCGAATCGGATCGGCGCGCCGGAGCGACGCCGGTCAGCATTTGACCCAGACAACTCCGTCTTCCACCTTGACCGGAAAGGTCTTGACCGGACGGGTTGCGGGAAAATCCTTTACGGCACCGCTGCGGATATCGAACCGGGAGCCGTGTTTCGGGCAGTACACGTCGTCTCCGACGATCATGCCTTCGCACAACGGCGAGTATTCGTGGGAGCAGGAATTGTCCGTCGCGAAGACACCGTCTTCGAGCTTGAAGAGCGCGATCTCCTTCCGACGATGGACAAACTTGTAGGTCTTTGCAAACGCATCGAGGCGAACGGCCTCGCGCCATTGGGCCATGCCCTACTACTCCTCGTACTCTTCGAGGGCGCGTTCGGCGACGAGCTCTCGAATCTCTTCCTGGATTCCCTCGGGAGCCCGGGCTATGACTTCCTCGAAGAAGCCCTGAATCAGCATCGTTTCGGCTTCCTGCCGGGGATACCCCCGAGACTCGAGGTAGAAGATCTGGCTTGCCTCGAGCCGCCCGGTGGTAGAACCGTGACTGCACCGCACGTCGTCGGTACTGATCTGCAAGCCGGGAATCGAATCGGCTCGGGCCCCGTCGTTCAGGATCAGGTTGTTGTTGGTCAGGTAGGCGTCGGTACCGATCGCCTCGTGTGCCACTTGGATCATCCCTTGGTAAATCGAATGGGCCTCGTCCCGGACGGCGCCCTTGTAGAAGGTGCGGCTGTTGGCCTGGGGCCCGTTGTGCACCTGGACCGTCCGAAGATCGATATGCTGGTCTTCGTGGGCAAAGTAGAGGCCATCCAACATGACGTCGCTTCCGGCCCCTTCGAGAATTCCGTCGAACCGAGCTTTGGTGAACATCCCGCCGAAGAGGTGGGAACCGTGATGGACGTGGGCGTCCCGGCCGATCCAACCGAATCCGTGGCTGAAGATGCTGGAATCGATGTTGAGGGTGTTTACCGTCGCGACCCGAAAGGCGGCGTTGTCTCCGACGGTAAGAGCCATCCCGGCGTTTAGAAGCACCTCTCCGTCGGCCTTCCCGTGGACCCTCTGGATGAGACTCGCTTCCGCATCCTCTTCGATAATGACCGCGATCAGCGGCGCGGAATAGCTGCCGTCACCCCGCTCGAGGAAGTCGATAACGAAGGGCTCGGCAATCCGTACGCCTTTCGGAACGTAGAGGACCATCCCGTGGCTCCAAGAGGCGTAGTGCCACGTCGTTATTCGGTTATCGCTTCGGGAAATCGCCCGGTCGAGGAGCCCCTCGAGGCGACGGCTAATCTGGTGCACCGCGCCGTCGTGGTTGGCGACCTCCTTTTCGAGGAGGGTCCTCAAGGAGTCGAAGACGATGCCTTGGGACTCTATCTCCGGCCTCAGTCCTCGGCGAACGCACTGTCCGTCGACAAAGTCTAGGAAGCCTCCGACGCCGTCGGTCGGAAGCCGAGACTCGGAGGCATCCGGTACCGTCGTGTAGTTATAGTTGTCAAAGTCGTAATTGGAGATGTCGCTTCGCCTCCACTCCTCTTCGGAGGTCGTCGGCCACTCCATCTCCTTGAACTCTTCGAGGGCGCGGCGCCGGAGGGACAGCATCCACTCCGGCTCGGCTTGCGTCTCGATGTATGCGTGTAAGTCTTGCGTTCCAGTGTAGGTCCGCGCCTCGGATCTTGCCATCGTGTTAACCTACGGAGCCTTCCATCTCGAGCTCGATCAGTCTGTTGAGCTCTACCGCGTATTCCATCGGCAGCTGTTTTACGAGGGGCTCGAGAAAGCCGTTGACGATCATCATAGACGCTTCCGCCTCGTTCATTCCCCGGCTCATCAGGTAGAACAGCTGATCCTCCGAGATCTTGGAGACCTTTGCCTCGTGCTCGATCGTTACGTCGTCGGACTGAATGTCCATGTACGGGTAGGTGTTACTCGTGGACTCCGGATCGAGGATAAGGGCGTCGCAGACAACGTGGGAGCGGACCCCGGTCAGCCCTTCGTCGACCTTGACGTGGCCGCGGTAGCTGGCGGTCCCGCCGTCCTTGCTAATCGACTTCGAGGTTATCACCGAGCTGGTATTGCTTGCCGCGTGGACACACTTCCCTCCGGTGTCCTGCTCCTGCCCCTTGCCGCCGAAAGCGATGGAGAGAACCTCGCCGTGGGCGCCTTCGCCCATCAGGTAGACCGCCGGGTACTTCATAGTGCGCTTGCTGCCGATGTTTCCGTCGACCCATTCCACGGTAGCGTTGTCGTAGGCGACGGCCCGTTTGGTCACCAGGTTGTAGACGTCCCCGGACCAGTTCTGGATGGTCGTGTAGCGTACCCGGGCGCCCTTTAGCGCGACAATCTCCACGACCGCCGAATGGAGCGAGTCCGTCGAATAGATCGGTGCGGTACACCCCTCGACGTAGTGAACGAAGCTGCCTTCGTCGGCGATAATAAGCGTTCGCTCGAACTGGCCGAAGTTTTCCGAATTGATCCGGAAGTAGGCCTGAAGCGGTATATCGACGTGGACCCCCGGGGGGACGTAGACGAAGCTACCGCCGGACCAGACCGCGCTGTTGAGGGCGGCAAACTTGTTGTCGTTGTAAGGGATGATCGTCCCGAAGTACTTCCGCACCAGCTCGGGATGCTCCCGGATTGCCGTCTCGGGGTCGCAGAAGACAACGCCCTTCTCGGAGAGCTCTTCCTTGATGTTGTGATAGACCATTTCGGAGTCGTACTGGGCCCCGACTCCGGCCAAAAACTTCCGCTCCGCCTCGGGTATTCCGATTCGGTCGAAGGTGTTTTTGATATCTTCCGGAACATCGTCCCAGCTCTCCCAATTCTTCTTCGAAGAGGTCGAGTAGTAGACCAGATTGTCGAAGTCGAGATCCGAGAGATCGGCTCCCCAGTTGATCATTGGTTTCGACCGAAACGCCTTGAGCGACTTCAGCCGAAACTCGGTCATCCACTCGGGCTCCTCTTTGTGGGCAGAGATGGCCCGAACGACGTCCTCGTTGAGTCCCTTTTGGGTCTTGAAGACCGGCTTATCAGGATAGTGAAAGCCGAATTTATATTCGCCGACGTCAACCGTTGCTTGCGGGTTGCTCATTCGTTTCCTCCTCCATGTCGATTCCGTACTGCTCCTTTATCCACTCGTAGCCGTGTTCTTCGAGCTTCTCGACGATATCGTGGCCCCCGGAGGTGATAATCCTCCCACGGTACATGATATGGACGAAGTCAGGACGGATGTAGTTTAGAATGCGCTGGTAATGGGTGATGATGAGGGCGCCGAAGTCGCCGCCCCGGAGCTTGTTGATCCCCCGGGACACCACCTTGAGGGCATCGATATCGAGACCGGAGTCGGTTTCGTCGAGAACCGCGAAGGAAGGCTTGAGCATCAGCAGCTGAAGAATCTCCATCCGCTTCTTCTCGCCGCCGGAAAAGCCCTCGTTGAGATAGCGGTTGATGAATTGCTGGTCCATCTCCATAAACTCCATCGATTCTCGGAGCTCTTTGATAAACGCCTTGGTGCCCCCCGCCGCGTCGCCGAAACGAATCTCGCTCGCCCTCTTGAGAAAGCGTCCAACGGTAACGCCGGATATCTCGACGGGGTATTGGAAGGCCAGGAAAAGACCCAATTGGACCCGCTCGTTCGTTTCGAGCTCGAGAATATTCCGGCCGTCGACGAGGATTTCGCCGCCGGTAACCTCGTAGCTCGGGTGCCCGAATATGACGTTACTCAGGGTGCTCTT
>CAZLDK010000287.1:0-4173 GCA_964558285.1 uncultured Spirochaetaceae bacterium | reverse complement strand
GAGCGTGATGAGCATAGCGAATACAATGGAGAAAACGGTTCGGCCCATCCATCCATCCATCCAGAAGATGGCGCTTCGGCTCTCGCGACTCTTCGGCAACTCTGCCGAATTCTGGCTCAATGCCCAGCGCGCGGTCGATCTCTGGGACGCTGCGCAGGCCACCGGTTCTGAGATCAACCGCATTGAGCCGCTGATGGTCGAATCACACTTCATCGGCCGAGGCGCTTACTCGTGAAGATAGAGCCAGATAGGCCAACATCGAAGTGGAAACGTCATGGTGCTTGCAGACCTATGGGGGAGACGGCGTGACCTACCTGACGAGCGAAGTAATCAACCTGCTCACCTTTCTTTTGCCGGGATTCGTTACCGCGCTGATATTCTACGGCGTTACTTCGTTTCCGAAACGAACCGAGTTTGACGCGGTGGTCGTGGCGCTCGTGTTCACCACAATCGTAAGGGTCCTGGTCTCGGGGCTCCGCGACGTATTGGTGCAGGCGGGGCGGTTTGCGCAAATTGGACCGTGGACTGCCAACGTTCAAACGCTATGGTCGTTCGTTATTGCCGCTGTATTAGGAATAGTATTTGCTTACCTGATGAACAATGATTCAATCCACGCAGTTCTTCGAAAGATGAGAGTAACGAATCAGACTTCATATCCTTCGGAATGGTACGGTACTTTCTCGGAGAACAAGAACTACATTGTGCTTCATTTCACTGATGGACGCCGCCTCTACGGATGGCCGCGTGAATGGCCAACCAATCCCGCGAGTGGGCACTTTGTGATAGCAGAACCGGAGTGGCTTATTCTGGTGCCCGAGAAGAATGAATATGAACGCCGCATAGCCGACGAGGACTTGTATGTTGTTGTTGACGCCAAGCTTGTGGAGATTGTAGAATTCGTTAGGTTTCCGGAGGAGGACACCGCTGATGTCGAGAAAACAACCACAATCGCCACCTCAAAGAAGAAACGAAGGCAGAAACGAGCCTCCAATTAGGTCGACGAGCAGACCCCAAGACTCCTCACAGAAACCGTCCCCGCCCCCACCGGCGCCAAGGAAGAGTGCTTAGTTACGTGAGCTTGACTTCCACACCGGCGCTCAATAACACCGAATCCGCTCGAATAGCTGCAGAAACAGCCTTTTGTCCCAGGCTTCGACGGCTCGGGAATCCGGAATAAACGGCAGCACGTCAGACGCTGCTTGTCTGAAGTCGACGCTCCGAACGCGCTCGGTGTAGATCTTCTTGAGTGCTTCGCGGTCCAAGGGCCCCTCGTTTTTCCAGTGTCCCGACTGTCTCATCCGGGCTTCGAGGTGGCCAAGGTGCACCGGCGTATCCTTTTGGACGTACCAAACCAAGTCGTACCAGTCCCGGCCTTTGGCCCGCTGCGACCACCCGCGGCAGAGGACGCTGTGCATCTTTCCGGCGAACAGATCGGGCAGCGCGTAGGTCCGAACATGGAAGGGGATAGGCTCTAGAACGGCCACCGCTTCGGTGGCGAAATCCTCCGGGGGATTCGTATCGACCTCCAGCTTCACCTTGAGTAGCTGATTCCGGGGAACCCGTTCGGCCAATTCCGGGGCGGGAGCAATTTTCAGTAGATGGATCCGCGCGCTCTCGTCCACCGTACACTCCAGTCCGTAGGCAGCAAGCTCCGAGGTAACCGAAGCCAGGTAAGGCTTCAGCGAGAAGCGCGCCTCCGGCCGGAGAAGCGAAAAGTCGATGTCTTCCGAGAACCTCGGCAGGCCATGGAGAATCCGCAGGGCCGTTCCCCCGTAGAACGCCGCATGCTCGAAGAACTTCCCCCGCCACAGACCGAGGAGACTCACGAGCTGAATAGTCTCTCTAAACGCCCGGTCGTACTCGTCGGTTGTCACCGGATTCCGCCGGCGAATAAGGTCTTCAATCGCGGCGTTCATGCTCCGGCTCCCCCAATAGCGCGGAGCGCCTCGGCGCATCTCGCCAGGCTCGGTTTGTCGGCGATAGCGGCAAGCCGCTCGAAGAACCCAACGTCCAGTGAGTGCAGCGCGCCCTCGTCGATTCGCATATCGTCTATCAAAAAATGATGCGCCGCCCCTACCGAGGTAATGCCGGCGGCAAAGAACACCGTGTCCGCCAAAGCTTTCTCCGGGGTGGCCAGCAGAAAAGAAGAGAACGACGCGCTTCGGCGCAACTCGACGCCCCGCCAGTAGTAGGCCGCCGGCAGCGCCCGGTACGCGAAAACCCCATACGCTGTTTCGAATCGCTTGGCCTTGCCGGTAGTCACCGAGGTAACGTTGTACACCGCCTCCGGTATCATCCCGTGAATGCTCAGGGCACTCGCAAGCGAAACGTACGACGGCCCGTAGAGAAGGTTCGCAACAACCTCCCGTTCCAAAACGCCCGATTCCACCGCACCGGCATGGCAGTACAATCCCTTCTTAAGTCGAACGATCCTGTGCTGCCTCAGAAGCCGCGTAATCCGGTCCCGGGGCCGGGCGTAGTCCGACAACGCCGAAACAAGCGCGACATAGTCGAATATCGGCTCCTCAGGCAGGGCCGTCGTGCTTCTGCCGATTCCAGTATGTCGATAAATCGTCGACATACTGGAAGTATAACGCTTTCCGGCAAACGAATCCACACCAGCTGAAAGCCATACTCTACGCCTGGTGCAAGCACTTCAATCGGATTAGGATGTATGGCAGGAGCTTCGTCAGATGTTTGATAGGATTACTTCGGAACCGGACAAGATGGGCGGGACCCCTTGCATCCGCAGGTTACGCATTCGCGCGGCCAACGCCGTCAGGCGACTGCAACAGACGTCTCGCGACAAGGGCCTCGACCAGATGACAGACGCCGAAATCGACGAAGAAATTCAGGCGGTCCGACGCCAAACACCATGAAACTCATCATCCAGATTCCCTGTTACAACGAAGCCGAGACCCTCCCAGTCGTCTTAGCCCAGCTCCCCCGGAAGCTTGCCGGCTTCGACACCGTCGAGTGGTTGATCATAGACGACGGCAGTAGCGACGGCACCGCACAAGTGGCCCGGGCCAACGGTGTGGACTACGTGGTGCGCTTCCCCCAGAACCGGGGGCTTGCGGCAGGCTTCGTCGCCGGCTTGCAGGGCGCCCTGCGT
This sequence comes from uncultured Spirochaetaceae bacterium, assembly GCA_964558285.1. Classification (GTDB taxonomy): domain Bacteria; phylum Spirochaetota; class Spirochaetia; order DSM-27196; family PWMO01; genus CAYPUT01. The sequence continues at coordinate 1,058 of CAZLDK010000287.1, read as the reverse complement.
AACGGCGCCGACGTCATTGTAAACATCGACGCGGATAACCAGTACGAGCCCGCCGACATCGGCGACTTGGTCGCGCCGATATTGGCCGGAGAGGCGGACATGGTCGTCGGCGAGCGCCCCATATCGACCATCAAGCACTTCTCCCCCATCAAGAAGCTCCTGCAGAAACTCGGCAGCGGGGTCGTCCGGCGCATCAGCAACACCGAGGTCCCCGACGCCCCGAGCGGCTTCCGCGCTTTGAGCCGGGAGGCGGCCCTCCAGATAAACGTCTACAGCGAGTACACCTACACCCTGGAGTCCATCATCCAGGCCGGCCGCCGGAGCATCGCGGTAACCTCGGTCCCCATCCGGGTCAACGAGGACCTGCGCCCCTCCCGCCTGGTCCGGAGCATCCCGGCCTACATCCGCCGGTCGCTCTCGACCATGGTCCGCATCTTCGTCGTCTACCGGCCCTTCGCCTTCTTTATGACCATCGGCGCCATCGTCTTCTTAGGCGGCTTCGCCATCGGCGTGCGCTTCCTCTACTTCTTCTTCCAGGGCCAAGGCGACGGCCACATCCAGTCCCTCATTCTGGCCGCGGTGCTCTTAGGGATGGGCTTCCAGACGATGCTCGTGGCGTTTCTCTCGGATCTTCTGGCCGTCAACAGAAAGCTCTTAGAGGATGTGCAGTACCGCCTGCGTCGCCAGGATACGGGGAAGGGTCAGTAGGCGTCTTCTTCGCCAACATTGCCCCGGAACAACAGATGCCGCCGGACAAAAAACTTGGTAGAGTAGCCGACGACGGCGGCCATCATCTTCGATATCATGTAGTGGATGCCCCCGAGGTCGGTAAAGAGCCAGAGCAACAGCTCGTTCAGCCCGATGCCGGCCACGCCGGTCCCGATAAAGATGGCGAACTCCGCGGCCCGGCTCGAGAGGCGCCGGGCGGGGAACACCCAGAAGGCGCTCAAGAGGTAGTTCACCACCATGGCAAAGCTCGCGGCAATCAGGTTGGATATTAGATAGTGAATGCCGGCAAACTCGGTAAGCAGAAACAGAAGCGCCAGATCCACCAGAAA
>CAZLDK010000286.1:1772-4206 GCA_964558285.1 uncultured Spirochaetaceae bacterium | reverse complement strand
GGCGATACCTTTGTAGAAAAGTAGAAAAGACCCACAAAAGAAAATCGAGCCCCATCGGGGCGGCACCTTTGTGTATATCCCTATTTCCTAATCCCAGAGCAGATTCAATCTCATTCTGTGTCGCACCTACGGCGCTTGAATCTATTATTCTGTACTATGCTGCAAAGGTGTCGCCTTCTCAATCGCTAGAAAGAAGAATTTTACCTTTGAGCAGAGGCCTTTCAGGTCCGAGGTGCCGTGCATTTCTGGGCCTTCTCCTATCGAACTAATGTGACCGTTCCGGTCTTCTTTTTCGTTCTGCCCTCACGATCCCGATATTCAAAACGGTAGACATACACACCCGGCTGAGCTCTATACCTACCGCGATCTCTAAATCCACCCCAATACTCTCCGGCTGTGCGACTAAAAAATACTCGGCTTCCCTGTCTATCATAGACCTCGACCTCCAAAAAGGAAATATTTTCAGCCACATAGATCCACTCATCATTTATCCCATCTCCATTCGGACTAAATATATTGGGGATATATATCCGCTCATCACAATCTTCTAACCTAATATCCACATCAATAAATGCACTCGCGCAAGGCCGCATGCCCATCAATTCATATCGACCGGATTGCACAAACCTTCGAGCTGAAAGCCTCTCGCCTGTGTCCCACTCCCAGCGATCTGCCTGCCATTCCTGCAGGCTTACCGGCAATGAATCCTCAATTATTTGCGCATCATCAGCACACAGCTCAATAGACCACACATCGGGCAGGGGCCGACAAACCACCGATCTGACTTCTACTCCTATAGGTACTTCCACACATTCCAAAATCAGTTCTCCCTGATACCTTCCTGTATCCGGAAATTGCCGATATATCCTTTCTTCCCCATCGGCCCAGCGAACCGATTCTGCTTGAGAAAATAAGGAGTCATAAGCTGCTCCGGAAACCAACTCATAGCAATCCGATGCACAAAAATCAATGGAATATTCTACGGTATCTACCACACAATCTTCCAGTGCCACCTCAAAGCTGACTTTCGTCTCTCCACATGCCGCATATAAGGAAACAACATAACGCCCGGAATCCGGAAAGGTCCGATACAATCCCTCTACCCCATCTGCCCACTTAATACTGTCCGCCGTGCGAAACCGAGGATCGTCGGGCACCTGGTTCAAAGATAGTTGCCGGCAACTATTCGCACAGAAGCTCAATGAAACAGGAGGTATGCGGGAGGGTAACTTCTCGATTTTGACCGCGTCGATAAAACCAACTAAAGCCTCCCAATTAATAGCCCCCAACTGGTGTAAGTAAGGAGGGAAGGCTTCCATAAATTGGTCCTCGGGAATGCGATGAAGGCTGTCCTTTCCCTGAGGGAGACCCACCCAATAACTAATAAACTGCTCGCCGCCCTTCGCTTGAAAACAACTTTCCCACTGCTCCCACCCTCCAAAAGAGATCACATAGTCCCCTGAATCCCGCTCATATATGATATTCTTCTCCGGTATTAGTTCGAGACTGAGAAATGCCGTTTGTCTAATATTAGTTGTATCTCCGACTAAAACCACATTTATGTGGTCCGTTGTTAATTTAAATCCTGCGTAATTGGTAAACGAGGTAGAAAAATAATAAATAGAATCCCTTTCCAATTCTTGATTTAGTTCCCCAAAAAGTGCTTGAAATAACTCATTTTCTTCCGCTGAATAAATACCTCCGTAAGAATGTATTAAACCTAAAAACGGAAAATTATTGCCACAAACGGACCCCATAACCTTTCTTCGTACTGGTCGATAATATGTTTCGTTATAAACATTACAAATGTCTGGCAAGTTGGTGGCAGTCCATTCGTCAATTCTAAAGCTTTCGTAATGAGTAATTACCGGTTCCCCATATTTAGTCCAAAAAGAGACTTCGAAATCAACTCTTTCTTCATGCACCTGAATGCACTCCCCTTCATCAAAGCAGGGGTTGAGTACCAGGTTTTGGGAAAAAGCCGGAACTTCCATCAATAAAGCCATGGTTAAGAAAAACAAAAAACGCATTTCTTTAAATTTTTCGTAAACCGCTTAAAAAGAACAAGAGAATGGCATTAGAGCCATTCCCCTGTTCCTAAAATACTTAGATTTAATCTACAATAACCACCTTCCCGCGATCGACGATTTTCCCGGATGTATTTTGAATGAGAAAAATATACATGCCCGAGGGCAAATTTTGATGTACTTGTAAATTTCCACCCTGAGTTATCCTCTTTGATAAGTGAGCTTTGCCATTCATATCGTACAAGGTGAATTGAGTCTCCTGAAGGTCCTCCTTGCCTCTAAAATAGATTTGCAAGCGTTCACCTAAATTATCATTCCCTACGGCTATAGCTTGCTGTGGATTGGAAACTTCATGAACCGTTTCCATGTCGGGTCTTATAAAGCGGTCCGCTGGATCTACCTTAAAA
>CAZLDK010000286.1:0-1672 GCA_964558285.1 uncultured Spirochaetaceae bacterium | reverse complement strand
AATATCAAAACCGACCGCAGTAATATTGGGATGATTTAGGTTTTCTTCATATAGCCGGGTTCGTGTTCCTCCTACAAAAGCCGGAGAGGAGCAATCTCCTCCTTCTACAATATCTGACATGAGATTGTAATCCGATTGAAAGTCAGGGCCGACCCTAAAGTCTACTTCCAAGGTATTCGAGCCATTTGTTCCCAAGTAATAAAAGTCCAGACTCTGACTGCTTTCACATCCATTATGCGATATCTGCAGCTCCAATTCCACCTCTTGTCCTGGTGTTACGTTCGTTGGTAGAGACACCGCTTCCCCACCCTGTGGCGGAAGTCCAGATGTCCACGATGGGTTTGAATACACCTGCCCGCCAATATATGTCACCCACTTGTATTGGCAGGTAGCGCCAGGTTGACTGCATAAATTTTGATAAAAATCAGGATTCGTGGGCGACCAAATGGCCGTCACATCACCACTACAAGAGATATAGGGAATAGGGGATGGGAATGAATTACTTGAATATCCATCAACCGTAAAAGTGGAGGGAATGGAGCGCTCAACATTTACATTAAAATTTAGCGACCTATAACAACCTAGCTCATCGTCATCTTTAGGGTCTAGGGTGCCTTTTGAATCCATACATTTGATTTGATAATAGTACCAACCAGACTCTCCCAATCCAAAAGAAAACTCGGCCGGATTATTGATATCAGCTAAGGCCACTTTTACAACGTTACCAGTGTACAATTCTCTTACTTCTACATGTATGTAAAAATAAGAAGGCAAAAGATCATAACACAAATGCGTGATTCTCACTGATGTAGATTTCTCATTAGAACAAACCACAGAAGCGGGATATTGAATACTTGTACATCCCGCACAAGGAGTAGGATCAGAAATAGGAGAGGGCGCGCATCCACCATTAGGAACTTGTGACCAACTCATAACAGGGAGTAACAACCAGAGAGAGAGAGAGAGAGAGAGAATTGAGTTTTTCATATCAATCAGTTTTATAATTATGAATACACTAAAATTACTACATTTTGATAACATCCGCAAAGGATTTTCAATATTTTATCAAAAAAATATAAAAAGGTGTACCAAAAGGGGGCGACTTGAAGGATATTTTTCTACGTACTTCCTCGCACAGAAAAGCAAAAAAAGCTATCATGGCCAATTAGTTCTACTACAATTACGATGAGAAGGCCATAATTGAAAATCGTCGCTTAGTGCCAGCCTGTATTGATCTCAAAAGCAATCCTTGAGCAATAAAAATCGGACTCTGCCAATAATTCTCATGCCAAAATGAGTGTCGCACCTCCGGCGCTTGAATAAATTATTCTACTCTATGCTACAAAGGTACTCCTCCGCCTTAGGCTTCGGCGGCACGAAGTGTCGCCTCTATGAGGCTCCCTAAATTGGAGGAGCGTTCTTACTGCAAATATGCAGCATCAATTAGCAATAAAGCTTTGTCACATTTTCAGGTGCACCTCGGGATGATGAAACATCTCAGAAGCAGCATAAATTTTTTTTCATTTAGTTCATACATCATAGATATTTAAGCTTCAAAAGACCCATTTATTATAAATTTTTAGCCCCAGAGGGGCGATACCTTTGTAGAAAAGACCCACAAAAAAATTCGAGCCCCATCGGGGCGGCACCTTTGTTTATATCTCTATTTCCT
>CAZLDK010000285.1:0-4207 GCA_964558285.1 uncultured Spirochaetaceae bacterium | reverse complement strand
CGTCGACGTTCGGATGGTCACCCTCGAATCGGTTCCGGAAGCGGAGCGAGAAGAGGTTATGGACACTGCCGTCGAAAAGATTCGGGAGCTCCTTCCGCGCTACTTCCCCCATCGGGACCTCGCGGTGTCCCGGGACCGGCGGGTCTTCAAGATCCACGGTGACTTGAGCCTGGGCCGGGTGTGAAGGGAGAACCGACCTTTTGGGAACGAATTCGGCCGGCAACGTATTGAACTGCAGAACTCTATGGGCTACACTGCCCTAAACATTTTGTAGATAGATGATGCTTTGAAAGGAATAGGTATCTATGGACGCCCAATTACAGGAACTCTTAGAGTCGATTAAGAAAGAGGGCATCGAGACGGCCAGGCAGGAATCCGAGAGCATCCTCGACGGTGCTCGGAAGGAAGCTAGTCAGATTGTCTCCGATGCCGAAACCCAGGCTGCGAGCATCGTGGAGAAAGCTAAGACCGAGGCCGCTCGTCTCGAAGCCACCGCGAAGGACGCAATCCGTCAGGCGGGACGCGACTTGGTTCTTTCTCTCGAGTCACAAATCGGTCAGATCTTCGATCGGATCGTCCGGGAGACCGTTTCCTCTGCCTACGACGAGAAGGTGCTTCAGGATGCCATCGTGGGCATCGTCTCTGCATTCCCGAAGGCGGAGGCAGCGAACCTCGAGGTACTTCTCTCGAAGGAAGATCTCCACCGCCTAGAGACGAGCCTTCGGGGTCGCCTCGGGGAGGTAATCGGAGACGGGGTCGAGATCCGGACGGCCGGGGGGCTCGATAACGGATTCCGCCTTTCCGAAAAAGAGGGGCAGGCGTACTACGACTTCTCCGCCGACGGTATCGCCGAGGCCTTGAGCGCCTTTCTGAATCCACGATTAGCTTCCCTCTTCCGAGGAGAGAGCGAGTAGTGGCGCAGTATTACTACGCGGTCTCGACCCTCCCAATGCTCTTTTTCGAAGGGGACCCTTCCCAGAGCGAAGAGTTCTTTCTCGATTTCTGTCGGGACCAATTGACCGCCTCCGATTTCGATGCTCTCGCGGCGACAAGCATAGTGATGGACGAAGATACCGCCGCGTCTACGACCCTCGGTCATCGTTGGTTCGTCCAGGAGCTCGGGCTCCGAAACACCCTGGTATCCCTCCGGGCTTCCGGTCTTGGCTGGGACGAAGAAGAGTACCTTCATCGCGATTCCGCGGGGAGGACCTGGACGGATCTACCGCAGGTTGAAGAGGTCGTTCGTTCGGCGGTCGCCGCCGGAGACCCCTTGAAATCGGAGCTCGCTCTCGATCGCTACCGGTGGGAGCTCCTCGACGAGCTTGAAGTCGGGCACTATTTCGACCTAACCAAACTGCAGATCTACTACCTGAAGCTTCAGCTTCTCCAGCGCAAGGCGGTCATAGGCTCCGATAAGGGGCGGGAATCCTTCGATTCCGGCTACGAGGAGATCCGAAGCGCGGGACTGGCGACGGCATTTAACGACGAAACGGAGTAAGAGCGAATGGCACAAACGGCAGGAAAAGTTGTCGGTGTAAACGGAAATATGGTGAGCGTCAAAGTCGACGGCGAAATATCGCTCAACGAAGTCGGGTACGTCATCCTGGGTGATAAGCGACTAAAGTCCGAGATTATTCGAATCCGGGGCGACCAAGCGGAGATCCAGGTCTTCGAGATGACCCGGGGTATCGGGGTAGGGGATCCCGTCGAGTTCACCGACGAGATGCTCGCCGTCGAGGTAGGCCCCGGGCTCCTTGGAAAGGTGTACGACGGTCTTCAGAACCCTCTTCCGGAGCTCGCCGAGCAGAGCGGCTTCTTCTTAGAGAGAGGACTCTACCTCGAAGCTCTCGACAAGTCTCAGAAGTGGCATTTTACCCCGAAGGTGTCCGCCGGCGACCGGGTGACCCGGGGCGACACCCTCGGAAGCGTACCCGAGGGTATCTTCGAGCACCGGATTATGGTTCCCTTCGGCCTCTCAGGAAACTACACCGTCAAAAACATCGTTCCCGAGGGCGACTACGTTATTACCGACAAGGTCTGCGAAATAGAAGACGAGCGAGGAAACGTCCGAGAGCTTACGATGTCCTTCGAATGGCCGGTAAAGCGGGCCATAGACATCTACGAAGAGCGCCTGAAGCCGACGGAGCCGATGGTAACCAAGGTTCGGATTATGGATACCTTTTTCCCCGTCGCCCGGGGGGGTACCTACTGTATTCCCGGTCCCTTCGGGGCGGGGAAAACGGTTCTTCAGCAGATAACCAGCCGAAACGCCGACGTGGACATCGTTATCATCGCGGCCTGCGGCGAGCGGGCCGGTGAGGTCGTCGAGACCTTGCGGGAGTTTCCGGAGCTCATCGACCCGCGAACCGGGCGAACGCTGATGGAGCGGACCGTTATCATTTGTAACACCAGCTCGATGCCCGTCGCCGCCCGGGAAGCCTCGGTCTACACTGCGGTAACCTTGGCCGAGTACTACCGGCAGATGGGGCTAAATGTGCTCCTCCTCGCCGACTCGACCTCCCGATGGGCACAGGCGATGCGGGAGATGTCCGGGCGTCTCGAAGAGATCCCCGGAGAAGAGGCCTTTCCGGCCTACCTCGAGTCGACGATTGCGACCTTCTACGAGCGCGCCGGGGTCGTACGCCTCCGAGACGGCGGAACCGGGAGCGTGACCATCGGCGGTACGGTAAGCCCCGCCGGGGGTAACTTCGAAGAGCCGGTGACCCAGGCAACCCTCAAGGTCGTCGGGGCCTTCCATGGGCTTTCTCGGGAACGGTCCGACGCTCGTAAGTACCCGTCGATCCATCCCCTCGACAGTTGGAGCAAATACGAAAGCGTCGTCGATCTCGACCGGGTCGAATACGCTCGGAGCGTCCTTTTTCGGGGCGACGAAGTCGGCCAGATGATGAAGGTCGTCGGCGAAGAGGGGACGAGCACCGAGGATTACATCCTCTACATGAAGTCGGATTTCCTCGACGACGTCTATCTACAGCAAAACGCCTTCGATCCCGTCGATGCCGCCGTCGGTATCGACCGACAGCGCCACGTCTTCGACATCATCTTCTACATTCTTGCGGCAAAACTCGACCTTCCGACGAAGGAAGAGGCCCGCGGCTTCTTTAACCAGCTTCGGCAACGCTTCCTCGATTACAACGGCGCGGAGTGGGAGTCGGACGACTTCAAGCGCATCGAGGAGGAGATTCGAGGTCTGGTAGAGGCCAAGCGATCCGGCGTCGAAAGCGACGCCCGGGCCTTTCAGTAAGGCCGAAAGGTAAGGACGGAAACTATGAAGAAGGTATACAGCAAAATCGAGGCTATTTCGGGAAACGTCATAACGGTCTCGGCGGAAGACGTCCGCTACGGCGACCTTGCCACCGTTACCTCGCGCCACGGAGTGAGTTTTGCCGAGGTTATTCGGCTGAACAACGATAAGGTGTCGATGCAGGTATTCGCCGGAGGCCGGGGTATCTCCACCGGGGACGAGGTTCGTTTTCTCGGTCACCCGATGCAGGTTTCTTTTTCGGACAACCTTCGGGGCCGGATCTTCGACGGCGGTGGAAAACCCCGGGACAACGGCCCGACCCTCGATGAGAACCTGATCGAGATCGGGGGGCCCTCGGTAAACCCAGCGATGCGGATTATTCCCCGGAACATGATTCGGACCGGTATCCCGATGATCGACCTCTTTAACACCCTGGTCGAGTCGCAGAAGCTTCCCATCTTCTCCGTTTCCGGGGAGCCCTATAACGAGCTCTTGGCCCGGATCGCGATGCAGGCGGAAGTCGACATCATAATTCTTGGTGGTATCGGCCTCAAGCACGACGATTACCTCTTCTTCCGGGACACCCTGGAAGAGGGCGGGGCCCTCTCCCGGGCAATTATCTTCGTCCATACCGCGGCGGACCCGATCGTCGAGAGCCTCATGGTTCCCGATATCTCCCTGGCGGTAGCCGAGCGCTTTGCCCTCAAGGGGCAACGGGTGCTGGTGCTCCTGACCGACATGACGAACTTTGCCGACTCCATGAAGGAGATCGCCATTACCCAGGAGCAGGTTCCGTCGAACCGGGGCTATCCCGGAGACCTCTACAGCCAGCTCGCGGCCCGGTACGAGAAGGCCGTCGACTTCGAGGGCGCCGGTTCCATCACCATTTTAGCGGTAACCACCATGCCTGGTGACGACGTAACCCATCCGGTTCCGGACAACACC
>CAZLDK010000284.1:0-4221 GCA_964558285.1 uncultured Spirochaetaceae bacterium | reverse complement strand
GAAGGGCGGCGGCGACGAATGTCCCGATGATGACCAGCCCCACAACCGCGCCCCTATTTCGAACAAGATGGCGAAGGACGGCACGAATCTCGCTCTGGCGCTTCCGGAGCTCCGGTGCCGAAGGAGAGGACCCGACCGTGTCGCCTTCGACGACCGGATTCTGTTGTGCAACCGCACCCCGCTGAGGTATCTGTGCCCCGTCCATATACTCCCCCGTTATGCCTCGTCCTGACCCTGGTAGTGGATACGTGGGTCGAGGAAGGCGTAAATAATATCCACGACGAGATTAATGATTACGAACAGAAACGCGAGCAGCATGACCGTCCCCTGCACGACGGGGTAATCCCGCCTTAGGATGGAGTCGACGAGGAGGCGCCCCACTCCCGGCCAGGCGAACACGGTCTCTGTCAGAACCGCCCCGCCGAGCAGAATTCCAAACTGAAGCCCGAGAACGGTGACAACCGGAATAAGCGCGTTCTTCAGCGCGTGCTTATACACGACCACGCCCTCGGAAAGGCCCTTCGCCCGAGCGGTAGTGATAAAATCCTGCCGCAACACATCGAGCATGCTCGAGCGAGTAATGCGCGCCATCAAGGCTGCGCTTGCAAGTCCGAGCGTGATACTCGGTAGAATGATGTGCCGTATCGAGCCCATGCCCGTCGGTGGTAACCACCGCAACTGCACCGAGAAGAGAAGCTGCAGCATAAGGGCCAGCCAGAAGACGGGGGCTGCCACACCAACGAGGGCGGCAAACATGCTCGCGTTGTCGAAAAAAGAGTTCCGACGCGTTGCGGAAACGATTCCCGCCGACACTCCGATAACGGTTGCGATCACGAGAGATACGCTCGCTAGAAGGAGTGTTCGCGGAAAGCGTTCGCGGATTTCCGTGGTCACCGGTCTGCTACTGAAGGTGGACTGTCCTAGGTCTCCCCGGACAGCTCCCGATACGAAGTTCCAGTACTGGACGTAGACCGGCTCGTCGAGGCCGTAACGCGCTCGAACCTGTTCGATATACTGCGGCGTTGCCTGGACGCCGGCAAGCGCTCGCGCCGGGTCGCCGGGCAGGAGTCGTATGATGGAGAACACAATAATCGAAACACCGATGACGACCGGAATTGTCAATAGAAGCCGTCGCAGGATGTACTGGTACATGCTTGGGGCCTTTATGGTGGAATAAACTACCGCCCCCGAAGGGGCGGCAGCAGAGATTGTACGTTACTCGCTGAACGAGGCGTCCCAGGCGCTCAGGTTCTCGAGGGGATGATGAATCAAGCCATCCACGTAGGTGCGGTTGGCGTTGATCTGGCCCTGATTGTACAGGAAGATCCAGGGAGCATCATTCCAGATAAGCTCGATTGCCTCGGCGTAGAGTTCCTCGCGGGCCGACTGATCGGTGGTCACCCGCGCCTCGTCGAGAAGAACGTCGACCGCTTCGTTCTTGTAAAAGCCGCGGTTGTTGCCGTTCGGGTTCCACTGCCTGCTGTGAAGCAGGGCGAAGAGGCCGTAATCGGCATCCAGGGTAACCGTACCCCAGCCAAGCATGAATGCGTCGTACTCAGCCTGATCAGGAGGCTGGCTGGTAAAGTCGAGGTAGCTCGACCATTCCCGAGTCTCGAGGGTAACCTCGACACCCACGGCCGAGAGCTGATCCTGGATTACCTCCGCCACGGTCGAATCGAGGGGATAGCGGCCGGTGGGGTGATGGATCGTCATCTCGAAACCGTCGGGATAACCGGCTTCGGCGAGGAGCTCTCGGGCTCGCTCCGGGTTGTACTCGTAGGGGCCGACCGACTCATGGCCGAATACCGCCGGTACCACGGGAGCGTCGGCCACGGTGAAGCCTTCGAAGAGTCCGTTTACGATCTCTTCCTTGTTGACCGCATGGTTCAACGCGCGCCGCACCCGGGCGTCGTCGAAGGGCTCCCTCAGGTTGTTAAAGCCGATGTAGACCGTGCGGACGCTGGACTCACGAACGACCTCAATATTTGGGTCGCTCTCCAAGCGATCGACCTCCGTCGGCGGTACCCGCATCATCGCGTCGATCTCTCCGGTTTCCAGGGCGACGATCTGGGCCGATGACTCGGGAATGAACTCAAAGCGAACATTCGGGATCTCCGGTGCGTCCCCGTAGTAATCCTCGTTGACCACGAGCGAGATGCTGTCACCGCGGCTCCAGTCGACCATCTCGTAGGGGCCCGTTCCGACGGGGATTTCGATCGTGTCTTCCGGAGCAAGGCCGGTAAGCTGGGCAGGGCTCACGATGCCGACGAAGCTGTGCGAGAGGTGCGAGAGAATTGGCGCGAAGGGCTGCGAGAGGCTCAGCTGCAGCTCGTACTCGCTGACGGCCTCGATCTCTTCAACCGTGCCGAGCAGGAAGGCATAGGCAGCACCGACCTCCGGATTCACGAACCGTCGAAGATTGGTCGCCACCGCCTCCGCGTTTAGCGCCTCGCCGTCGTGGAACTCAACTCCCTCACGGATGCTAAAGGTCCATACTGTACCTTCGTCATTCGAATCCCAGCTTGTTGCAAGCATCGGGGTCAGAGATCCATCCTCTTCCATGTAGATCAGGCGCTCGACCACGTGCTCTCCGACCGTGGCCGCCGGGGCAGAGGTCATCCGTACCGGATCGAGTGACTCGGGCTCAGCACCGATTGCGATGGTGAGTGTATCGCGCTCGACTACCTCCTCATCCTCCTCTTGCGGCCCGCAGCCTGCGAGTAGTAGCGCCCCTGCGAGCACAATGGCTACCGGCAGGAGTGCAACTCTTCTAAGCCGATTGTCTGTAAGACGACTCATCTTATCCTCCTTAATAGATAAACTGTGCTGCAGTATATGGATGCAAGAATCTGCGGTCAAGCTTTCGGGGGTGTCGGTAAAGTGAGGTGGACCGCTGGCCGCCGCGCGTCTATCTGGTTATCTTGAGCCGGCACCTGTACTTTTTTTTGGAGGATTTACATGAAAGCCCACTTTATGTTTCGTACTATGCTCGTTGTGCTGATGCTGATGCTGTCGGTCTCGCTTTTTGCCGGCGGAGGCGCTGAGGCAGGACAAGGCGAGCCCGAGGAGAAAATCCTCCGCATAGGCTTGCGAAAGCTCACGACTATAGATCCTGCCCTCGGGGCAAACGACCCGGAGGTTATGTTCAATCGCCTTCAGTACGACTACCTCGTAGAGATTCTTCCCGACGGAACGCTGGAGCCGAGCCTTGCGACGGCGTGGGATGTGAGCCGAGACGGACTAACCTACACATTCGACCTGCGATCCGGCGTTACCTTTTCCGACGGCAGCGCGTTCGACGCCGAAGACGTCGTCTTTACCTTCGAGCGACTCGTCTCTGAGGGATCATCCATAGTCGGCCTTATGGGACAGAACCCGGACGGAAGCGCCACCTGGACGGTGGAGGCTGCGGACGATCTGACAGCGGTGTTTCGCCTCGAGGCACCCAATGCGGACTTTATCTACGGAGTGGCCTCGCGATTTGCAATGGTCCTCTCCAGCGACGCGGATGCGGTAAACGAGTTCGGAGCCGGGGATGACGTCTACGCCAGCTTCAACGGAACCGGGCCCTTTATCCTCGAAGAGTACGCCGTCGACCAGAACGCGCGCTTCGTCGCGAACGATAGTTACTGGGGGGGTGCCCCGGCACTCGACGGAATCGAGCTGGTGTTCTTCGACGACGACCAGTCGCAACTGGACGCCTTCCGAAGCGGCGCGCTGGACTTTATCATAAAGGTTCCCGACGACCTTCTCTCCACCCTTGAGCGAGTGCCCAACGCAACCGTTCTGAGCCGACCGACGAACACCCATCCCGTCGTCCGTGTACGAACCGATGAAGGCTCGATCGGGGAGGATGTGCGCATCCGGCAGGCGTTCAAATACGCCACCGACCGGGAGCTTTTGAATCTCGACGCCCTCGACGGCGCGGGTACGGTTGCAAACAACGATCCGATCGGCCCGACATACGGAGAATTGTACAATCCCCAGGACAACCGCGGGCATAACCCGGCACGAGCCCGGGAGCTGATTCAGGCTGTTCTCGACGACGGCGCCGGTAACGGGTACGTCGTCGAAGTCGACGGCGAGGCTCGAATCGAAGTCGACTTCTACGTCGGCGACACCTTCGAATACGGGTTGGTAGCGGAGTTTCTCCAGCAGCAGTGGAGGGAGTCGAATATCTACGTAGATCTGAACGTAGTTCCCGAGAACGTCTACTACGCC
>CAZLDK010000283.1:0-4263 GCA_964558285.1 uncultured Spirochaetaceae bacterium | reverse complement strand
CCGTCGAGGCCGTGGACGATAAGCCCCCTCTTTAGCCCGAGCATCTGCGCCGCCCGGGCTACGGGCTCGCACATCGCCTCGGAGTAGACGCCGATTAACTGGTACGCGGCGCCGGCGGGGTTCGCTAGGGGTCCGAGAAGGTTCATGATGGTCTTGATGCCGAGCTGCCGCCGGGGTACGGCGGCGTGCTTCATCGCTTTGTGATAGAGGGGGGCGAAGAGGAAGGCGAACCCCTCCTCGGCGAGAAGCGTCTGGCTCTCCTCGGGGGTCAGGGTAATACGCATCCCGAGGGCCTCGTAAAAGTCGGCGCTGCCGCTCTTGGAGCTAATCGCCCGGTTGCCGTGTTTGGCGACCGTCGCTCCTGCCGCTGATGCTACCAAGGCGGCGAAGCTCGATATATTGAAGGTTCCCGCGCCGTCCCCTCCGGTGCCGCAGGTATCGAGAATCGGTCGGTCGGAGAGGATTACTTTGCGCTTCTGTTGCAAGACAGCGGCACACCCGGCGATCTCTTCCGGCGCCGGGCCCTTAGCCGCCAGGGCCGCGAGAAAGGCTCCCACTTGGGCCTCCGAGAGATTCCCCTCAGTCAGTTCCTGCATAAAGTTTTCCGCCCCCTCGCGGGAGAGGCTTTCTCCGGCGAGAACGCTCGAGAGGGTCGCCGGGTAGACGAAGGGCTCCCGGCGGTAGTGGAGAAAGTTTCCGAGAAGCTTCTTTCCCGTCTCGCTTGCGATCGACTCGGGGTGGAACTGAACCCCCTCCACCAGCGTCTCCCGGTGCCGGACACCCATTATTTCGCCGTCGGGGCTCCGGGCGGTTATCTCGAGCTCCTTCGGAAGGCTCGCCTCGTCGATTACCAGGGAGTGGTACCGGGTAAAGAGCGCCGGGGTGTCGATGGACCGAAAGAGGCCCCGGCCGTCGAGGTCCATCTTTTGGGTTTTCCCGTGGACGATCTCCTTGGCGCCGACAATCTTGGCGCCGTAGGCGTACCCGATCGCCTGGTGCCCCAGGCAGACCCCGAGAATCGGGACGCTTCCGGCGAAACGGCGAATCGCCTCGACCGATACCCCCGCGTCCTCGGGGCGTCCGGGCCCCGGAGAGATAATGATGCGGCTCGGCGCCAATGTGGCGATGGCGTCGAGGTCTATGGCGTCGTTTCGGATTACCCGGACCTCCTCCTCGGTAATCTCCCGAAGGTACTGATAGAGGTTGTGGGTAAAGCTGTCGTAGTTGTCGATTAGTAGGATCATCGCCGTGCCTCCAGTCCCACCGACGCCGCCAGGGCGCCGAGTTTTTCTCCCGTCTCTTCGTATTCCCGCTCCGGGGTCGAATCGTAGACAATTCCGGCGCCGGCCTGGAGGATCAGCGTCTCCCCGCGTTTAAAGGCGCTCCGGATAGTTATGCAGCTGTCGAGGTTGCCCCCGGGCTCCATGTAGCCCACGAGGCCCGCGTAGAAGCCGCGGCGGTGGGGCTCGAGGCGGTCGATGGTTTCGATGGCCCGAATCTTCGGGGCGCCGGAGACGGTTCCCGCGGGAAAGGTGGCCCGAATGGCGTCGATGCCGGTCTTCCCCGGGGCCAGAGTCCCCCGGGCCTCGGAGACGATATGCATAACGTGGGAGTAGCGCTCGACGGTCATGTACTCCTCGACGGCCACCGACCCCGGCCGGCAGACCCGCCCGATGTCGTTTCTCGCGAGGTCGACGAGCATCAGGTGCTCCGCTCGCTCCTTCGGGTCCGCGAGGAGCTCCTGCTCTAGGGCCTTGTCTTCCCGTCGATCCGCCCCCCGGCGCCGAGTTCCGGCGATCGGCCGGATCCGGACCTCGTCGTCTTTTACCTTGATGTGGACCTCCGGAGAGGAGCCGAAGAGCTGGTAGTCCCCGAAGTCGATGTAGAAGAGGTAGGGCGACGGGTTCGCGCTCCGGAGTCGACGGTAGGCTTCGAGAGCCGGAATCTTCGTCCGGATGTGCATCCGTCGGGAGAGGACCCCCTGCAAGAGGTTCCCGGCGATAATCTCCTTGCGAACCGCTTCGACACCGGCGAGAAAGGTTTCCGCCCCGGCGTCACCGTTCATCACCTCGGCGGTGTACTCCTTGTCGTCGGGCTGGAGGTAGTTAAAGTTTAGGTCGTTAATCCTCTCCTCGATCCGGAGGATCTCGGCCTTGAGGTCTATCTGGTGCTCGGCGTAGTTCAGCCCAATCAGATAGAGCAGATCGGTGTAGTGGTCGAAGACGGCGAGGATGTGCCCGAAGAGAAAGGCGCCGAGGGGAAGTCCCAGCGGGTCCTTCCGGGTCGAAAAGTGGATGGTATCGCACTTGGCCGCAAACTCGTAGGCCAGGTAGCCCACCCCACCGGCTGGAAAGGGAAAATCCTGGTGGACCTCGGCGTGTTGATTGGCAAAGTAGAGCAGCACGTCGAGCATGTCCTTGGCGCTACTCTTTACCGCCCGGCGCTTGCCGTCGACGTCAAGATGGATCCCGGCATCATCCTCGACTACCTGAAACGCTTCCCGGACAACCAGAACCGAGTAACGCTCCCGCCCCTTCTGATAGGAGGAGGATTCGAGGAGGGCGACGGCTCCAAGCTTCCGGGCGAGGGCGTAGGGGGTAAAGCGCTCCCCGGAGAGAACCTTGATGATCGTATCTCTTCGTTGCATTTCGTGACTCCTGCTGCGCCGCCTATCGGCGTTAGCCGGGGCCAAAAAAAAGCCGCGACACGATGTGCGCGGCATTTTGAGGTTCCGCAAGCCCACCGTGAGCAACTCATCCGGGGCCTGCGGCGCAAAGGTAGCGTCAAGCCCGTTTGGGCCACCACCACCGAGTTATTGTGTGGAATACGCTATGACTATTCACAACGCCCGTATAATACGGTGTCGGCCGTTGGAGGTCAAGCATTCCGAACTAAAATGGTAATGCCGCTTCCACCTCCTGTTCTTCCACCTCCTGTTCTTCCATGGCCTCGGTCTCGTCAACCGCTTCGGCGGTTACATCCGTATCTTCCAGCTCCTCCTCTTCGGACTTCGCCGCGGTAAAATTCGGTCGAAATTCGACGTGCTCCCCGACGATCTTTACCCGGGAATGGTTCTTGCCGTCGTTGTCGGTCCACCGGTCCTGCTTTAGCCGGCCGACGACCCTGACACCCCGGCCCTTCGAAAGGTATTCTCCGCACTGATTCGCCAGCTTTGCCCAGACTTCGACGTCGAAAAAAGAGACTTCCTTCTTGCTTTCGGTATCCTGCCGGTAGAACCGGTTCGAGGCAACCGAGAAGTTGCAGACCGGGGTTCCCTTCGGCGTCGCCGCAAGGACAGGGTCCCGGGTAAGGTTTCCCTCGATCAGAATCGAGTTTAGATTGTTCATCCTTGTCACTCCTTCTATCTGTAGTAGCGCGCGCACCCACTATTACCGACCTAGTTTCCCCGGCGCTTCAAAGAAGAGAGAATTTGCCTAAAAAAAGTTGTTCCCCGGAGTCCTGGGCGGCGAGCCGGGCGGCCTTGCTTAGAGCAGCTTGAAGGCCAGTGAGACGATAAGGGTGTGCTCGGCGTTTCGGTTCTTGCCGAGGACCGGGGCGTAGTAGGCGGTACGGAAGAGAAAAGGCGGCTTGCCTTCCCGGCGCAAAATTCGTCCCTCGGCTCCGATTCCGACGCGGATCAGCAGCGAGTCGGTATCCGATAGTGGGTCGAGGTCGTCGACGATCGGCGGCGGGAGGTAGTCGACTTGGATGGACAGCGGTTGGAGGTCCCAGATTTCCCCAAGCTGCACCTCCATGCCGGCGGCCCCGGTGTAGCGGTAGCGGTACCAGATGGTGTCGAAGGGCTCGACCCCGGTCAGGGCCCGGCGGATATCGTTCTCCTCGTATGCAGAGAGGCCCACCGAGTCGTAGTCCGCCGGGATAAAGATGTCGAGTTGATGGCTGGTGCGGATCTTCAATTCGGACCTCGGCTCCAGGCTAAGGTCGAGGCGCATTCCGGCGCCCCAGGCGTGGAGATCCTGGTTTGCCGCCACGTAGCGCTCGTCGCTCCGGCGGTTCTCGAGGGCCACGGCATAGTCAGGGGCGGGCATCGCTACACCGACTCGAGGGCCCACCGAAAGCTCTATCGGGATTCCCCCCCAGCGCCCCGGACCGATCAAGCCATCGTCCCCCCAGAGCTCGAAGCGGGCCGAAAGCACCAGGTCCGAAACGCGGCCCCGGCGACGGTTCTCCTCGTCGGCGTACCGGGAGATAACGACAGCCCCAGGCGAGAAGTCGAGCCCCAAGGCAACCGCGTCGGCAACC
>CAZLDK010000282.1:0-4277 GCA_964558285.1 uncultured Spirochaetaceae bacterium | reverse complement strand
GTCCCAAGGTTCGGACCACTAATCATGGCTTGCACTCGCTTGGACACCGGGCGCCGTGAACTGGCCCGTTCCGTTTCCCGTGCGCCGGGATTCCCGTGATGGCGGGTTTCGCGCACAAGTCTCTTGACCCTGTAGTAGGGTACGGGGTTTATCCTAAAGACATGAGGTGGATGAACCGTTTGAGACGACGGGAAAGGGGTGGAAGTGTGGTAATGGTAGACGAATCCTGCCAAACCGGCTGTGCTCCGCGAACGAACCGACTTCTGAAGGTTGGTATCATCGGCACGGTCATCACGGCGCTCTGCTGTTTCACTCCGGTTCTGGTGGTCCTCTTCGGTGTTCTCGGGCTCGGCGGCCTCGTGGGCTATCTCGACTATGTGCTGTTTCCCCTGCTCGGCGTGTTCATCCTGCCGGTAGTAGTAGGCGCCGTTCGCTTTTCTTGAGGAGTATCACTGTGGAATCAAAGAATAGCTACGATCTTCTCGTTATCGGCGTCGGCATGGCCGGCGTCTCGGTGGCGCACAAGGCGGCCCGGTCGGGAAGGAGGGTGGCCGTCGTGGATTCCAGGCCCTACGGTGGGACCTGCGCGTTGCGGGGGTGTGATCCCAAGAAGGTGCTTGTCGGAGCAGCCGAGTTGATCGATTGGAGTCGCCGCATGTCCGGCTCGGGTGTAGAGGGAGCGCTCACCATTGACTGGTCCGCCCTGATGAAACACAAGGAGTCGATAATCGAGGGCACCCCAGGGTCCCTAGAACAGTCGATGTCCAAGTTGGGTCTTGAGACGCTGCACGGCGCTGCGCGGTTCATCGGTCGCCACACAGTAATGGTGAACGACCGGAAAGTCGACGCGGAGCATATCGTTATCGCCGCCGGCAACATACTCAAGGGCAATCGCAAGCACCCGGATAATCGGGGAACCCCAAGCGTAGCCTTCACCGTCCCCTCCTTGGCCCGGGTGGTACACCCTCCGCCGGACAAACGAGTCCCACGGGGCGTTCAAGGTAATCATCGACAAGACAACCGGAACGATTCTCGGGGCGTACCTCCTGGGAGGCCATGCAGGCGAGACGATCAACATCTTCGCCACGGCTATTCGCAACGAGGTCTCCGCGTTCGATCTGAAGACCGGCATCCACGTGCATCCGGCGGCTACCTCGGACGTTGCCTACATGCTGTAGAAGGAGAGGGAGCGGCGAGATGGAAACACTCACCATCGGAGAGGTAGCACGAGGGGCTGGACTCGGCGTTGAGACGGTCCGGTACCATGAGCGGGAGGGCCTCGTTCCCGAACCGGAACGAAACCTCAGGAGGTTCAAGACCGCATTGCCGCCCTCCGGAGAATGGAGGATGTACTAACCGGACTCATCGGGAGCTGCCGAACTCGAGCCGCCACCGACCCGTGTCCGAAAAGGAGAGTGAATAATGAGCACGAATGCAACAGAGCTAACGATAGACCTACTTTATTTCGACGGCTGCCCATCCTACCGGCAGGCGTGGAACGACATCCTCGATGTCCTCGTGGAAGAGAAGAAGGACGCCTCCGTGCGGCTCGTGGCCGTGAAGGACGCCGACCGAGCCGGCGAGCTTCGCTTCGCCGGGTCTCCCACGATCAAGGTCAACGGTCAGGATCTCGAGGATAATCACGGAGATGGCGTCATGGCGTGCCGCGTCTACAAGGAGAACGACGGTAAAGGGTGGCCCAGTAAGCGACTACTCAGAGAGAGAATCAAGGCCGCGACTTAACTCAGTCCTGATCCCTGTCCTCATCGTCTCGGGTTGCGGAATCGGCTGTTCCGACTCCCGGCATCCAACCCCAGGATTTGAGGGTTGACAGTTTTTAAAACCCATATTCCAATTATGATTGGAATATGGCGATAACTAAGAACGACTTCAAACAGGTAGTCTATCAGGAGATCTCGAAGACCCTGGCCGCGTGCGCCGATCCGCGGCGACTGGAAATCCTCGAGCTCCTCGCCCAGTGCGAGCGCAACGTCGAAACCCTCGCTTCGATGCTCGGCGTCGGTATAACCACCGCATCCCACCACCTGCAGTTGCTTAAGCAGGCGCGCCTCGTGCAGACCCGGAAGGTCGGCCGCTACGTCTACTACTCGGCGACCGAAATGGCTCTCTCCCTCTGGAGCAGCTTCTCGGAGGTCGCTTCCCAAGAGCTGGCGGTGGTCAAGTGTGCGGTGGACGATCTTTTCGGCGGGGAGAGCCGGGAGACCGAGGGGCTCGGCTATGAAGAGCTACAGGGCCGGATTGCCGCCGGCGAGGCGGTGCTTATCGACGTCCGACCCGAGGAGGAGTACGCCGCCGGCCACCTACCCGGGGCGATCTCGATCTCCCTCGAGGAGCTCGAGAAACGAGTCGGAGAGCTGCCGAAGAATACCCAGGTCTTCGCCTACTGCCGGGACCGCTACTGCGTCCTCTCCCAGGAGGCGAGCGAGTTTTTGAACGAACGGGGGTATCGCGTTACGCGACTCCCGGAAGGAATAGCGGAATGGAGGGCGGCAGGAGTCGTCCTCGAAAGGAGCAACTAAGATGAAAACACTGTTTATTCTCAACGACCCTCCCTACGGCACCGAGCGGAGCTACAACGGCCTCCGTCTTGCAGGGACCCTCGTTAAGCGCGAGGATCAAGAAGTAAAGATGTTCTTTATCGGCGATGCCGCCTCCTGCGCGAAGAAGGGACAGACAACGCCGAACGGCTACTACAACATCGAGCGCATGATGAAGCTCGTCACCTCCCGAGGCGGCGAAATCGGCGTCTGCGGCAGCTGCATGGATGCCCGTGGCATAGTCGATGAAGAACTCGCCGCAGGATCCCATCGGAGCTCCATGGAAGAGCTGACCGACTGGACCCTCTGGGCGGACAAGGTGGTCACGTTCTAAGGGACGAAAATGGCGAACGAAACCGGATGTCCGATCTATCTCGACTATAACGCCACGACTCCTCACGATCCCGAGGTGGTCGAGGCGATGCGCCCCTTTCTCGAAACCGAGTTCGGGAACCCCTCGAGCTCCCACGCCTACGGCGAGGCGCCCCGAAGAGCTGTTGCCCAGGCCCGGGGGGAGGTGGCAGCGCTAATTAATGCTTCGCCGGAGCAGATACTCGTTACCAGCGGCGGGACTGAGTCGAACAATTACGCGATCATCGGCGCCGCCCGGGCCAGGCGAACCCAGGGGAATCACATCATCACCTCCACGGTGGAGCATCCCGCGGTGGCCAACACCTGCGACTACCTCGAGCGAGAGGGCTTTGCCGTCACACGCGTCCCCGTCGACCAACACGGCCTGGTGGACCTCAAAGATATTGAGAAGGCGATTCGACCTGAGACGATCCTCATCACCGTAATGCACGCCAACAACGAGATCGGCACCATCGAGCCGATCCGGGAGATCGCAGCGATCGCCTCGGCGCACGATGTACTCATGCACACCGACGCCGCCCAGTCCCTCGGAAAGATCCCGGTAGATGCGCAGGAGCTCGGGGTAGACCTGCTGACCGTCGCGGGTCACAAACTTTACGCCCCCAAGGGGGTGGGAGCGCTTTACGTGGGGCCCGGCGTACAGCTCGAGCCTCTCATGTATGGCGGTGGTCAGGAGGGCGGAAGACGACCGGGAACTGAGAATGTTCTCGAGATAGTCGGCCTCGGCGCGGCGTGCCGCGTCGCCGCCCGTGATCTTGCGGCAAACACGGAGCGAATGCGGCAGACTCGCGACCGTCTCCACCGGAAGCTCTCCGCAGCCTGCGAGGTCCGCCTCAACGGACATCCGGAAAAGCGGCTTCCCAACACGCTTAACGTGAGTTTCCTTGGCATTACATCGAACGACCTCATAACCGCTGTGGTGGGTCGTATCGCGGTATCCGCCGGGTCGGCGTGTCACGCCGACACCGTTACCCTCTCTCCGGTAATAGAGGCAATCGGCACTCCTCTCGAATGGGGACGCGGAACAATTCGCTTCTCCACGGGGAAGCTCACCACCGACGAAGAGATCGACCGGGCGGCGGCGGCGGTCGTTGCCGCGCATCACCGCCTGATCGTATCCACGCAGTAAACCCAGAAGAATAATTTTGAGTGTGATCGCTTCGGAGATGGGTGGTTTTGCCGAGGAGATTATCGCAACCGAGCGCCGGGAAAGAAACACAATTGTGGGAGCATTCTCCACCCATTGACCTAATCCGTCTATCTCCATAGTCTCAAGATTCGCACAAGAAGCATGCCGGCGTGGCGAAATTGGTAGACGCGCCAGACTCAAAATCTGGTGGTGGCAAC
>CAZLDK010000281.1:0-4323 GCA_964558285.1 uncultured Spirochaetaceae bacterium | reverse complement strand
GTAGCCCCGGGCCACCGTGAGGATCCCGAGAGATGAGGCGCTATGACGGCCCTTTACCGTCGCCGGGAAGAGTCAGGGGACGAAGAAGCGGCGGTAGGTACGCCAAGTGGTATCAATAATCGTGTCGATGTCGCTGTAGCGAGGCTCCCAGCCGAGAAGCCGCTTTGCCGTTGCCGAGGAGGCGACAAGCTCCGCCGGATCCCCAGGGCGTCGGGGGGCTACTCGAGCAGGTATCTCTCGTCCGGAGATTCGGCGCGCCGCGGCGAGCATCTCGAAGACGCTTGTGCCCCGCTCGCTACCGAGGTTGACCGTAAAACCGGCCTTGTTTTCGACTAGGTAGTCGAGGGCCAGAAGATGGGCGTCGGCCAGATCGCTGACGTGGATGTAGTCCCGGACGCCGCTGCCGTCCCGGGTGGCAAAATCGTCGCCGAAGATGTCGAGGCTGGGGCGGCTGCCGAGGGCTACTTCCATTACCAGCGGTACAAGGTTCGCCGGGCTTTCTTCGAGGCTGCCGACCCGGCCTTCGGGGTCGTACCCCGCGGCGTTGAAGTAGCGCAAGGCGGCAAAACGGATCTTGCCCAGCTGCTCGTACCATCCGAGAACTCGTTCGATCTCCAGCTTGGTGAAGCCGTAGAAGTTCTCCGGCCGGGTCGGATGATCTTCGGTTACCGGAAGAAAATGCGGTTCCCCGTAGACCGCCGCGGAAGAAGAAAAAACGCAAGCCGGAATCCCGGCGCGGTCCATCGCCGCGAAGAGCTTTATGCTCCCGGCTATGTTGTTTAGGGCGTAGGGGCTCGGTTGCTCCATCGACTCTCCCGCAGCCTTGAGGGCTGCGAGGTGTACGACCGCGTCGATCGGCGGACCACCGGCTCCGAGACAGCGGTCCAGGGATTCGTCGTCCCGAATGTCTCCCTCGAAGAAGTCGGCTTGAGGAAAAAGGTTCTCCCGCTTTCCCTTCGAAAGATTGTCGAAGACCGTGACGTCCATACCCCGATCGAGAAAAGTGCGCACTACGTGGCTGCCGATATACCCGGCACCCCCGACAACAACCACATGCATGAGCAGAGCGTAGAGCGCTTTCGTGTCCCGGTCAATCCGACGTTGAGAGCATCACCGAAATTCACTACAGTGGCCGTATGAGCTTCGACTTTACCGTCCCTACTCTGGGCCACCCAAAGATCCCGTCCCCCATCGAGTACAGCCGCGTCCAGGGTGACGCCATCGCAAACTATGTGGAAGACGACGATTGTGTCCTCTACGACATCGACGTCCGGGCCCGGGAAGGGGTGAAGGCGATCGAGGCGAAGAACCTTCTCCAGAAGGCCGGCCCCCGGGAGAAGATCTTCTTCTCTCCCCGGCACGTCCACGCCGCCGTGGTAACCTGCGGAGGTCTCTGTCCTGGGCTCAACGACGTCATTCGGGCAATAACACGGTGCCTCATTCATCGTTACGATGTTCACAGGGTTACCGGCATCCGCTTCGGCTACCAGGGTCTTTTGCCGGAAAACAACTTTTCCGCCGTCGAGCTTACCGTCGACAGCGTCGACGACATCCACAAGATCGGCGGGACGGTCCTCGGCTCCTCCCGGGGGGGCGGTGAGCGGACCGGAGACCTTGTCGACGCCCTCGAGCGGATGAACGTGAATATGCTCTTTACCATCGGCGGTGACGGGACCCAGAAAGGGGCCCTCGCGATGGCCGAAGAGATCGAGAAGCGGGGCCTCAAGATCGCCATTGTCGGAATCCCGAAGACCATCGACAACGACCTGAGCTTTATCCAGAAGTCCTTCGGCTTCGAAACGGCGGTAGCCAAGGCGGTGGAGGCCGTGTCCGCCGCTCACTCCGAAGCCCACTCGGCGATCAACGGGATCGGTCTGGTGAAGTTGATGGGTCGGGAATCCGGCTTTATCGCAGCGCACACGGCTCTCGCGAGTCACGAGGTCAATTTCGTTTTGGTCCCGGAAGTCAAGTTCGAGCTGGAGGGCCCCAACGGCCTGTTCCGGCACATCGAAAACCGGCTCGAGCGGCGGAACCACGCTGCCATCGTGATCGCCGAGGGGGCGGGTCAAGAGCTCCTCCAGGCAGGAGTCGGAAAAGACGCCAGTGGCAACAAGAAGCTCGGTGACATCGGCGTCTTTCTCCGGGACGAGATATCCGGCTACCTCAAGGGCAAGGGAATCCCCTTCAACCTCAAATACATCGACCCGAGCTACATCATCCGAAGCGCCGTCGCGTCCCCGACGGACTCCCTCTACTGCTTCCGGTTGGGGAATAACGCGGTTCACGCGGCGATGGCGGGAAAGACCAAGACTCTCATCAGCCTTATCAACAACAACTTTGTCCACCTGCCGATGGAGTTAGCGGTATCGACCCGGAATCACATAGACCCCGAAAGCAGTCTCTGGCGGGACGTTATCGAGGCGACCCACCAGCCGGTTGTAATGGCGTAGTAAGTGCTCCCACAATTGTGTTGGGACCTGTGTTGGGATCACTGCCACCGGAGGCCGGGCAAAAAAAATAGCCGGTACTAACTACCGGCTATTTGAATCAAGGCGACAATGCATATTCTTACAACATGCGGCGTCGCTTCTGTTCACTCTACTAGAGGGTCATCTAGACCCTGATAAGAAAAAGCTGGTGATAGGCCGGTTTGACCGGCGCTTCGTGACAGGCGGTTCCATCATTGGTTACCTCCGTGAAACAAAAATCGCCGTATGCGGTGTCCAACTGGGTTGGACCCTTCGTACCGAACTAACCTCCTAACAATCATAATAATATCACCAAAAACGGTGGTCGTCAATTTTTCTGTCGGAAAGTTTGCATAAATTCCGCAAGGCGCTCGGCGGCTTCGAGGGGAAGCGCGTTGTACAGTGACGCCCTACAGCCGCCGACGCTCCGGTGGCCCTTCAGGCCGACCATTCCCTTGGCTTTGGTGCCCTCGAGGAAGGCGGCTTCCAGCTCTTTCGACGGGAGCGTAAAGACGACGTTCATCCTAGAGCGATACCGTGGATCCGCCGGGCAGGTGTAGAAGCCGTCACTCTCGTCGATAGCATCGTAGAGTGCCCGAGCCTTCGTTTCGTTGTGCTTCTCAATGGCGTCGAGCCCGCCCTGTTCCTTCTGCCACGCAAGCGTTTCTGCGAGGGCCCAGACGGCGAAGACCGGCGGGGTGTTGTAGAGCGAGTTCTTGTCGGCGTGGATCGCGTAGGAGAGGTACGCCGGGAGCTTCTCCGGGGCTTCCGCGAGGACGTCCTTTCGCACCACAACGACGGTCACGCCGGCGGGGCCGAGGTTCTTCTGGGCACAGGCGAAAAAAACGCCGAAGGGTTTCGGGTCGAAACGGCGGCTCATCAAGTCGCTCGACATGTCCGCCACGAGGGGTCTATCGATCTGAGGGAACTGTTTCCACTGAAGACCGCCGATGGTCTCGTTGCTGCAGAGGTAGACGTAGCGAGCGTCCTTGGACGGCGTTACCGAGTCGGGAAGCGTCGTGTAGCCGCTCTCCTTTCCGTCGAAGATCACAGAGGCCCGGCCGACGATTCCGGCGTCCGCCACCGCCTTCTTCGACCAGGAGCCGCTCACGATGTAGTCGCCGCTCTCGCCTTCCCGGAGAAGGTTCATCGGGGCCATCGCAAACTGCAAGGTCGCGCCGCCTCCGAGAAGCAGGACTGTGTGATCCTCCCCGAGACCCAAGAGCTCTGCGACGAGCTCCACGGCGCTGTTGTGCACGGCGTCGTACTCGGAGCTGCGATGACTCGTCTCGAGAAGTGAAAGACCATGGCCGTGGAAATCGACGATCTCCTTCTGCAACTTTTCGAGAACAGAGAGGGGAAGGGTTGCCGGGCCCGGATAGAAGTTAAACACGCGCTCCATAGTGCCTCCTAAATAGATAATATTTTATCGGTTTATCATAGCAGATACCACCGCCATTCGCCAAGTAGTCCAGGTCGTGCTACATTCTTACTACGAGAGGACTATGTGATGAAACGAGTGATCGTATCCGCCGTCATTTTTGGAATTCTAGGCCTTGTCCTGGGCTACCTCATATTCGGTCGAGTCGCCGGGGACTACATCCCGATTCAGACCATCTTCCGCCTACCCCAAAACTTTGTCGGTAACCTGGCCCAGAACGTTACCGGCGTCACCGATGCCCGACAGAGCATTCTGATCGCCGGCGCCGTAGGATTGGGCCTCGGGGTCGTTGCCTCCACCGCAGGTCGCCGCCGGCGATAGTCGCCCGGCTTCCCCGTCTCCGGGGGGCGTCTGCCGCCGGAGTGCTAGATGCCTAGTAGCTTGGCCGCCTCGGACAACACCGGATCCGCCTTT
>CAZLDK010000280.1:3097-4367 GCA_964558285.1 uncultured Spirochaetaceae bacterium | reverse complement strand
GGTGACCGTCCCGGACTCTCCCGCCGGGGGAGGGCCGAGAGGTCGGGCAAACCCGAGGTCTCGGGAGGCACGGGCCCGGGTCTCCATTTTCGGAACCGGCCGGATATCCCCCGAGAGGCTCAGCTCTCCGGTGGCGGTTATGCTCGCCGGAATCGGACGGTTGGTCAGCGCCGAGACCAGTGCCAGGGCGATCGGCAGCTCGACCCCGGTCTCCCGGATTCGAAAGTCACCGGCGACGTTCACGTAGAGATCCTGATCCGAAAGCGTCAATCCGAGGTGCTTCTCGATAACCGCCGCGATCCGGGCAACCCGGGAGGAATCGACGCGGTCGGAGTAGACCCGGGAGAAACCGCCCTTCGCCGGGACGGTAAGCGCTTCTATCTCCACCAGGAAGACCCGGGAGCCTTCGTATATCGGAGCGGTGACGACCCCGGCCGGGACCTCTCCCGACCGCTTTACCAGGAACGCCCGGCCCGGGTCGGCTACCTCCTTGAGACCCCCTTCGGTCATCAAAAAGAGACCCACCTCGTCGACGGCGCCGAACCGATTCTTGGTTGCCCGGAGGAACCGCAGCTCCCGGTCGCTCCCCTCGAAGTAGAGGACCGTATCGACGAGGTGCTCCAACACCTTCGGACCGGCGATCGACCCCTCCTTGGTCACATGGGCGACGAGTATCAGGGTGCTCCCGAGGCGCCGGGCGGCGTCGACAAGCTCGAGGCCACAGTACTTTACCTGCCCCGGGGTCCCGGGAACCACGCCGGCTTCCTCCGAAAGGACGGTCTGAATCGAATCGACGAGGATAAGGTCCGGTTTGAGGGTGTCGATCGCAGCGAGGATCTCTTCCAGGTTGTTCGAAAAGAGCACTTTGAGCCTATCGGCGGCTACGCCGAGACGAGCGGCCCGGGAGCGAAGGTGCGCCGGCGACTCTTCTCCGGAGACATACAGCGGTAAAGAGACCTCGGCGCTCCCGGCAGCCTGGAGGCCCAGGGTCGACTTTCCGACCCCCGGGGCGCCGCCGATCAAGACCGAACACCCGACCGTCAATCCCCCTCCGAGGACACGGTCGAGCTCCGGGATACCGGTCGTCCGGCGAAACTGCTGCTCCGCCGGGATGTCCGCCAGGGCCATAGGCCCCCCGGTGCCCCGGGACGACGCCGAATCCAGGGCCCCGCCGGAGGCGTGCCCGCCTGCAACGACCGCCTCTTCGGCGGTGTTCCAAGCCCCGCATTCCGGGCACCGGCCGAACCACTTGGCAGACTCCGCCCCGCAT
>CAZLDK010000280.1:0-3087 GCA_964558285.1 uncultured Spirochaetaceae bacterium | reverse complement strand
TCCCGGCAGCGGTAGACTTCCTGGCTCTTTCGGCTGCTTCTCGTTGCCATCCCGGCGTCGAACCTTACCGAGAAACGGAGAGAACTTCGATGTCGAACACCACGAAGGCGTTCGGTGGCACCTTCTGCCCCGCGCCGGTTGTTCCGAAGGCGAGCTCCGGCGGCAGCACGACTATTCTCCGTTCCTCCGGGCGCATCGTCAGCAAGGCCTCCTCCCATCCGGGGAGTAGTCGTCCTTCCCCGGCGGTAACAGTAACCGGGTCTATTTGGCGCGTCGATTCAAACGGTTCGGTAGATGTCAGTAAGAATGCGTCGTAGTGGATCGTTACCCGGCTCCCGGGCCGAATGACCGGGCCCCGACCCTGCTCCTGGATTACGTAGCGAATACCCGAATCGGTGCTCTGGGCTTCGGGCCACCGTTCCTCGATTATACCGGCGGCCTGGCGCCGCTCTTCGGCCTCCGCTTCCATCCGCTGCCGCCGCTGTGCTTCTACCAAGCGGTCGAAGGCAGCCTGCCCCCCGCGAAAGGCGAGTGCGTCGGCCCCGCGTCGAATAATCTCGACGGATTCGATTCGGTCTCCCTGCCGGATTGAGTCCACGACGTCCTCGCCGTCGACGACGTAGCCGAAGACGCTATGGCGGTCGTCGAGCCAGGGCGTCGCGGCGAGGGTAATAAAGAACTGGCTTCCGTTGCTGTCCGGGCCGCTGTTCGCCATCGAGAGCGTTCCCCGCCGGTCGTGTCGGAGCGTGGGATCGAACTCGTCGGGAAAGCGGTACCCCGGTCCTCCGGTCCCGTTCCCCGCAGGGTCTCCCCCCTGGATCACGAAGCCGGGAACTACCCGGTGAAAGGTCAGGCCGTCGTAGAAGGGGACTCCGGCCCCCCGGGAGGAGTTCAGGCGGCCTTCGGCGAGACCGACGAAGTTGGTAACCGTTAGGGGGGCCCGCTCGTAGGCAAGCTCCACGAGGACCTGCCCCCTGTTGGTTTCTATCCTGGCGTAGAGGCCCTCGGAAAGCTCCTGGGCCCCGAGGTTCGAGGCGCCGAAGGCTCCGAGGAGCAGTATCCCCGCGGCAAGAGCGCCGGAGCAGACACTGCGGACTACCCCGCGGGGGTTCGCTCGCCCCCGAATTTTCTGCCCCCGCATCACGCGGTCGCCTCCTCCGGATGGATCTCCCGGAGCGAGATGACGCCGTCGATACCCTTGATCTTTTCGATCGACGGAGCCGGCACCGGGGCGTCGAGGTCGATGATGTTGTAGGCAATCTCCTCGTAGTGCCGGTTGATAAGGTCCTGGATGTTGATGTTGGCATCTGCGAGGATGGTCGTTATCTGTCCCACCATGTTCGGGATGTTCCGGTTGGCGACAAGGATCCGCTCGTTCTTCGAGTAGTCGAGCTGGCATTCCGGGAAGTTCACCGAGTTGACGATGTTGCCCCGGAGCAGAAACTCCTTCAGCTGCCGGGCGGCCATGATGGCGCAGTTCTCCTCCGCCTCGGGGGTCGAAGCGCCGAGGTGGGGAACCGCCAACACCTTCGCGTTTCCCAAGAGCTCCGCTTCCGGAAAATCGGTTACGTAGACCGAGAGGGTCCCGGCGTCGAGGGCGGACAGGAGCTCGCTATTGTTGACCAGGCCGCCCCGGGCAAAGTTTAAGAGCCGGGCGCCCGGCTTTATCTTAGAAAGCGCCTTCCCGTCGATCATGCTCTTTGTCCCCCCGTTCAAGGGGACGTGGAGGGTCACGTAGTCCGACTGGGCCAGGAGGGCGTCGAGGTTTCGAGCTCTGCCCACCGCCCGGGAGAGTCCCCAGGCCGACTCGACCGAGAGATAGGGGTCGAAGCCGACGACCTCCATTCCGAGGGCGATGGCCGCGTTAGAGACCATAACCCCGATTGCTCCGAGGCCAATAACCCCCAGGGTCTTCCCGGCAATCTCCGGTCCGGCAAAGCTCGCCTTCTCCTTCTCTACGAGGGCCGAAACCTCGTCCCCCTTATCCTTTAGCGTCTGGACCCATTCCAGCCCTTCGTGAATCTTTCGCGAAGAGAGAAGGAGCCCGCTGATTACCAGTTCCTTGACGCTGTTGGCGTTTGCCCCGGGGGTGTTAAAAACAACGATGCCGGCGTCGGTGCAGCGCTCCACCGGAATATTGTTTACCCCGGCCCCTGCCCGGCCGATGGCTTTGACGCTCTCGGGGAACTCCGCGTCGTGGAGCTTATAGCTCCGAACCAAGATAGCGTCCGGTTCTTCGATGTTCTCGCCGACCTCGAAAAGGTTCGAGTCCAATAGTGACAACCCTTTCGGGGATATTTTGTTGTGGGTGCGGATACGGTACACGGTTACTCCTTGTGGTATCCAGAGTATACCCGGGTCTGTGTCTGTTTCAATTGTTGGAGGACGCGTATTATACTCGCCGCCATGCATCTGTCCGACTTTGGAAGAAGATTTACCCGTCGTACCGGCATCCTGGAGTTGATGGCCGACCTCGGAGCCGCCGTTGAGTCCCCGGGACCGGTCCACATGCTCGGCGGAGGAAACCCGGCGCAGATAGCCGGGATAAACGCCCTCTGGCGCCGGCGTATGCAGGAGATTCTCGCCAACGGCGACGAATACGAGCGGATGATCGCCGCCTACGACGCTCCCCAGGGCCGCCTCTCCTTCCGCGAAGCGGTTGCCGCCTTCTTGAGGAAGGAGCAAGGGTGGGATGTTTCCTCTGATAACATCGCGATCACCAACGGGAGCCAGACCGCCTTTTTCCTGCTCTTCAACGCCTTCGCGGGAAGTAGCGACCAGGGGCTCCGGAAGATTCTTTTTCCGGTTATTCCGGAGTACATCGGCTACGCCGACCAGATGCTCCAGGACAACTGTTTCGTCGGCCGCAAGCCCACCATCGAGGAGCTCGGCGAGCGGCGTTTTAAGTACCACGTCGATTTCGCCACCCTCGATATTCCGCAAGACGCCGGGGCAATCTGCATCTCCCGGCCGACCAACCCGACGGGAAACGTCATAACCGACGAGGAAATCGCCGGCCTCGACCGCCTCGCCCGGGAACGGAACATCCCCCTGTTTATCGACAACGCCTACGGTGTCCCCTTCCCG
>CAZLDK010000279.1:0-4382 GCA_964558285.1 uncultured Spirochaetaceae bacterium | reverse complement strand
TATCATAGTGATACTTTAGTGATACATTTCTGTCAAGCAGACGCTCCCGAAGCCTGCCTCTACGGAGGCCACCGGCGCAAGGCGTCACCTCTTCGGCGGCAGGAACGGGATCTGAACCATCTTTGTTGGGGTCCATCGTACTCGGGCGATCGCCTTGTCGCTCTCGATTCCCCGATTTGGCGACTACGTAAAACCGTCAGATGCGCCCGCCGAAGGAGAACGTGAAGACGGGGAAATTGTGGACGGCGTTCCACGCGAGGTCAAAACCCACCGCCGGGAAGGTTACCCGGCTCAGATAGAGCCGCGCGCCGCCGCCGCCACCGTGGTAGACGGCGTCGGCATCTACCAGATAGCCGCCCTCGTAGAAGCCGAGAAGGGTGATGGTTCCCCAGGAGGGGCGAAACAGCGGAAGCTCGTAGAGAACCTCCTGAGAAACGTAGCTGTCTTGCGAGACTGTCCCCGGCGTAAGCGTTCGCTGTGTCGGCTGTCCCCCGAGGCGCGGCCTGAGCAAAAAAGGCCTGTCTCCGTATTCGCTTCGGATTCCGAGCCCGAGGCGATGCGAGCCGGCGACGAGAACGTTCCTGGTCCCGGCGACGGATAGCCCCCACCCGGACTCCCTCGGCGTCGCTTCCGCCGAGGCCTGGAGTGTGTACCCGCTGTCGAAGAACTCTTCCGGCTCGGTTCGGATAAGGCCGACCTCGGTCGTGTAGGTCACGAATCCGTAGCCACCCTGACCGACGATGTCCGGATCCTCGCTTTCGGTTACCTCCAGGTAGCGGTAGGCGGCGCCGCCGCGGATCGAGAACCCGTCCCTGAACCGATACCCGACGGAACCTCCGACGGTGACCTGGTCTGCGGCGTAGGTCCACCTATCCCGGTAGGCGGTATCGGCTGTCTCGACGTCCTCGCTTCCCGCGCTGAGCGAGGTCGATAGCAGCCAGTCGGAGCCGAGGAGTGCGGGGTCGCTGTAGACGAGGAGTCCACCGAAGCCGTCGTTTGCGTAGGTTCCGCCGGCGATGAGTTGCTTGTTGTAGCCTAAGAGATTGCCCTCAAATACGAAGAGTCCGGCGGTGAACCCGGAGGAGCCCGTCGCGAAGAACGGAATCGGAACGATGCTCCACCGCTCCTCGACGGTAACCAGGACCGCCACCTCGCCGACGCCGCCGGGAAGCGGGCTCGTTTCGATTTCCACGGAGGAGAAGAGCCCCAGCGATTTCAGATCGTCCTCGATCTGTTCGACGGTCTCGGCGTCGAAGCGGTCTCCGGGCTTCGCGTCCACGGCTCCCCGCAGGACCGCCTCCTTGGTGCGGCGGTTTCCCTGGAACTCGATAGAGGCGATCGTGTCGGCGGCCGGCCCCTGGTCGGTCTGGGCGCCGGCCGGTGCAGCGGCAAAAATGAGTCCGGCCACAAAGCAGAGCGAGAAAACTGACGAACGGATTTGCAAGGTGTTCACCTGGGGCGATTATGCCGTGGCCGTCCTTGACCATTCAAGCGTCCCCGTCGTATAACGGGCGCAATACGGTCATATCATCGTGCGCGTACGGTACTCTCAAACAGATAAAGGAAAACTCGTTAAGCAGGCGGAAATATACACCGCCGACGAGCACGAAATTCACCGCCGGCACATCGACCCGGACGCCCTGAAGATTATCCGGCGCCTGCGGCAGTCGGGCCACGCGGCCTACGTCGTCGGTGGCGCGATCCGGGACCTCTTGGTCGGCCGGACGCCGAAGGATTTCGACGTCTCCACCGACGCGCCTCCAGGGCGGATCCGCCGGCTCTTTAGAAACTCTCGGGTCATCGGGCGCCGGTTCAAGCTGGTCCACATCTTCTTCGGCGACAAGATAATCGAGGTGTCTACTTTTCGAGCCCGCTCCTCCGGCGGCTTTAACCCGGTCTACGGCGAGCTCGAGGAGGATGTCCACCGCCGCGACTTTTCGGCGAACGCCCTCTACTACGATCCGGCGGACGAAACCATCCTCGACTTCGTCGGCGGAGTGAAGGACATTCGCAAGCGGCGCCTGAGCCCCGTTATTCCGATGGAGGAGATTTTTACCGAGGATCCGGTCCGGATGGTCCGGGCGATCAAGTATTCTGTTGTCGCCGGCTTACAGCCGACCAAGCAGCTCCGGCGTCAGATGCGTAGGCAGTCGGAGCTCCTCGAGGACTGTCCTACCTCCCGGCTGACCGAGGAGAGCCTCAAGATTCTCCTCTCGGGCAACGCCAAAGAGATATTCGCCGAGCTCCTCGAGTACGACCTTCTACGCTACTTTTTGCCCCAAATCGCCCGCCTTCTCGTCGACCGGGACTATCAGTTCTACCGAGAAGCCTTCTTCGAGCGGCTTGGACAGCTCGATCAGGCGAAAGCCAAGGGAGAGGTCACCCGACCGGTAGCCCTGGCGCACCTCCTTGCCGACTTTGTCTTTCTGGTTTCCCAACTCGGGCAACAGAAACGCATCCCCTTCAAAGATGCTTTTACCGAAGCAAAGCACATCATCCGTCCCCTTACTCCGCCGAACGCGGACATAGAGGCGGCTTTGGTGCTCTTGATGCGGAGGAAAAAGAAGTACCGGGATCAAGGGGCCTTGTAAGGAGGCGGTCCCCGGGCTGTCCGGCGCGCCTGGATCTGAGCCCGGCGCGCTGGGTATCGCCTCGGTGGGAACCTGCTGCTTAGCCTTCCATCTCGGCGATAAGCTCTTCGGCTTTCTCCGAGTAGTCCGGGTCCATCTCGACGGTCTCGTCCAGGTAGCGCATGGCAGCGTCGAAGCGGTTATCCGCGAAGGCGTTCACTCCGAGGGCGTAGTAGGTTAGAGCAGGCTCGGCACCCCGGGCAAGGGCTTGATTGTAGTAGTACTCCGCCAGGCTGTGGTTGCTCTTGTCGTAGTTGATCAGCCCAAGATAGTAGTGGGGAACGAAGCTGTCCTCCCGGAGCTGAAGCGCCTGGACGAAGAGCGATTCCGCCTCGGTAACCTGTCCGCGGTCGTAGGAGTCGATTCCATCTTCGACGAGCCTTCGAAACGACCTCCGCTCGGCGACGTACTCGCCGAAGCGCTCGAGAACAAACTCTTCGTTGAGCCATCGAAGCACCTCCTGCTCGATGTTCTCTTCGTTTTCTTCCTTCGTCGCCCGGGGCTCGAGGGCGCTGATGGTGTCCCAGAGAATCCGGTTGATATCCCGATTAGGCGCGTTGACCAAAAAGGAAACAACGCCCCAGGCCTGGGGATAGAAGGTGTCGATTCGCCGCCGGGCCTCATCCACGTCCATGGTCAGCATCTCACGAAGGGGGATCGGGTCCAGGCCCGCCGTCCCGTCGAGGATGCTCTGGAGCGTCTCCAACCAGGAGAGGTTTTCCCGATACACTACGGTCTGGAAGTCGTCGTCGTATTCGGATTGCTCGAAGAACACCGCAAAGCCTTCGCGGAGCCAGAGGGGAGGGTTGGCTACGAAGGCCCGCAAGAACTGGACAAAGCCTTGATGGCTCAGTGAAAGATCGAAGCTCTCGCCTTCGGTGTGAAAACCGACGAGCTCGCTTCGGGCGAGATCAGAATAGTGGAGATAGGTAAAGTCGTCCCGGGCTTCGTTGATGACTCGCCGGAGATAGCGATCGAAGTCCGCCTTCTCCCCAAAAATCCGCACGTTGAGCTTCGCCGTAAGACGATCGGGATCGAAGCGAAAGTACTCATTGTAGAGCCGCATCATCGCTTCGAGCTTGAGCGCCGTTTCCTCCGCGTGAACACGGCTTACCTGCGATCGTACTCGATAGTGGTCGCTTGCGTACTCAAAAAACTGTCCGTCCTGAGCGACGGCGGACAGAGCGACGAGGCAAAGTACGATTGCAACGAACAGACGTTTGGGCATTGTCGGTCCTCCCTGACCATAGTATCGGCAGCTATTTCTATACGTCAAATACGATTTTAGCCGGAGATATCCTCAATGACGACGTTGAGCTCCCGGATGAAGATGCCGGTGTATTTTTCGAGCTTGTCGATGGTGTAGTCCTGGAGACCATGTACCGTCGAGGGGACCTCGCTTCCGAAGGGGATCGAAACGTGCACCAGAAGCCGGTAGCCTGTCGGCTCGTTGCGGACGGTCACCTTCGTAATGCGAACGTCCGGGGCGTACTCCGCGACGCAATGCATGATCATCTGGGTCAGGGCGGCTTGAGAGATGGATACCGATCCCCGACTCGAGAATACGGGACGAACAACCGTCTTCTCGTAGAGCTTCGGGTTCTGCATGAGCCCCATCCCCCGCTTCAGGAGCACCTTTACCGATTCGGCGACTATCCGGGGGTAGTTTCGTCGGACCTCCACCGAGGGTACGGGGATGACGTGGCTGCCGTGGGAGGCGCGATGGGACATGGCGGTCTCGATCTCCTCCGC
>CAZLDK010000278.1:0-4412 GCA_964558285.1 uncultured Spirochaetaceae bacterium | reverse complement strand
GCCGTTGAAGGTGAGGAGCCGCTCCGCGGCTTTGTTCGCGAGGGTTACCCGGTTCGCGTCGTCGGCGACCACCACCGCGTCGCTTAGAGAGTCGAGGACCACGAGCATCCGTTCGTTCTCCAAAGCCAGGTCCGATAGGAGCAACCGGAGTTGCGCCGGGTCGAGCTTGTCGAATTTTTTTAGCGCTCGCTCAAGAAACTTCCTCATAGAGTCTGCTCAGCTCGTGCCGCAGGGTGGGAAAGAGCTGCTGCCTCGGTATGTTGAGGACGGTCGCCCGGCGGCGTGTCGTCTCGAGGAGCTCAAACATGGCGGAATAGACCTCGGCGTGATGTTGATCTGCTCCTTCAAGAAAGGCCGCCCTCATCGAGTTCGCCAACCGCTCGAAGAGAAGCTCCAGGGAGACGCTTTCCTTCTCAGTCTCCGCCGTCGCCAGGAGCTCGTTGATGCCTTCGAGACCCGGAGAAATGACGGCGTCCGGCGTGGTAAGAAGGTACTCACGGACGCTAGCTCGTTCAAGCTCCTCGACATGGAAGACTCGCCGAAGGACCTCCTGCTCTTCCTCCTTAGCGCGCAGGGGAAACCGGTAGGTTCGCAGGCGCGACAGAAGCGTCGGAAGAAGTATTCGAGGGCGTCGCGTCGTAAGAATCAGCGTGAGTCCTGACGGCGGCTCCTCCAGAAGCTTCAGAAGGGCATTCGCCCCGGAGTCGGTAAGGGTTTCTGCCCGCTCAATAATGGCGACTTTTCGATCGCCTATCCCCGTTAGGTGCCCCCAGGCAGTCAGGCTCCGAATCTGCTCGATCGAGATTTGGGAGAGGGGCGCCTTCTTTTCTATCCCTACCGCCGTCTCGACGAGGGCCGTAAGCTGCTTCTCGAGCTTCGCCTCAGGGAGGAGGTCGCCTTCGGGATCGAGCTCGAGAATCTCCTCTTCCATTTTTGCCAATAGCCCCTGAACCGCTTTCCGCTTCGGTGCTGAGTTGTCCCAGAGGGCGTCGTCGTACCGCCGGAGCAGCTTTCGAACGGCGCGGACGAAGAGAAACGCTGGACCCCGACGCCGGGTCCGTTGCAGCGCATCCGCAGCGGCAACGATCTCCGGTAAAAACTCCTTTGGCCCCAGAAGGAGCGTGTCGGGGTGGATTAGATGCCGATGGAGGGCACAGGAACGGCAGCTGCAGCGCCAGGTGGCGTCCCCCTCGAGACAGGTAAGCCCCCGGGCCGTCTCGAGGGCCACGGTGCCCTTTCCCCCGAGGGGGGCGCCGGCGAAGAGAATGCTCGGGGGTAGGGCCCCGTGTCCGAGATTCTCCCGGAGCCGGGAAGTGACCCGTCGATGACCAATGATGTTATCGTACACCGGCTACCTCCTCACCAGCATTTCGGCGACGTAGGGCAGGAAGGGAAGGAGGGCTCGGGCGAAGAAGCTTCCCTCCAGGAGCCGCTCCGGGTTGGCAATCGGTTGAATCTGCACCAAGAGAATGAGAAGAAAGACCACGACAAGCCCTTCGACGACGCCAAGGAGAAGCCCCATCGCGTGGTCGAGGCTCTCAAGATGAACCCGCTCGATCATACGGTGTAAGGCGTTCTCGAAGAGCTTGATAAGGAAGTAGAGCACCACGAAGATGCCGAGGAAAGCGATGATCTGATTCCATACCGAGACACCGAGCCACCCGTCGAGGTACCCGGCGACGGCTCCGGAGAAGAGCACCGCGACGACGACCCCGAGAACCAGTGACGCAACCGAGAGGGCCTCCTTTACGAAGCCTCGAAACCCGGCGCGGAGCGTCGCGAATACGACGATAATACCGAAGACGACGTCTATGGCGGTAAACTCGGCACTCACTAAACCAGATACTCCATCAGCTCTTCCGCCGCCCGATCCGCCGCCTCGGGTCGCGCCAAAAGGCGGATCCGTTCTTGGAGCTCCCCCCGGTGGCCGGCGTCTCGCACTAGGGATGTGACCGCACCCTCGAGGCCCTCCGGCGTTACAGACTCCGGGTCGAGGACGAGAGCCGCCCCCGCAGCCGCCAAGACGGCGGCGTTGCGCAGCTGATCGCCCCTCGAACCCGCAGCGGAGAGGGGAATCAGAATCGCCGGGCACCCGGTAGCCGCGAGCTCCGCCAGGGTGCCGGCCCCCGCCCGGGCAACGACCACCGTCGCCGCCGCAAGAAGGTCGGCGTATTCGGCTCCAAAGAGCTCCCGAGAAAAGTAGCCCGGGCCGTCGGGCCGCAGGGGCGGGCGGCTTCCCCGTTGATGACAGATTGTCGCCTCTTGTGCAAGCCGATCGAGAATCGGCTCGAAGAGCTCGTTCAACTGTCGGGCCCCGAGGCTCCCGCCGAGAACGACTATCAGGGGACGCCGTGGGGGAACGCCAAACTCCCGGCGGAACCGATTGCCGTCGCCGAGGAGCACATCCCGGCGGACGGGATTTCCGGTGACGACCAGACGCGTCTCGAGGGCACCGGGGAAGAACGCCTGGGTCGCCTCGTAGGAAAGCAGGATCTTTCGCGCGACCCGGGCGTTCAGACGGGTCGCGAGTCCCGGATCGGTGTCCGATTCGTGGGTAACCACCGGTATTCGCAACAGAGCCGCGGCGTAGACGACGGGCACGGTGACGTAGCCGCCCTTCGAAAAAACAACTTTCGGGCGGTCTCTAGCCAGAAGAAAGAGGGCCACGAAAAACCCGGCGAGTACCTTAAGAGTGTCTACAAGATTGTTGATGGAAAAATAGCGGCGCAGCTTCCCCGCCGGGATGCCCCGAAAGGGCACTCCTTCGTCCTCGAGAATCTTTCCTTCTATGCCCGTCTTCGAGCCGTACCAGGCTACCGTGAGGTGTTCCGGCCCGAGCTTCCGTTCGAGGGCCCGAAGGACCGCCACGCCGGGAAAAACATGGCCGCCGGTGCCGCCGCCGCTAATGACTATATCTTTCAATGTGGTATATTGACGGTATCATGCGTCCATTTCCCTATGCAATTCCGGCTCTCCTTCTGTTTCTCTGCCTCGCCCCGGCTCCGGCAAGGGCCGATCTCCCGGAAGAGTGGACCAACCGGACCCTTGCAGCGGTCTTCCCCGACCTGACTGCCCCTCAATACGCCCAACTCCAGACCGAGGGAGAGATAACCCACTTCTATCGGGAAGAGGCACGGCTCACCCTGGCGCCGGAGGCATTCGGCTGGCGGGAGGCTCGGGAGCGCATCAGAGAGTTTGGTCCGAAGATTGGGGTCGAGGCCCTCTTCTTAATGCCCTACCCCGCCGCTCTCGAAACGGCCCCCGACCCGGAGCTCGAGATCTACAACATCCTCCGGTCGGTCGCCACGATGGAAGGCATCGAGTACTACTCCGCGAGCCGGGAACGGATGCGCATTTTCTACATCGATTCCTACGCCGTCGAGAACCCCGACAGCCGCCGCCGGCGGCCGGACCCGCTTGTCTCCTCCATTCCCGCCGAGGATAGCATCT
This sequence comes from uncultured Spirochaetaceae bacterium, assembly GCA_964558285.1. Taxonomy (GTDB): domain Bacteria; phylum Spirochaetota; class Spirochaetia; order DSM-27196; family PWMO01; genus CAYPUT01. The sequence goes on along the minus strand of CAZLDK010000278.1, from coordinate 962 downwards.
ACGTCTATCAGCGAGACTCCAGCTTCGGCCGGAACGTCCATCGTATCACCTACCGCTACACCGAAGGCGCCTATCAGGTCCGGATGACCAATTTGACCCGCATGTTCTACGGAATACTGCCCCTCGTCGCGGAGGAGAATCTCGACGTCTACCTGACCATTATTCCTGTCGACGACGGGATAGTCTTCTACGGAAACAGCGCGGTCCGGGTAATCGGCCTCTTCGGAATGGAGGACCGGGCCCGGAACAGCTTCTACAACCGAATCAAGGCCTTGTACGACTGGTTTTCCCAGGAAGTGACGCGGTAGCCGGTCCGTCCGGGGAAGCTCGCCCCTCGACAGTAGTCGCCCGAAACTCATTACCCGTGATTCATTAATAGATATCTAACAGAAACCTTACCGGGAATTCACCCCTCCCCCGTAGCTTCACGAGCGTACAGTCCAACAAAATTTAAATGGAGGAGGATTTCCATGAAAAAAACTGTACTCGCACTTGGGCTTGCCCTTGTTGTCGTGTCTCTCGGATTTGCAGGCGGTGGCCAAGAAGGGGCCGCTGCTGAAGGTGGCGATCTGCCCTGGCTCATCGAGACCGGCGGATTCCCGGATGTTAACCCCCTCGAGGTCGAAGGCGACATCATCATCGCCGGTTCCTCGACCGTGTTCCCCTTGGCCGAAGCGATGGCCGAGCGGTTCCAGGACGAAGGCTACGCCGGAAACATTACCATCGACTCGATCGGTTCCGGTGGCGGGTTCGAGCGGTTCTGCACCGCCGGTGAGAGCGACATCTCCAACGCGAGCCGCCCCATCAAGGACAGCGAGGTTGAGGACTGCCGGTCCATCGGCCGGGAGCCCATCGAAATTCGTGTGGGAACCGACGCCCTTGCGGTTGTCGTGAACCCCGCCAACGACTGGGTGTCCAACGCCACGATCGAAGAGCTCGCCGAGCTCTTTACCGCCGACAAC
>CAZLDK010000277.1:0-4433 GCA_964558285.1 uncultured Spirochaetaceae bacterium | reverse complement strand
GCCTCATCGGCGACGCCCACGGGAACCTGCTTGTGGGCGCCCTTGGCGCCCTCCATCTCTACCGATTTCCTCTCGACCTTGTCGAGTTGTGTAATCTTCATCGTTCAGCCTCCTATCCGAGAAATGCGGCCATTCGGTCCATGGCCTCTTGAATGCGCTCCGCAGATTGCGCGAGGGAGATTCGAATGTAGCCCTCTCCGGCGGGTCCGTAGCTCGATCCTGGGATCATCCACACGTTCTTTTCTTCGAGCAGCTTGAAGGCGAAGTCCCGGGAAGTCCATCCCTCGGGTACTCGACCCCAGCAGTAGAAGGTCGCCTTCGGCGCCTTCATGGCGAGGCCCATCTTCTTCCAGGCCTCGACAACGACGTCCCGGCGTTCGACGAACATCCTGTTCTTCTCCTCCATCCAGTCCGTCGGACCGGTCATCGATACGGTGGCGGCGTGCTGGAGGGGATAGAAGATACCCCGGTCGGTTTGACTCTTCACCTTCTTGAGACCGCCGATGATTTCCCGGTTTCCGAGACAGTACCCGACCCGCCATCCGCAGGCGTTGAAAGACTTCGACATCGTGTTGAGCTCTACCCCGACCTCCTTCGCGCCGGGGTACTTGAGAAAGCTTGGCGGTTTGTAGCCGTCGAAGGCGATGTCGAGGTACGGCGCGTCGCTTATAACCCAGACATCGTGCTCCTTCGCCCAGTCTATCAGCTTCGGAAAGAAGCCCTCGTCTGCCGTCGCACCGGTAGGGTTGTTCGGGAGGTTTATCCAGATCATCTTGGCCCGCCGGGCGGTATCCTCGGGGATGCCGTCGAGATCCGGCAGAAAGGCGTTTTCCTCCAAGAGCGGGTAGAATGCGACCTCGCCGCCGGCAAGCCTTGCCCCGGCGTCATAAGAGGGATACGCCGGGTCCGACACCAGGGCGAGGTCCCCGGCGTCGAGGAGGACCTGGTGGATATTGTAGAGCGCCTCGGCGCCTCCGAGGGAGTAGACCATCTCTGTCTCGATGTCGAGGCCCGACACCCCGTGCTTCTTCTCGTACCATCCCGCGATTGCCTCGTAGAAGGGTCGAATCGGGTACGCCGACGGGTAGTGATGGTTTTCTGGATTCGCCGTCGCCTCGACGAGGGCCTTCAGCTGGTAGTCCCGAGGCGAGACGTCGGGATCCCCTAAGCCGAGGTTTATGATGTCCCGCCCTTCGTCGTCCCGCATCTTGGCGAGCTTCTGGTTCATCGCCGGGCCGCCGTACTCTTTGAAGGAGTCGAGTTTTCGTGCAAGTTTCATCGGGAATCCTCGTCGTCAAGAATCGGGTGAATTCTACCTGTGGAGCCGGACCTGTCAAGCAAGCCGAGTTCTCAACAAGCTCACCGATACCTTCCTTTTGTCAGGCTCCCATCCTATCTTCCCGGGGAAGGGGAAGGAGAACCGTCCATGCCCGAAAACTGCCGGGGTTGCGCTCTACCGTGCCACGAAGGCTTGCTACGAGGGTTTCGACGACCGTGCCTCCCGCTTCTTCGTCCTCTATGCTCTCCTGCGTATCCCGGGAGCTGTCGGTAACTCGGAGGGTAACTCCCCGGGTGTCGTCGGAAATGGCGACTTCGAGGAGTCCGCCCCGACGGGGGACGAAGGCGTTTCTACAGACATTGGCGACCAATTCCGTCAAGACAAGGCCAAATGAGAGGCCGAAGTCGAGGGGGACGACCATAGGATCGGCCCAGAGAGAGAGGGAGACGCTCCCGGTGCAGCCGTAGGAGTGAACTACCTCGTCCACGAGACTCTGTGCGTAGACTACGAGGTCGACGGCCCCCAGGGTTTCCGTCGCATCGCTTTGCTCGTGGAGGAGCGACAAGGCGCGAAGCTGAATCTGTGTCCGGCGGACAAGCTCGACGGTCTCCGGTTCCATACCCGGGCGGAGACTCGCATCGATGAGGCTCGAGATAACCGCGAGGTCGTCTCTGACTTTGGAATGGACCGCCGCCAGGAGGGACGCCTTCTGGGAATCGGCTCGCTCGGCGAGCTCCTGGGCGGCCTTGAGGTCGGTGACATCGGTGGTGATTCCGCCGATCGCGCTGATCTCGCCGTCGTTATCCCAGATGGGAAAGAGGGTCGTATAGAAGATCCCGGCGTCTTCACCCTCTCCAACCGCGTCCTCTACGGTTACCGAGCGTCTCTCCTTGACAAGCCGGCGAACTCGACGATCGAAGAGCGAACCGGTCTCTTCCGGGAGAAACTCCGAAAGATGATGTCCTATCATCGTCTCCCGGGGCAGCGAGTAAAGCTCCGTAGTGGCCCGGTTGACCATGACGTAGTTGCCCTCGGTGTCGAGGACCGACATCGGGTGGGGGCTATTCTCCAGGATTGATTCGAGGAGCCCCGCGGTCCTCCGGAGGGCTTCTTCGGTCCTGTGCTGCTGCGTTATGTCCTGCCCAAACTCCAGGAGGCCGACGAGGGCTCCGACGGAGTCGGTTATCGGGTAGCTTCGAATGAAGAATCTGCGCCCGTCCGGGGTGGTTATCTCTCCGTGCTCCGGCGAAAGGCTCTCGATCGCCCTTACCACCGGGCAGTCCTCGCACTGCGTATCCCGCCGGTGCCAGATTTCGTAACACTTGCGGCCGGGAATATCCTCGATGTCGATTCCGGCGCAGACCGCCGCCGCCTTATTCGCCCACCGGATAGTTAAATCCGGCTCCAGGTAGGTGACGAGCTCTTGGGTCGCATCCAAGAGATTACGGTCGTCTCCCCGGGGTAGGATCGCCCGGTGCGACTGCTCTGCCGAGGAGGGGGTAGCACCCCGGGGCTCCCTCTGACGATATCGCTCCGGATACACCAGGAGTATCGCGCCGTCGCCCTTTCCGTCGATGTCCCGGAGGGGCATCAGGGTGACTCCGGCGACCCCGACACCCTTGACCACCACTCCTTCGACTTCTTCGGTCGATCCTTGAAAGACGCGCTCGAGGGCGTCCTCGAGGGTATCGGAGCCCCACTCGATCAGGAGTGAGAGATGGCTTGTTTCCCCGGGGGCACCGGATTCGTAGGGGAGAAGACGCATCAGCTCTTCCGAACCATTCTTGATGCGGAGACTCGGCTCGAGACAGAGCGTTAGAGGGGGGGTACCCCGATCGACTGAGAATTCTTGAAGGGTTCTGTGCATCACTTTTGTAATTGGGCCGCCACGCCTAGTTCTAATGTAGCACAATGTGAGGAAGTAACAAGCCTGTTGTTCCGAAATCACGACAACGGCGCTCGAATATCGAGTCGCCGTGGTGAAGCGAACCTTATACCGGCCCTACTCCCTTGATATCGAAGTAGCGGGCGGCATTATTGTAACAGATATCTCGGACAATCCCGCCAATGTGAGGAAAGTCGGCCGGCGCTTCCCCCCGATCCATCCAGTCGCCGAATATGTTGCACAGTAGCCGACGAAAATACTCGTGCCGGGGATAGGAAAGGAAGCTCCGGGAATCGGTCAGCATTCCGACGAAACGGCTGATCAGCCCGGAGTTCGCCAGGGCGAGCATCTGCCGGGTCATGCCGTCCTTTTGATCGTTGAACCACCAGGCGGAGCCGTACTGCATCTTTCCCGGAACGCCGCCTTCCTGGAAGTTGCCGATCATCGACGCCAGGAGGTCGTTGTCCCGGGGGTTTAGGCCGTAGAGGATGGTCTTGGGAAGGAGGCTTTCCTTGTCCAGAGCGTCGAGAAAACCGGCCAACGGCGCTGCCATCGGACCGTCGGCCATCGAGTCGAAGCCGGTGTCGGGGCCGAGTTTCTCGTACATCCGGGTGTTGTTGTTCCGAAGCGCTCCGAGGTGGAGTTGCATCACCCAACCCCGCCGCGCGTATTCTCCACCAAGTGCCAGGAGCATTTCCGTCGCGAAGGCGGCAAACTCTTCCTGGGTCGCCGGGGTGCCCGCCTTCGCCTTGTTGAGTATGGCGTCGAGAGTGGCTTCCGGGGCCCGGCTGTTGACCGGGAGGATGAGGGCGTGGTCCGAAACTCGGCACCCCGCGTCATGAAAAACGTCTATCCGTTTCTTGAGCGCCTCGACGAGGGCGGCGAAGCTCGAGATTACCTCCACTCCGGCGGCCTCCCCGAGGGTCTGCAGGTAGGCGCGAAAGAGCTCGGGCTTGTCGACCGCGTAGGCTTTGTCCGGTCGGAACGAGGGGCGTACGACAACCGGGAACTCCTTCTGCCGCTCGATGGCGGCGTGGTGCTCCAGTGAGTCCGCCGGGTCGTCGGTAGTTCCGATGTAGTTTACGTTCATCCGGGTCAGAAGGGATTGGACCGTGTACTCTTCGGTCGTCAGGAGGTCGTTGGCCTCCTTCCAGATCTTTTCCGCCGTATCCGGGCCCAGGAGCTCGTAGATGCCGAAGTAGCGCCGAAGCTCGAGGTGGGTCCAGTGGTGGAGGGGGTTGCCGATCGTCGCCGGAACCGTCTCCGCCC
>CAZLDK010000276.1:0-4497 GCA_964558285.1 uncultured Spirochaetaceae bacterium | reverse complement strand
AAGGTTCCGGGATACCCGGGAGAGGGAGTAGGTCTTGTTCTCGGTAAGGTCGAGGCGCAGAAAAAAGAGGTTGCTGTTCAGCGCGACAAAGAGCAACACGGCCAGGGTCAGAATCAGGGTCACCGTCTCTCTCTGCTTTTTCGATAGCTTCTTCGATAGTTTCGCCATACCTACCTCCACTTCCTGTAGACCAAGACTTTGGTGTTGAGGTAGAGAAAGAGAAAGGTCATTCCGAGATAGAAGACGACGTCCCGGGTGTCCACGACACCCCGCTCGAAGCTCCGGAAGTGGTGGCCGATGGAAAGATAGTTGACCACCGCCGCTACGGCCGGGGGAAGATCGGCTAAGAGCGTGACCTGGTTGAGAAGCGTGAGAAACAGAAGGACCACCGCGGTCAGGATGAAGGCGGTAATCTGATTCGAAGAAAAGGCCGAGAGAAATAGCCCGATGGCGATCCCCGCGGCTCCGAGGAGGAGGACCCCGATGTACTGCCCGACGATCTGCCCCGTCTCGAAGTCACCGAGGGGGCTTACCGAGAGGGGCACCGGAATCGTCAGCGCCAGGACCGTCGCCAAGAGGGCGAGTACGCCGAGGAACTTACCCAGCACGATCTCCCCTTCCCGGTAAGGAAGCGTAAGAAGAAGCTCCGCTGTCCCGAGCTTCCGCTCTTCGGCCCAGCTCCGCATGGTAATCGCCGGGATAAGCAAAATGAAGATGATCGGCATGATGGTGAAGTAGGCCCGCAAGCTCGCCACGTTCTGGGCGACGAACTGCTGGATGAAGAAGAACCAAATCGAGGTAAAGGCCAGGAAGAAGACGGCGACCACGTAGGCGATCGGACTGTTCAAGTAGGAAAGGACCTCCCGTCGCAGGAGGGGTACGAGTCTAGACATGGGAACCTCCGGTAGTCAGCGTCGCAAAGACGTCCTCCAGGCTAAAGGCCTCCCGGCGCAACTCCAGAAGCGTCACCTTCTCCCGGACCGCCCAGTCGAAGAGCGCTGCGGCGTTGGCGTAGGCGCTCGTCGCGGCCGGGGTTTTTACCGGAGCCGGGGCAAAAAGCAACCGGGCCCGCCAGACGGTGGGGTCGACGGCGTCCTGCCGTAACTCCTGCACCTGGCCGAGGCCGGGGATGCGATCGAGAGTCGCTTCCAGGTCGCCGGCGCCGGCGCCGGCGCCGGCGGAACCCGGGGCGGCCGATGGCCGAAATGCGATCGGGTAGATCTCGTCGCCTTTCATCCCGGCGGCGATCTCTTCGGTTGTTCCCCTAGCTACGATACGACCCTCGTTGAGTATCATCACCCGGTCGCAGACGGCCTCCACCTCCTGAAGAATGTGGGTCGAGAGGATAACCGTCTTCTCGGTTCCCAGGCGCCGGATAAGCCGCCGGATCTCGGCGATCTGATTCGGGTCGAGGCCCGTCGTGGGCTCGTCGAGGATAAGGATGTCCGGGTCGTGGAGAATCGCCTGGGCGAGTCCAACCCGCTGCTTGTATCCCTTGGAGAGCTGCTCTATCGGCCGGTAAAGGACCGAGGTTAGCCCGCAGGTCTCCAAGGTCGAGGTGATGCGCTCTGTCTGCTTGTCCCGGGGGATGCTCCGGGCGTCGGCGACAAACTGCAGGTATTCGGAGACCGTCAGCTCGCCGTAGACCGGAGAGCTCTCCGGAAGGTAGCCGATCGATTCCTTTATCCGGATGGGGTCGGTGTAGACGTCGTGGTTGTTTATCATCACCCGCCCCGTGGTGGGGAAGTGATAGCAGGTTAGAATCCGCATCAAGGTGGTCTTCCCGGCTCCGTTGGGTCCGAGAAGGCCGACGATTTCTTTCGGCTGTACTTCGAAGGAGACACCCTTCACCGCCTCGACGGCGCCGTAGCGTTTGGTTACCTCCCCTACCTCAATCATGCACTCTCCTCCGGATACGGGATCGGAATATGCTGTCCGTCCCGGGTTAGGAACGCCTCAGGAAAGTGAACCTTCGCCTCGGTCTCGAGGCGCTTGAGCTCCCGGTTTCCGTACCTCGGGCTGTAATGGATTAGCCCCATCTGCCTTACGCCTCCGGCCCGGTCGGCCAGTATCCCTGCGTCCTCTGCGGTCATGTGTTTCTTTTCGTGGGATGTCTCGGCAAGGGCCTTCTCGAACATCCCCTCGCAGATCAAAAGATCGGAATTGCCGGCGGCAGCGACAAGCTCTTCGGTATAGATGGAGTCGGTGATGTAGGAGAATTTTCGGCCCCGGCGCGTCTCTCCCATCACCTCGGCGGGTCGCACCACGCGACCGTCGTCCAAGGCGACCTCCTCGCCGTGTTGCAGCTTCGACCAGAGGGGCCCCCGGGGAACCCCGGCGGCCTCCGCCTGCTCCGGGTGGAAGATCCCCGGTCGGGTCTCCTCCTCCAGGAAGTAGCTGACGCAGGGGCGAGTGTGAACCGCGGGCACCGAACGGACGGCAAAGCCGTCCCCGGCGTAGACCTGCTGTGCCTGTCGAGGATTCTCGATCTCCTGGACGATGATCTCAAAATTGATGTACATCTCGAGGACCTTCCGGCTGGTCTCGACGAACTCCCGGATTCTCGGGGGGCCGATGATGTAGAGCGGCTCATCCCGGTCCACCTGAGAAGAGAGCATCAGAATACCCGGAAGCCCCGTCACATGGTCCGCGTGGGTATGGGAGATAAAGATTGTGGTGATCTTCTTCCACTTCAGGTTGAGGGACCGCAGGGAGACCTGGGTGCCTTCGCCGCAGTCGAAGAGAAAGAGCTCTCCCTCTCGCCGGAGAAGGACCGACGTGAGGTGTCGGTGAGGCAAGGGCATCATGCCCCCCGACCCGAGGACGAAGGCTTCCATGTTCATAGCTTAACAGTCTCGCTCGTTGTGGCCCTAGGGCTCCACGTCCTGATCGTAGTCCACCTGAGGGAAGCCGAAGCCGTGAACTTTGAGAAACTCTTGCCGGTAGCCTTCGAGGTCGGTCAGGCGCTCCAGGTTATCCTCGGTGATCGTCGGCCAGACCGCTTCCACGGCCCCTTGGACTTCGTCCCGCATTTCCCAGTCGTCAACCCGGACTCTGCCTTGAGAGTCCGTCGGAACCTCTCCGTCGGCGTAGAGCCTATCGGTAAAGAGCCGGTGAATCTGCTCGATGCAGCCCTCGTGGAGGCCCTTGTCCTTCATCACCTTAAACAGAAGCGCCAAGTAGAGGGGCACTACCGGAATAACCGCGCTGGCCCGAGTGACAACCGCCTTGTTGATAGAGACGTAAGCGTCGCCACCGATCTCTTCGAGCTCCTTGTCGAGCTTCTTTGCCGTGCTCTCGAGGTGATCCTTCGCACGGCCAATGGTGCCGTCCCGGTAGACGGGCTTGGTCAAATCGGGGCCGAGGTAGGAGTAGGCAACCGTCCGGACGCCTTCGGCGAGAACGCCGGCGGCTTTAAGAGCCTCGATCCACTCCTGCCAGTCCTCGCCCCCCATCACTTTGACCGTGGATTCTATTTCTTCTTCGTCAGCCGGCTCTACCGTTACGTGGCTCAGAGTCCCCTCCTGGGGGTCCACCGCCCGGGCGTGGTAGGGTTCGCCGATCGGCTTGAGGGAGCTCCGCCACATGGTGCCGTCGCCCTTCGGACGCACGCCGGTAGCCAGGCTGTAGACGACCAGGTCTATCGAGCCGTCGAGCTCAGACTTGATCTTCTCTATTATTTGCTGCTTTGTTTCCGGAGAGAAAGCGTCTGCCTCTAGGGTCTCGGCGTAGAGACCTTCTGCGGAAGCAAACTGTTCGAAGGCGCGGTTGTTGTACCAACCGGGGCTTCCCGTCTTTTTGTCCGTCGGTTCCCGCTCAAAGGAGACACCGAGGGTCTTCGTTCCGCTGCCAAAGGCCGCGACGATTCTGGTAGCCAGGCCGTAGCCCCCGGAGCAGCCGAGAATCAACGCCCGTTTCGGCCCCTCTATTCTTCCGCGGTTCCGCACGAAGTCGATCTGCTCTTTTACGCCGACACGACAACCTACGGGGTGCGCATTCATGCAGATGCTATTTCGAATCATCGGTTTGATGACCATGAGTCTTACCCCCTGTCCGTAATTCTCCCCAAGCTACTCCAGGGGGTGGAAAAAGGCAAGGAACGGGTGGGCCCGGACAGAGCTTCGCAGAGGACTGAGGCGCTCTGTCCGGCTCCCACCCTTGGGCTGTCGGAAGGAAGGGGGATGGCCCAAAAATGGCTTCGCAGAGGACTGAGGCGCCATTTTCGGTCCACCCCCGCTGGGTTTTGGGAGGGGGGCTGCGTTATACTTGCCCAGGATGCATCCGCTTAGACCACCATCCATTTCGGGACTAGCGCTTCTCGCGATCAGCGACGCCGCCGCGGAGATTCCCTTTCTCCCTATCCTCGGAGAGCTCCACGGACTTCTCGACGGTGCCTCAATGGTCTACGCCGTGGTCGGAGGAGTTGCGGTCGCCCGGGCGGGTGGGTACCGGACGACGGGGGATATCGATGTTTTGGTGCGGAGAGACGACTGGGAA
>CAZLDK010000275.1:0-4498 GCA_964558285.1 uncultured Spirochaetaceae bacterium | reverse complement strand
GTAGCCTGCCAGGCCCTCGGATGTCAATACACCCACGCCTGAAAAGAGGCTCTTTTGCACCACTGCCGGGCGCTCCGCATGTTTCAAGATGCACGCCCCATTGCTGAGGCGCGAGGGAGAAACTACCAAACATCGGCCTAGTAGGTCAAGCGAATTCTAACTGTTTCTTAACGTCTTTAGAGCAATTCTCAAATAGTCAAGAAAGGAGAGTACCGCGAGGGTCGCGCCGATAACGAAAAGCCAATAGACAGCGGTCGACGCAAGGTCTTCGAATTGGTTGAGCCCTGGAAGCCGGCGGGCGGTCAGGACAAAGAGCCCCCCGACTCCCGCGAGAAAGTAGAACGACGACTTGAGCTTACCGCCTTTTCTCGCCGCGAGAGCCACTCCCTTGTGGTACATAAGCAGTCGAAGAAACATGATGCCGAACTCTCGGTAGAATATCAGCATCAGAGTCCAGACCGGCATAACATCCGCCTGGGCGAAACAGATAAAGTAGGTCAGCCGGGCGAGGACGTCGGCGAAGGGATCGAGAAGCTTCCCAATGTCCGAGACCTCGTTCCGGGCCCGGGCCACCGCACCGTCGGCAACATCGCTGACTTCCATCACCAAAAAGACCAGCCATACAAGGGCCGGAAAGATCAGAGACTCGGAGCCGGTCCACTCCGGCAGAAAGAAGAACACGAAGAAGAAAGGGGCCAAGACAAGCCGGCTGGATGTTAGGGCAATGGCGAGGTTCACCAGATAATGCTAAGTCCGCGCCGATGGGTTGTCAAGCGAGGGTCTGAGAGAGGCGATGGGCATGACGCGCCCCTTCGTCCCGAGTATGCTATAGACAGTGGGCAATCAACATCATCACACCCCTCCCGCATCCCTTTCCAGATCCATCGTGATCGTGACCCTCGCGGCATTCGGGGTTAACAGCGCCCTCGTGCTGCTATTCGGTCTGATCGGCAGGGTCGCACCAAGGGAGGTTGTCGGAACCTTGGTCGGAACGGTAGTAATCAATGCCGTAATCCTTGCCGCACTTTTCTACAAACGGGATGATTTTCGGGCGACCGAAACGGGAGAACACCTCCGTCGGGTGAACTTTGCGAACATTCTTACCATTTTAAGGATAAGCGCCGTCCCTACGCTGCTCTTTTTCGTCGTCCACGGTCGGCAGCGCCTTTTCGCTGTGGCGTCTATCGTCCTCGCGGCCATCGTCTTCCTGACCGACCTCTTCGACGGCCTGATATCCCGGCGCGCACACCAGCAGACGGTAATCGGGGTCTACCTCGACAGCTCCGGTGATTACGCGATCCTCGCTGCCAGTGCGATAGCCTTGAGAGCCTTCGAGTTGATTCCCGCGTGGTTCTTCTTTGCCGTTCTAGGCCGCCTCGGACTCCAGGTGGTCTTCGTTATCCTCGAGGTTGCTGTCATCGGCTCCGCCCGACAGGGAACCAATATAATCGGCAAAGCCTCGGTCTTTGCCATGATGACGGCCTTTGCCTTGGCCCTGGCAAACCCTGCGTGGGACTCCCCCGCCCTGGAGCAGAGTAGTCGCTACATGGAGTACGCTACCGGGGCAATCCTCGCCGTCTCGGCCGTAGACAAGGTACGCCTTTTCGTGACCCGTCTCTCGGAGCATCGAAGACACCGGTACTCTCCGGACTAACCGACGATTGCCGCTTCGACGTCTCGCTGAAGGACCGCGTCATCGTTGGCTCGGAAATAGGAGTAGAGCACCCGATAGCCCCTCGACAAGTGGTCCTGAATAAGCTTCCGGACTCTCTCATCGAGGGCCCGCTGGGAATCGAATACCAGGTGTCGTTCTTTACCCTGCCGGAGGCTGTTCCCGGAGACTACGGTGACCGTGTAAGGAGAAAAGAGGTTGCCCTGTCGATTGTGCATCGAAAAATAGGTGAGCTCGCCATCTCGCTTTTCCCGGACCAAGGTGACCATCATGCGTCACTTTACCTATCGTCTAAAGCTGCTTATAAGATAACACCCCGTCTCGCCCCGGCTGAAGGATTATCGAATATCGCTCCATCAGAACGGGTCGGAGGTTCAGCGTCTCGACCCGCCGGGAGGAAGCGGCGTCGATAATCGGTACAGGGCCCCCGGCATCCGGCGGGGTCCATTCGTCGGTGCGGACGCCGCCGTCGTCCAGGGCGGTCAGCCGAAGAAAACGGTAGCCCTGGGTAAACCCCAGGAAGAACAGAGGGTCCGGCAACTCGGTTACCTCGACCTCGAACGTTATGACGCTCCCGGCGAGGTCGATGGGACCCAAAATCTTCGGCGGGCCGCCGGAGCGGACCTCGCCGCCGACTCTGTGCCCCGGGTCCAGCTCGAGCTCGAGGCAAACCGTCCCCGAAGACACCGCGAGGACCCGAAGCAGGGCGCCTTGCGTCTCTTGTCGGAGGGGATTCCAGGTCTGATGATAGCGCGGCACCGCGAACCCGGCGACCAGAAGGAGGCCGAACACGACGAAGAGACCGACGCGCCGGAGCCAAAGGAGAGCGAAGGCAGCTCCCAGCAACCCAGCGTGATAGTAGAGGGAGGTCTCGGTCAGAACGCGCAATCGGAGGGGGACGAAGAAGACTACGACGAAGCAGACAACCGCGGCGGCCCAGAGGTAGAGAGCGAGGGCCACCCGCCGTTGGGGGCGGCTACGTCGCCTCCGGAATCTGAAACCAGGGAGGAGATAACCCGCACCGAGGACAAAGAGAACGACGCCCAAGGTACCCCAGCTGTACGGATGGCTCCCGAGAAAATTAAGATAGCCGATAGACATCCCGGTACTTCGCCTCCAGATAGTCGGTAAAGGCACCGGGGCCAAGGCCCGCTCCGACGATATCCCGGAGCAACTCCGAGGGCAGCTTGGCGCCACCGTGACGATGAATGTTACTCCGAAGCCATTGAAGAATCGGTTGAAAATTCCCGGCCTCGACAAGACCCTCGAAAGATGGCAGGTCTGTCTGCATCGCCGTAAAAAATTGAGCGGCGTAGAGGTTTCCCAAGGCGTAAGTTGGAAAGTATCCGAAGGCCCCCATCGACCAGTGGATGTCCTGAAGCACGCCGTCGGAATCGCGCTCGGGCGCTATTCCTAAGAGCTCCTGGGACAGCTGTCTCCAGGCTCCCGGGAGATCGGCAACCTCGAGTCGCCGGGTAATCAACTCGATCTCCAGGCGGAATCGAAGAATAATGTGGAGGCCGTAGGTGACCTCGTCGGCTTCCACCCGGATAAGGCTCGGGGCCACCTTGTTGACGCCTCGGAAGAAGGCGTCCTGGTCGACGGAGTCCAGCGCCCCCGGGAACAGCTCCTTGAGGCGAGGAAAGTAACGGCGGCAAAAGGCGCGGCTCCGCCCGACGACGTTTTCCCAGAAGCGAGACTGGGACTCGTGGATCCCGAGAGAGGTCCCCTCGGCAAGGAGGGAACCCCGTAACGACTCTTCGAATCCCATCTCGTAGAGGGCGTGCCCCGCCTCGTGGATGGTGCCGAATATCGCGGTTTGGAAAAGATGCGGGTTGTACCTGGTGGTGATGCGCACGTCGTCGAAGCCCAGGGTCGTCGTAAAGGGATGGGTGGAGACATCCAGCCGCCCCCGGGAAGAATCGAAGCCGAGGGCGGAGAGAATCTCCCGGCTGAACTGTTCCTGGGAGGCGACGGCAAAATCTCTCCGAAGAAAGGCATCATCGACCTGGGTGGCCCCCTTGATCCGGTCGAGAAGGGATCGAAGGGAGTCCTCCAGGCTGTCGAAGTTCCGTTGCACCTCCGCCGTCTTCATCCCGGGCTCGAACTCGTCGAGGAGGGGGTCGTAGGGATGATCGTCGTACCCCCAGAGCTCCGCCTTCTCCCGGACAAGGCTAACGATCTTCGTCAGCGTGGGCTCGAAGGCTGCGAAGTCGTCATTCTTCCGGGCTTCCTGCCAGAGAGCCTGCCCCCTACTCGTCTCTTGAGCCACCTCGACGACCAATCGCTCGGGAAGCTTAGTGGCCAGGGTGTACCGCCGGTAGGCCTGCCGCAAAAAGGCACGGTCCGCCGCACCGAGAGAGGCATCCCCGGCGGGCTCTTCGTCGCTACACCCGACCACGGCGTAGGCTTCGCCGTTTCGTTCGTCGACGACCCGGCGATGGATGAGCCCTTGGAGCAGGCTCAGCTGCTCCGACCGCTCGCCGATCGCCCGGGAGGGCATGTAGGTCTCCTGGTCCCACCCCAGAATGGATGCGGTGTGAGAGAGAAGACAGACCTCTTGGTCGTTCTTTCGCAACAGCTCGAGAGCCTCAGCTTTTTTCATCAACCACCTCGCTCAATGGACGTCGTACCGGCTCCCGCCGATAAACTCCCGAAGAATAGAGTCCCCGGGGACTAGGTTTTCGGCGTCGACATCCGGAATCTCTCTAAGAAGCTTGTCGACCCGAAGAGCTCGCTCGTAGGCGTCCCGGCGATCCGGGTCTTCTGCGAGGGTCCCGACGAAGTCCGGAAACCGTTTTTCCAACCGGGGCTTTAGGATCAAGA
>CAZLDK010000274.1:0-4521 GCA_964558285.1 uncultured Spirochaetaceae bacterium | reverse complement strand
TCGGGGTTCAGACCGGGTTGATGGATCAGATGATAGGCGCCCTCGGCACGGCCGACCACGCCTTACTCCTGGACTGCCGGAGCTTAGAGACAGAGCAGATTCCGATGCCACCGGGTACCTCTGTCGTCGTCCTAGACACCTCTACTCGGCGGGAGCTTGCGTCCTCGGCGTATAACGAACGCTTTGCCCAGTGCGCTGAGGCTGCGGCCCACTTCGGGAAGCTCCGGGATGTGCCGGCGGACGCCTTCGACGCGCCGGTTCCGGGTCTCGACGAGGTGGTTAGGCGCCGTGGCCGCCATGTCGTTCGGGAAAACCTCAGGGTGCGCGAGGCGCGTAAGGCGATGCTCGCCGGGGACACTGAGGCCTTCGGCCGCCTTCTGAACGAAAGCCACCGGAGCCTCCGGGACGATTTCGAGGTTACCAAAGACGCCCTCGACGCCATCGTCGACATTTCCCAGTCCCAGGAGGGGTGCTTCGGGGCCCGGATGACGGGCGCCGGTTTCGGCGGCTGCGCCCTCGCCCTGGTCGACGACGCGGCGGTCTCGAGTTTTACCACCGAAGTCACCGCCGCGTACAAAGAGCGAACCGGCCTCGACGCCGCCGTCTACGTCTGTCAGGCTTCCGACGGCGCCGAAGTGCTCTTTCCGGAG
This sequence comes from uncultured Spirochaetaceae bacterium, assembly GCA_964558285.1. Taxonomy (GTDB): domain Bacteria; phylum Spirochaetota; class Spirochaetia; order DSM-27196; family PWMO01; genus CAYPUT01. Next base: position 3,871 of record CAZLDK010000274.1, on the reverse strand, counting down.
CGATAGACGCTCAGGCGGATCGACTCAATAACCACCCGGTCTTTCAGTTGGCTTTCATCGAGACCAGAGACCTCCCTGAGTACAGCATCCAGCCCGCCGCGCCGGAGAAGGAGGTGGAAATCCCGATCTGCGGGGTAAAGATGCCCCTCCGGATCCGTCGCCCGGAAATCGAGGGCTGCGGAGTAGACTTCCGCAAGGGGATCGAGTGGAATGCTCCACCTCGCGGCGAGGAGCATCGCGCCGACGATGCGGTCGTCCCGGGAGAGCTTACGGGGGAGATCCCTCCCGACCCGGTAGACGGTGTCACCCAGGGCGCGGTTTGCGAACCGCCGAAGGAGGTCCTCGATATGCTCCTCGAGGGACGCCCGGGTTAGGTCCTGGGGGTACTCCCGGGAAAGGGCCTCTGCCGACACGCGCATCGCCGAAACGGTGCCCGCCCGAATTCCCGGGGTCGCTATCGCTTCGGCGAGGTGGCGTTGCCCCGGGTTCTTTCGGTAGCCGAGGTAGGCGGCGGCCGCGTGGCCGAGGTTGTGGACAAAGAGCTTCCGATCGACGTAGGCGCGAATGTTGGCGACGGGCTTCAACTCCGGGATCTCCGGCAGGGGGCCTTTGAACCCGCTGCGATCGCAGATGAGGGTATTGTACGCCTCGGCGAAGACCCGTAAGGGATCCTCCCGTCGCTCTGGGTCTGTCGTGATGTGGGGCATGATGGGAACCATCTTTCCGATGCTTGTCTCGACGAAGCCGATTTCCGGAGCAAGCCTGCCGAGGGCCCCCTCGACTTCGGCCCTCAGAAGGGCGCCGGCATCCCGGGCGTTCTCGGCAAGAATAATGTCGAGGGGCGTGCCTTCGGGGTCTCGCTTAGCGATTCCCTCGGCCAGTACGGGTGCCAGCCGAGGAAGGACCGCCTTCCCGACAGCGGTCGCGACGCAGTCCGCCCCTGCGACCGCCGCGGAAACCGCCCCGCGGTTTTCCGCGTGGATTCCCCGGACCCCTGTTACAGGTACGACCACGTCCGGCCGCCCGGTTTCCTTGACGACGACCTCGTAGCCGCCCCGGGCGTTGAGCGCCTCGACCAGGCGCGTATCCATATCGACAAAGGCCACCTCATAGCCATTCCGGGCGAAAAGCTGCCCGATAAAGCTCCGGCCGATGCTCCCGGCGCCGAAAAGGACCAGGGTTCCGCGTCGTTCGGGGTGCTTCAGAGGGGAGGCTCCAAGGGGCCGGCGCCGGCCGCCGAGGTCGTTCCGAACACCGTCGCGTCGATGCCGGTCTTCTCCCGATAGGAGTCGGCGACCGCGACGCTGAAGGCGTCGATCTTCCGGCGGTCCACGTAGGCCACGAGGCAGCCGCCGAAGCCACCACCGGATTGCCGGCATCCGATAACCCCGGGGGCGGAAGACATCGCCTCGAACATCGCCTCCATCTCCGGGACCGTCTTTCCGTAGAGATCCCGCATGCCGGCAAAAGATGCCGCGGTCAGCTCCCGGATGGCAGGGCGGTCGTCCTGAACCAGGGCAAGGGTCATCTCCAGGCCCCGAAAGTTTTCCTCGACGATAAACTGCGCCCGACGACGCACCACCGGGTCGGACAGCAGCTGCGACGCGTCGACGAACTCAGCGGGGTTCAAATCGCGTAAGGTCCGTACCTTCGGGAGCTGGGTGCCGATTGTTCGAGCCGCGCCGAGGCACTGCTCCTTCCAGGTTCCGTACTCCGAGTCGGCGAGGGCCCGGGAAACGTTGGTGTTGCCGACCACGATGGCGATTCCTTCGGGAATCGGGACGCCGATGTGCGAGAGGCTTCGGCAGTCGAGGAGGATCGATCCGCCTTCTACCCCGAAGGCGCTCGAGTACTGGTCAAGAACGCCGCAGTTTACCCTTGCGTAGAGGTTCTCCGCCCGCTGACAGAGGAGGGCGCCCCGGACCGGCGAAAGCACAAAGCCCCCGAGATGCTGGGCCATCATCAAGACGGCGAGCTCCAAGGAGGCGGAGCTGCTCAAGCCCCCGCCGATAGGTACCGTCGAATGGACCACTGCCGCGAAGCCGGGAACCTCGAATCCCTCCCGGGCGACGAGGTCGAGAACGCCGTAGACGTAGCTTCCCCATGTATCGAGGCCGTCGGGAAGCACCACGGCAGCCGCTTCGGGGGGCGCAGTCTCCGCATCGGCGGCCGTGGGTGGCGGCACGTCGAAGGAGATTTCCGACTCCAGATTGAGGGAGTAGAGGCTGCCTCTCCGGGGGCCACCTGTCGATCCGGGTTCCCGGCGTCCGAAGGCGATCCAGGTATCCCGGTCGATCGCCATCGTAAGGACGTAGCCTTCGGCGTCGTCGGTGTCGGTCCCCAAGAGCTCCACTCGGCCGGGAGCCCGGACCCATGCCTCGGGCTGTCCGCCGTAGCGCTCGGCGAAGGCTCGCTCCAGAAGGTCCCTCCGGCCTTTCCCGGTAGCTTCCACAGCGGTGTCGGGGGACCGCTTCATGCCGCCCCTCCCTTGTTTCCGGCGCCGAGGAGCGTGGCCCGGAGGGCATCCGCGAGGTAGTCCAGCGCCTCGGTCGTCAGTCGGGGATGTATTGGCAGGGTTATATGGCGCCCGGTGACTTCCTCGGTGACGGGGCACTCCCCCGGGCCGTGGCCCCGGTCGGTGTAGGGCTGGGTAAGATGGATTGGGATGTAGTGAGACCAGGCCTTGATCCCGTGACGCGTATAGAGTTCCCACATCACCTCGGTCTTGGACACCGGGGCGTCCTTCTCCAGTTGGATCATGTAGACGTGGAAGACATGCTTCCCCCGGGGGTCTATGAAGGGCGTCTTGATGCCGGGAATGCCCGCGAGCCGCTCGGTAAGGGAGGCGGCGAGGGCCCGGCGACGGTCGTTCATCTCGTCGAGCTTTGCCAGCTGAACCAGGCCGACGGCCGCCTGGGCGTCGGTCATCCGGTAGTTGAAGCCGATATCGTCGAACTGTAGATCCCAGTAGCGTTTCTCCATCGGGAAGCGCTCCTCGTCTATCGAGAGGTACTTTTCGCTTCCGCCGTAGACCCGGCAGCACAGGGAGCGGTAGGAGAGAATCCGGTCCCGGTACTCCTTGTTGGAGGTCGTGACCATCCCCCCCTCGCCAAGAGTCGACATGTTCTTCTGCTGCTGGAAGCTAAAGACCGCGATATCCGCGAGGGTTCCGGTTTTCGCTCCTTGCCATTCGGCCCCCGGCGCGTGGGCACAGTCGTCGATAACCGGAACCCCGTGCTTCCGGGCTATCGCCATAATCGCGTCCATGTCGCAGCACTGCCCGAAGAGGTGGACCGGGACGATTGCCTTCGTCTTCGGCGTAATCAGCGCTTCGAGCTTGGCCGGGTCGAGGTTCATCGTTTTCTCGTCGATGTCGCAGAAGACGATCCGGGCTCCCCGGTCCGAGAAGGCCGTCGCGGTTGCTATCCAGCTGATCGGGGTGGTGATGACCTCGTCTCCGGGTTGGATGTCGACGGCGATCGCGGCGAGCTGAAGGCCCGTGGTCGCCGAGGTCACCGTCAGGGCGTACTCGGCGCCGCAGTAGTCGCCGAAGGCCTTTTCGAACTCGATGACTCTCTTGCCGCAGGAAGGGGCGTTGTCCTTGAGGACATCCATCAGGATCGCGGCCTCGTCCCACCCGTAGAGGGTGCCGTGCTTTACTTCCAATTCGTGTCGTATCTTTGGTTTGTCCATCTCTACCGTCCTCTGTATGTCTCCACCGCGCGCTCGACGGCCTCTTCGAGGGAGGGCATCGGGGTCCGAAGGAGCCGTTGCGCCTTGCCGACCGAAAGAACCCCGTTCTTGTGCCGCGGGGCCCGCTCTGGGTCCGTAGAAGGAAGACTCTGCCGCTCTACGAGATCCTCCGACGCCC
>CAZLDK010000273.1:0-4521 GCA_964558285.1 uncultured Spirochaetaceae bacterium | reverse complement strand
TCGATGCACGGGTCGACTTGAACGACCCGAAGAAGCTGATGGTCGTCGCCGCGATGCTCGTCCTCGGTCTTGGAACCGCCGCCGCGGAAGTCAACATTACCTTCGGCGACTTCTCCTTCGGTGGTCTCGGCCTCGCCGCGATCGTCGGTGTTATCCTTAACCTTCTGATCAACTGGAACGAAGCAAAGGTCTAGGGATCGGGTTATAGACAGCGTCTATCGTACGAACAGGGTCTTCTCCTCGGGGGAAGGCCCTTTCTCTTTCTGCCCCATGATAGTCTGTTACCAATGACGGAATGGCCGCCCTTTGATCCTCCACCGCCCCTCTCGCCGGCCGCCCGGCGCCTCGGCGTCTTGGTGCCGGACCCCTTCGACGCAGAGGTGCTGAGCATCCATTCCCGGGTCGTCAACCTCCTTCTACCCCCGGGGCTTCTGGTTTCGCTGGTTCGAGACCCCGGCGATACGACGGCCCTGGCGATTCAGGTGCCGGGGCTCGAGCCCCAGGCCTGCGAATCCTTGTCGTTTCACCGCCGGGGTGCGCTACTGCGGTCATCGGTTTCCGAATCGAAGGGGCGGCAAGGCAGAGTCGCCGGAGGGCCCGTCGGCTTGTCGTTCGCGGTCTCCTTGGAGGGGGCGCGAGCGTTTACCGGCAGGGCGCTTAGAGGTGAGTTCTTCGACGGTGCCGGCGAGGTGCTCCGGACGGCGATACTTCGCTACTCCGGGGAAGAGGGTTTTGCCTCACTCCTCGATGACCCGGGTAACGCCTTTGCCCGTAAGGCCGGGAAGATAGTCGCCGAGGGTCCTGGGGCGCTCTCCAAGCTCGTCGGCCTCGGGATCGGCTTTACCCCGTCCGGGGACGACTTCCTAACGGGTTACCTGATGGCTTCGGAGCTCCGTTCCCGGGGTTACAGGGGGCCGTCGACGGATGCCGAAGGGGCAGCCGCGGCCCTGAGGGCGGCGATCGCGGGGCGCCTCGGTTCCACGACTCCGGGGGGACGGACCCTTCTCTACCTGGCCCTTCGAGGGAGCTACCCCTGCTACCTATTGCGGTTCTGGAGGCGCCTCCGGGGACTCCCGGGCTCCGGCGAAACGGAGGCTGCGGTGGACGACGCGGTGCGACGGGTCTCTCTGCACGGTGAGACCTCCGGTCTCGACGCCGCTACGGGGTTTGTGTGGTTCCTTTTGACAAGTTAGACCGTAGTGATATAATACACTTCGCACTTCCGGCACTGCCTACCTTACAGGAGAGATATCTTGAAAAGAATAGTCGTTGAGAAGGACTCGTACTACGACTCCGTCTTTCTCATGCTCATCAATAAGGACGTAAAGTCCTCCCCCGGCGTGAGCGAAGCGGTCGTTTCGATGGGCACCGAAATGAACCGGGACCTCCTCGCGGGTATGGGTCTGTCGAACGATCAGGTGGCAGCCTCTACGGCAAACGACCTGATAATCGCCCTCGAAGGCGAATCGGCCGAAGCCCTAGACGCGGCAGAGGCGACGGCTCGGAGGCTCCTTACGCAGAAGAGCGCCGCGGCGAAGGGTTCCGCCTACCGCCCGGCTACCCTCGATGCGGCGGTACGCAACCTTCCCGAAGCGAACATCGTAGTGGTTTCCCTTCCCGGTCCCTTTGCCGGTCGAGAAGTCAGAAAGGCTCTCGAAGGTGGCCTCCACGTCATGCTCTTCTCGGACAACGTTCCCCTAAAGACCGAAATCGAGCTCAAGAAGCTCGCGAAAGAGAAGGGGCTTCTCATGATGGGGCCGGATTGCGGCACCGCCATCGTTAACGGGAAACCGCTCTGCTTCGCTAACGTGGTTCGGCAGGGTGATATCGGTTGCGTGGCGGCTGCCGGTACGGGCATTCAGGAAGTTACGTCGAGCATCCACAAGGCCGGGGGCGGCGTTAGCCAGGCTCTCGGTACCGGGGGCCGGGACCTCAAGAACGAAGAGGTCGGCGGTGTGACGATGTTGATGGGTATCGAGGCGCTCAAGAACGACCCCAAGACTAAGGTGATCGCCATTTTTTCGAAGCCGCCGGCGGCGAGTGTAGCGACGAAGGTAATTCAGGCCCTCAAGAACACGGGTAAACCGGGGGTCGTTCACTTTATCGGGATGGAGAAGCAACCGGACGAGGGAACCATCCACTACGCCGGCAGTCTCGAAGAGACGGCGTTGATGTCCGTTGCTCTTTCGAAGGGCGAGACCTACGAACCTCGAGTCTTCTCGGTACCGGAGTCGGAAATTCGGCAGATCGTCGAGGCCGAGACTCAAGGTATGTCTGCCGACCAGCGCTATATTCGAGGCCTCTTTACCGGAGGAACCCTCGCCGACGAGGCGCTCATCCTTCTAGACGACCTCCTCGGGGGTGTCTATTCGAACAACCAGACAAAAGAGGCCTGGCTCCTCGCAGACCCGCAGACATCTCAGGAGCATACTATCGTCGACCTCGGTGACGATATGTTTACCGTAGGGCGCCCCCACCCGATGATCGACCCATCCACCCGGGAGGAGCGCATCCTAGCCGAAGCGGAAGACCCGGAGGTTGCCGTCATGATGCTCGACATGGTCCTCGGGTACGGCTCCCACCCGGACCCGACCAAGGCTATTCTCTCAAGTCTGAAACAGGCAAAAGAGAAGGCGGTTGCCCGGGGCGGCTATCTGTCGATTATCGCATCGATAACCGGGACCGACGGTGACTTTCAAAACGTAGACTCTCAGCGACGGCAGTTCGAGTCGATCGGCTGCGTGGTCATGCCGTCGAACTATCAGGCTTCGATGCTCGCCGTGCGGATAATGGAAAAGGTGGCACAACGATGAACGTCGATAAGATAAACGCGCTCTTTGACGGCGAGCTAAAGGTCGTCAATATGGGACTCGAGGGTTTCGCCGAGGATCTTGCCGACCAGGGTGTCGATGTTGTCCATGTGGAGTGGCGGCCCCCTGCCGGTGGCGACAGCAAAATGGCGGCGCTTCTCGAACGCCTCGACGCCTCGACCAAGATCGACAGGGCGGCCGCAAACGCCGAGGCGGTCTCCCGGCTTCAGAAGGGACGCCCGACCTTGATGGATATCGGCGTAGCCGAGAGAGACGTACCCGGAATGAGGAAGAATCTCATTCTACACGCCGGACCACCGGTCAAGTGGCAGGATATGGCGGGGCCCCTGAGGGGCGCCGTTATCGGCGGCCTTATTTACGAAGGGCTTGCACAGAGTCCGGAGGAGGCGGAGAAACTAGCCGCCTCGGGAGAGATCGACTTTGAACCCTGCCACCATCACAACGCGGTAGGCCCGATGGCGGGGGTTGTGACGGCAAGCATGCCGGTGTGGATCGTCGAGAACAGTGCCTTCGGAAACAAGGCGTACTGCACCCTCAACGAGGGGCTCGGAAAGGTTCTTCGGTACGGAGCCAACGGCACCGAAGTTATCGAAAAGCTTCGGTGGATGGAAAAGGAGCTCGCACCTATCCTTAAAGAGGCGTTGAAGCTCCGGGGTCCCATCGACATGAAGAACCTCATAGCCCAGGTCCTGCAAATGGGGGACGAGGGACACAACCGAAACCGGGCAGGCACATCGCTCTTTATCCGGGAGCTTGCGCCGTATCTCGTCCGGCTCGACCAGCCCAAGGAGAAGCTTTCGAAGGTCCTCTCCTTTATGCACGAGAACGACCACTTCTTCCTGAACCTTACGATGCCCTCGGCGAAGGCCACGGTGGACGCCTGCAAAGACATCGAGGGAAGTTCGATGATCGTAACGATGGCGCGAAACGGCACCGAGTTCGGCATCCAGATCAGCGGCCTCGGAGACCTCTGGTTTACCGGTCCCGCGAGCGTAATAGACGGCCTGTACCTCCCGGGCTACACCGCCGACGACGCGGCTCGGGACATCGGGGACTCCGTCATTACGGAGACAATCGGCATCGGCGGCTTTGCGATGGCGGCGGCGCCGGCAATCGTTAAGTTCGTCGGCGGGACGCCTCAGGACGCGGTCAACTTTACCACCCAGATGTACGAGATAACCCTCGAGGAAAACCAGACCTACCAGATTCCTGCCCTCGACTTTCGGGGCACCCCGACGGGTATCGACGTAGTAAAGATTGTCGAGACCGGCATATTGCCGGCTATCAATACGGGAATCGCCCACAAGGACCCGGGAATAGGAATGGTCGGCGCCGGTCTTGTGAAGCCCCCGCAAAAATGTTTTAACGACGCATTCAAGGCCTTCGTAGAGCGCTACGGAGCTTAGAAAAGTAACAGCACGAGGAGAATGAAATGAAGTTTATCGATTTAACTATTCCTTTGGGTGTCGGTACCCCCCCATGGCCGACGTACGTAGCACTGCAGGTTCAGTACTTCAAGCGCCTCGCACCCAACGGTGCCAACGGCCAGGTGGTAACACATTCGAACCACATTGGAACCCACCTCGACGGAGAGATCCACTTCTACACCCCGGGGAAAGATATCGCATCCCTGGATATGGACTTTCTGGTCCACGAGGGCGTCGTAGTCGACCTTTCAGATGAGGTCGAA
>CAZLDK010000272.1:0-4625 GCA_964558285.1 uncultured Spirochaetaceae bacterium | reverse complement strand
CAGGGCTATTTCGGCAACGTCCTCCTCTCGAACGGCGTAATCGAGCCGACACTCCAAGTCGAGAGCGGTATCCTCCGGCTTCGCCTCCTGAACGGGAGCAACTCCACCCTCTTGCGACTCTCTTTGAGCAACGGCGAACCCCTCCACCAGATAGCAACCGACGGCGGCTTTCTCGAGGCCCCGGTAGCTCAGGATTTCGTGGTACTCTCCCCGGGGGAACGGGCCGAGGTTCTTGTCAATTTTTCCGAGATGCCGCGGGGCCTCTTCGGCGGGGGCTCCGTCGAGCTTGTCGCCGAGACGAACGCGAACGAACGGTATGTCGCGCTCCGGATGGAGCCCAACAGCACCCTCTCCGGAGGCCCGGACTCGATACCTTCGTCTCTAGGGACGCGCTTCCGAGTTCCCCTTCCGGAGGCCCCCCGGGTTCGCCGCTTTGTCATGTCGACGATGGGGCCCGGTGGACGGCTTACCATCAACGGAAAGCTCATGGATCTGTCCCGGATAGACGAGTACGTCGAGCTCGGCACTACAGAGGTATGGGAAATCGTCAACGGAGCCATGGGGGGAGGGATGATGGGACCGATGGGAAACGTCCCCCACAGCTTTCACGTCCACGGCCTTCAATTCGAGGTTCTCAACGTCAACGGCTCGCCGCCCCCACCGGAGCTCGCCGGCCCGAAGGACACGGTGCTCCTCTGGCCCGGAGACCGTGTGCAGATTGCCCTGGCGTTTACCGATTATACCGGCGTCTACATGTATCACTGTCATCTCCTCGAGCACGAGGATGAGGGGATGATGGGTCAATACGAGGTAGTGAAGCGAGACTAATGGATCATCACCACCATCACCACAACCACGAACGTCGAGAGGGCGACGGCGGTCTCGGCGTTGCCTTCTTTTTGAACGTCTTCTTCGCCGTCATCGAGCTTGTCGGGGGGCTCTGGACGAACAGCATAGCGATCGTCAGCGACGCGGTTCACGACTTCGGTGACTCTATCAGCATAGCCTTTGCCTGGACCATGGACCGGCTTTCCTCACGCAAAAGCAGCGAAACGCTGACCTTTGGTTACCGCCGCTACCGGGTCCTCGGCGCCCTTGTCACCGGGCTGGTCCTCCTCGGCGGGTCGGTCTTTATCCTGACCGAAGCCATTCCCCGCCTCTTTGCCCCCGAAGCCGTAGAGCCCCGGGGAATGCTCCCCCTCGCGGTTCTGGGGATCGCGGTAAACGGCGCTGCGGCCTTTCGCCTCCGGGGGAACACCGACGCCAACCGGCGTGTGGTCATCCTTCACCTGATGGAAGACATCCTCGGATGGGTCGCCGTCCTCGTCGTCAGTATTGTCCTCTTTTTCGTGAATCTGCCGATTCTCGACCCGATTCTTTCGATTGGCATCACGCTCTTTATCCTCGTTAGAATCGTCCCCTCCCTCCGGCGGGTGCTTCGAGTCTTTCTCCAACACGCCCCGCCGGGGGTACACACCTCCGAACTAAGAGAGGTGTTGCAGGATCTCGAGGGCGTCGCGGAGGTTCACCACGTCCACGTCTGGACCCTCGACGGGGAGTACAACCTTCTATCGGCCCACCTGGTCATGAAGGGTAATCCGCCCTTGGACGACCTGGAAGAGACCAAGGCGTCGGCGAAGGTACGCCTCGCGGAGAAGGGGATTCAGCACGTCACCCTCGAGTTCGAGGCGGAACAGGCGGGGTGCCTCGACTGCGACTTGTAAGGCGCGTTTTGTGTCCCAAGAAGGAGTACCGATGAAAGAAATCGAATCTTTGCTCTTCTCTCTCTCGGCTGCGCCAACCGTCGCCGCGACCTTCGTCCGCTCGATTCCGGCGACCGCCCTCGGCGTCCGTCGGCGCCCCGGCGCCTGGACCGTGGAGGAGCACATCTCCCATCTCGCCCAGGTTCAGGGGATGCTCCTCCGGCGCCTCGAGCGATTCAAGCAGGAAGAGCGGCCGGTCATTACCCCGTATCAGCCGGTGGCGCCCGGCGAGGAAGCCCCCAGGGAGAAGCTCCTCGGCATAGACGAAGCCCTCGAAGAGCTTTCCTACCGCCGAGGACGTCAGATTGCCGTGGCCGAAAGCGTTCCGGACGAGCTCTGGGACCGGGAGGGGGAGCATCCCGAATACTCGCGCTACACCGCCCGTATCCTCCTCCGGCATATCCTAATGCACGACTACTGGCATCTCTACCGCGTCGAGGAGCTCTGGTTGGCCCGAGACGAGTTCGTAACCGACTGCTACTAGCCGAGGAGTTAGGCCTATGAACGTTCAGGAAGAGCTTCTTCGACGGACAATCGACCCCGCCTTGACCGACGAGGCGCTTTCGGGCATCTGCGGCGCCGCGTTAGACGCCATAGAGGGGGACGGCGCAGGCGGCAGGGTCTCCCGGGCCTCCGAGTACCGGGTCTCCGGTTACCGGGTTCTGACCGGCGGCTGTTGGAACCGGGTTATCGCCGTCGCGCTGGAGCCCGGTGGGACCGAGGCCCCGGGGGCCGTCGGGCCGCCCTCTCTCGAGCTGGTTCTGAAAATCAGCCCCCAGGACAAAGACGCCGACATCATTCGGGAGTACGAGGTTCTAACACGCTTCGCCGAGCTTTCCGATTTCCCGGTCCCGAGGCCCCTCTATCTCGATGTCCCGGAACAGCGCCCCGGCAAGACGGAGCCCTACCTCCCGGGCACCACCCTGGTAATGACGAAAATTCCCGGAGACGTCATGCACCAGGTCTTCGGGCGACTCTCCGATTCCGACCGCCGGCAGGTAATGCACGAGCTAACGGAGGACGTCATTCGGCTCCACAGGACAAAGTCACGGGGATTCGGGGGCATCGAGCTTTCCCCACCGGAGCGAGAGCCCTCCTGGCCCTCGTTCTGGCTTCCCCGCCTTGACGAGGTAATCCGAATGGTGCGGAACGCCGGCGTCCTGTCCGAAAAGGTCTTTGCCGAAGCTGAAGGACTGTGGCCCTTTCTCGAGTCACTCTTGGACATCGGCGAGGTTTCCACCCTTACCCACTACGATATCTGGTCCGGGAACGTCATGGTCGACGCTGGGCCTCGGATCAGCGGCTACATCGATATACCGGGCAACTGGGCCGACTACGCCTGGGAAATCTCGTTTATGCAGGTCTTCGGCCTCGCAAACGAAGCGTTTCTCCGGCGATACCAGGATGCCCACGGCCTCGACGAAACCTTCGAGCTCCGGCTCCGGGCGTACCAGCTTCGCACGTTTATGAAGCACGTGATGATGTACCCCTCCGAGGCGTACTACCGGGAAGGCACCGAGATGTGCCTCAAAGCCCTGCGCCGAGGGATGGCGGGATAGCCCGACGAAACACGGAACCCGATAGAGCCGTCGGGCGGGCCGGCTGCTACTTCTTATCCGCGGGTTAGCGAGGTAAAGGCCGTAATCGCCGTCTCGATATCCTCACCCGACACGTCGAGATGGGTAACCATCCGGATGCGCCCCGTCACGACGCTTACCGCGACTCCTCGGTTTAGAAGACCCTCGGCAAGACCGGAAGCCCCACCGAGTTTCTCCTCGACCTGAACAAAGACCATGTTCGTCGCAGGGTTAGGGTTTGCCACTTCGATTCCCGGAAGTCCGGTAAGCCCCCGGGCGAGGCGCCGGGCGTTTTCGTGGTCCTCGGCGAGGCCGGCGACGTGGTGGTCGAGGGCGTAGAGGGCCCCGGCGGCGATAATTCCTGCCTGGCGCATCGCACCGCCGAAGAGGTGCTTAAAACGGCGGGCAGCCGCGATAAAATCCTTGCTCCCGGCGAGGGCCGCCCCGACCGGCGCACCGAGCCCCTTGGAGAAGTCGATCCATACCGAATCGAAGAGCTTCCCGAACTCCTTCGGGTCGATCCCAAGGGCCGTCGTGGCGTTTAGGAGCCGAGCCCCGTCGAGGTGGGTTGCGAGCCCCTGTTTCCGGGCCGTTTCGACGACGGCTTCGGTTTCCGCCAGGGTCCAGACAGTACCGCCTCCGAAGTTGTGGCTCTGCTCTAAACAAACCAGCCGGGCCGGGGCCGCGTAGGGGTACGGCGCCGAACGGGTTTCCTCCAGAGCGGCGAGCAGATCCGCCGCCGTAAAGATGCCGTTTTCGGTGGAAATAGCTTCGATCAGAACCCCCGAGGCGAGGGCGGCCCCGGCGGACTCCGCGCGGATGAGGTGGGACATACTCTCGGCAAACACGACGTCTCCGGGAGAGGTGAGGGCCTTTACCCCGACCAGGTTACACATAACTCCCGACGGCAGATAGAGCGCGTCTTCGTGACCCAAGAGGTGCGCCACCCGTTCGCAGAGAGCGTTGACCGTCGGGTCCTCCCGCCGCTGCTCGTCCCCGACTAACGCCGCCGCCATCGCCCTTCGCATACCCTCCGTCGGCGTGCTTGCGGTGTCGCTGCCGAGGGGAATCAATCGTTTGTCTGCCATTGTCGCAGTAGATCATTAATGGCACGGGGATTCAAGGCCGGGGTCGGAGGTGATACACTTTCGCCCATGAAGCCTTCCGTCGAGACGCTCTCTCCCGGGGAGACCGCGGAGCTTGGGGCGTTCTTTCTCAACCTGCCGGACCTGAACCGAAACCTGGCCCTCGCTACCTCTCGGTGGCGCCGGACGACCGTCAGAAT
>CAZLDK010000271.1:1936-4653 GCA_964558285.1 uncultured Spirochaetaceae bacterium | reverse complement strand
TCGCGTGGAGCGTCGAGGATTTCTGCGCTTCATACGCGCGTCTCAGAACACGCAAGTGGTCTGGAAGGATGGGCCGGACAGGAAACGGTACAACACCATTTGAAGGAGGTGGCTACTGTGAAGGTCGCTGGCCTGCTTCGCCCGGCTCAACTGGACAACAGCTTCCCTCGGCCCGATTACATAGCCGAGGCGAAGGGAGGGCTTTGCTTACTCATCGCCTCCGCGAGAAGTTCGAGTACTTGCTCCGGAGAGATGATTTTGCCGGTCTTACCCTGGACGTCTGCGGCGATCCACTCTCGCAGAGGTTGGTAACCTTCGGTCCGATTGTACTGGAATACCTCGATAGGGCTTTCGGTTATCACTTCGTCAAAGGCTTTTTTTCAACTCCTGCTTCCCCGATTCTCACCCGCCGGCGCGCGCGACATCCCTGCTTGGGGCTACCCCGAAGCTCCGGGCATACTCCCGGCTGAACTGGCTGGGACTCTCGTACCCGACGTCAAATGCTGCGGTGCTGACGGAGACTGCACCGCTTAGCAGTCGCTGCCTGGCCTCAAGAAGGCGAAGCTCTTTCTGGTACTGCAGAGGGGTCCGGGAGGTAACGGCTTTGAAGTGTTTGTAGAACGAGGTTTCGCTCATGCCGACTGCGCGTGCCAGGTCCGGGATGGTGATCTGAGCGCTGATGTCCCTTCGGATGTGTCCGATAGCCTGCGCTATAGCACTTGCGTAGCTGTCGAGCCGGATGAGATTACGAAGCATGCCTCCGTAGGGCGCCACCAGCAGTCGGTAATGAATCTCTTTGCGGATAAGCGGGCCGAGCACGCGGGCATCAGCGGGGGAGTCTGCGAGAGCGATGTAACGCGAGAGGGCATCGATGAGGGCCGCATCCGCACGATGGGTCTCGGCTGCACGGGCCCGAGCGTTGCCGGGGGCATGTTGTGCCACGTCATCGTAGAGCGCTCGGGTGAGGGCAAGATCGACGTCAAGGACCAGGGCAAGGTAGGGCACGGTGGCGATCTGTGAAGAGACCGGCAGGTGGTGGCTGACGAGCAGGCACTCGCCGGGCCCAAAGGAGAGGTGCCGATCGCCGATTGCGACGTCCTTGCGGCCCTGCAAGATCAGGCACAGAACCGGGTCGTAGAGATGGCTCTCGAAGGAGCGAGGTTGCTCCCGGCTCAGTAGCCGCAGGCCCTCGATCGGTTCCGCGACCTCCTCCGAGCCGCCCCTCGTTTTTTTCCGCACAAACCTTAGTGATTGAACGGTCAGCTTCTGCGCATCCACGTCGGCCTCCGGATACGAGCATACTTCATGGCCTTCCAGGATAGTCGTATTCTCCCGGCCTGTGCAGGATCAGGCAAGACTCTGGGAGAATTCGGCTGGCATACCTCCGGAAGCCGGGAGTATTGTACCTACATGAAAGAAATTGATCTGGGATCACAGGGACTGCGGGTGCCGGCTATAGGCCTGGGATGCATGGGAATGTCGGATTTCTACGGAGGGTCCGATGAGAAGGCGAGCCTCCGCGTGCTTGATCGCGCGGCGGAGATTGGCTGCAGGTTCTGGGACACATCCGATATGTATGGACCATTCACAAACGAGCGGCTCCTGGGCAAGGCTCTGGAGGGCAGGCGCGGAGACATTACCCTGGCGACCAAGTTCGGGATCGACCGGGCCGAAGACGGTAGCTGGCGAGGCATCCGGGGAGGAGCTGACTACGTGAAGGCAGCCTGCGATGCGTCGCTGAGACGACTGGGGACGGACTACATCGACCTCTACTACCAGCATCGTCTCGACCCGGCTACGCCGGTTGAGGAGACCGTCGGGGCTATGGCCGAGCTTGTGAAGGCCGGAAAGGTTCGCTACATCGGTCTGTCGGAGGCGGACCCGGACACGGTTGTCCGGGCGCATCAGGTGCACCCGATCAGCGCTTTGCAGACGGAATATTCACTCTGGACCCGCGAGGTTGAGGACGAGATCCTGCCCACCGTACGCAGGCTTGGCATCGGCTTTGTGGCCTACAGCCCCCTCGGCCGCGGGTTCCTGACAGGAAAGATCCGCTCCCGAAGTGACCTGCAGCCCGGCGATTGGCGCCTTGAGAACCCCCGCTTCAGCGACGAGGCAATTGCTCACAACATCGTGCTTGCAGACGCTGTGGCCGGGATCGCCCGTGAACTCGAGGCAACGCCGGCACAGGTAGCGCTTGCCTGGCTCCTGGCGCAGGGCGTTGCCACGATTCCGGGTACCCGCCGGATCGAACGGCTGGAAGAGAACTGGGCGGCTCAGGACGTGACCCTGTCGGCCGAGCACACGCAGCGGCTTGAAGCCCTCATCGGTGAGGGCGTGGTGGGAGATCGGTACTAGGCGGGAAGTACCGGAGGCGATTAAGGATGCTGAACTCCTCTTCTTCAAAGCAGAAGAGGGTTCCTGGGGCCCGATCTTCGGCGGCGTCTGATTCGCGCTTCGGCCTCCTAGAGAGGAAAGATGATGGCCAGAAGACTCAGAACCGCTCCGATCGCGTACAGGATTTTGCTGTAGTTCAACACCCTTGCGCCGTCCATCCCATCGAATGGGAAGAACGGAATCACCTGGTAGATGATGACCAGGCCCAAGATGACTCCCAGCCCCGCAGCGAATAGCGCTGGATACAAGAGACTCATCCCCACATAGACAAGCAGCAGGCTCATCCAGGTCGCAAAGGCTTGGATGCCGTTGTACCGCGC
>CAZLDK010000271.1:0-1926 GCA_964558285.1 uncultured Spirochaetaceae bacterium | reverse complement strand
CGGCTTCCGGCACAAAGAAGCCAAAGGTCGGCACCCATGCACCAAAGGCCAAAGCCAATACCACGCTCAGCGGGGTTCCCCCCTGCGGGGCATCGAACCGGACGGGCCCGGACATTCTGGCAATCGGGTAGGCCACCAGCATCCTCAGGATGGTGATCCCCGCCACCATCGCCACGCCGATATAGAGGAACTCGATACCCCGTAGGGAAAACAGCGAGAGTCCCGCACCGATGAAGAGCGAAAAGAGGAGGCTCTTCAGGATGGCCCACCGTTTGGGGTGAACCCTCGCCTTCTTGGCCGAGTCGTCTCTGACCCAGGTACTGTATCCGATCGCAAGCGAATACCCGAAGCGTTTCAGCAAGCCCTTCATTGAATAGCCAAAGAGCGATTTGAGAACACCCGGCCGGGTGTAGCCGTTTTTTGCGAACATGTTCCAGGAAGCGGTATTGTCTGCGCGGACCAGACTGAACTGCGTCTTCAGCCCTTCTTTATCCATGGCTTGGATACCCGCTTCCAACAGGCGCGAGCCAAGCTTGTGGCCTTGCGCCTTCGAATCAACGAAGATCCAGGAGAGTAACCCTTCGGTGGGACTCATCTTCTCGAGGAGAACCCCACCGACGTAGTCTTCTCCGTCGTGGGCATAGAATCCCCAGTTCGGTTTTCTGGGAAGCAGAAGAGTTGCCCCTCTTCCAAATACACGTTTGGCGACTGCGGTGGTTTTCTGGCCCTCTTCGGGGGTCTGGATCGGCGAGATCCCATATGTGCTCATCATTCTTCTTTTTAGTATGATCGAGGTCGGCGACGCCAGCATTCTCCGGGTGACCACACAACTTGCCCTTGCTCCGACATAGGGGTTTCCCTATCATCGGGAGCCATGCAATCGCTCTCTGCTCCTCCGAGGTGGATGGCAGCAGTAGGCGGAATGTTCGGACTGATTGTTGCCATGGGCATCGGACGTTTTGCCTATACGCCGTTACTTCCTCTGCTGCAACGGGAATACAACATCAGTGCCACCGTTGCGGGGGGACTGGCAACAATAAACTACATTGGCTATTTGCTCGGTGCGTCGCTCTGTTTGATGTCGGCGGTGGCACGGCAGCGCGTTTGGGTCTTCCGCGTTAGCCTCCTAGTGAGTGTCGGAACGACCGCGGCAATGGGTCTTTCACACGCCCCGGTTCTGTGGGCGATACTGCGGTTTTTGTCTGGGCTTGCGAGTGCCGGCGTGCTGGTGGTGGGATCGGCGTTGGCTCTGGAGCACCTGGCCCATCGGGGCGCCGCCGGCTGGCGTGGCGTCATCTTTACGGGGGTTGGCCTGGGGATTGCCTTCGCCGGCGCCGTGGTGCTGTTGCTTGACGACTGGCTCAGCGCTAGCGGACTCTGGCTGGTCCTCGGCGGGGCGAGCCTACCCCTGGCGCTGACTAGCTGGTTCTGGCTTACCTCTCATCGCCCAATCACCCCGGCGCCTACCGCCACGGCGTCTTCCGGAGGGGGCGGATCGCCGCTTCTTCCCTGGTTGACAGCGGCATACTTCTGCGTAGGTTTGGGCTACGTCATCAGTGGCACATTTCTGGTTGCTATTGTGCAAGACAATGCCGCGAGCGCCTCCGCCGGCACGATAACGTGGATCGTCGTTGGCATTGCGGCGGTAGGCTCGAGCATTGCATGGCCTGCCTTGGCCCTCCGGGCCGGAGTGGTGAAGGCGTTGGTCGCCGCGTATGCATTACAAGCCGTCGGCATCGTTCTTCCTGCGCTTTCTCCCGGTTTGGTAGCAGCGTATGCCGGTGCCGTATTCTACGGTGGCACCTTCATGGGGATTGTAGCGATGACGATGAGCCTGGGGCAGCAATTGGCACCGCAGCAGAGCACCCGCACCTTGAGTCTTCTCACCGTTGCCTACGGCACCGGGCAGATAATCGGCCCCCTTCT
>CAZLDK010000270.1:0-4691 GCA_964558285.1 uncultured Spirochaetaceae bacterium | reverse complement strand
GCGGGATACGCTTTTGATTAAGCCCCTCGGCTTCGAGGACGGAGAGTTGGTGGTCCCCGAAAAACCCGGCCTCGGCATCGAGCTGAATCCGGAAGTTATCGAAAGGTTTGCTGTCTAGGGAAAACGAAGCCGGCACCCCGGCCTTAACCAGCTTTCAGAAAAACCCGTCCTGTTCCCCGCTGGATTCCTCGTGGTCGGCAAGGATCGCCCCAAGAGGGTCCGGCGCATCGAGGATCTCGGGGGGTAATCGAAAAAGGGCGGCGAATACCCGGGAGCTGCGGTCCGATTCCTCCGCATCCGGCTTTGCCGCCTCCCGCGCAAGGTGCTCGTGCCACTCCCGGACATCGCGGTAAAAGGCCCGAAAGCGGCGCCGCCAATCTCGTTCTCTACGCTGCGCTTCGTCTATCCAGCCGATAAGGTCCGCCCGGTCCACGGCACGGAGGCGCGCGTCCGCTGCCTCTTCGGACAATTCCACCCCCGCCAAAATCGAGTGCCATACGACCAGGAACACCGTAACCTCATGCTCTCGCTTCGCCTCTAGGCAGTTCCTGCAGTACGCGTGCTCCTCGAGTATCCCCGAGAGGACGGAGGATCCGGAGACGACCGAACCGATACGGTACGTTGTCATGGCGGGGTCGAACAGCTTCGTCTGCAGCTCCATTTCGCTATCGCATCGCGGACAGAGGATCGGGGGGGTTAGGAGAACGGTATCAAACAGTCCCATAGCTATACCCCCGGGAGCCCCAACGCTTGCGCGTTTCGGCGAATCCGCTCGTCGTACGACAACACGGTGAGGTCTCGGTAGAGATAGACGAAGACCAACATTGTGGACAAATGAATCCCGCCGAGGGTGCCCACGGGCTCCGCCGGGAACGGCTGGGACGCCCGGGAGTAGACCTCCGACGTAATCTCCATGAGCTCCCAGGCGCCTACCGCATCCTCCAAGGCACGTCGCGCCTTGCCCTGGTTGGCTTCGGTTAGGCCCTTTTCCGCGCCGGCCCGCAGGAGGGCTCGCTGCGCCTCGAGGAGTGTGAGCTTCGAAGTTACGACCACGGAAGCCGAATCGATGGCCTCGGCGGCCTTGGAGCCTTCGGGTTCTCCGAAGAGCCAGGACAAGAGCGCAGAGGTTTCAACGTAGAGCGTCATCTTCTCACGTCTCCCCCCTGTCTTCCGCAAGCAAGACTTTGCTTGTTCCCGGCGGCAGGTGCAGCGGCGAAGGCCCCAGCGGCTCCTTCTTGCCGGCCGGCCGTATGAGGGTGCCCTCCCGCGCCATCTCCTCAGCGCGCCCCTCCCGGCGGGCGGGAGCGTAGTCCACCTGCGGCTCCCTGATCTCGGCGACGACCTCTTCGCGGTCGAGGATCAGAATCCGGGTGCCGTTTCGGGCCTCTTTTACGTACCGACTCAGGCTATCGCGAAGCTGCTTTATCCCGACCGCCTTGCTCTCCATATAATCATGGTAGCCACCGGTGGCTACTTTGTCAACGGCGTTTCGAAACAATTGACTCCACACCAAACATCAACATAAAATATCAACATGAAACCTGTGCAGGTGATCTTCGACGACGAGCTTCTCCGGCGGCTCTCAGAGAGCGACGAGGTCAGACAGCGAGGGCGCTCTGCGGACGGTCACCGTAGCGCCGGTAACCTCTACGATTCACGGAGCCCCGAGCGAGGTGTTGGTCGGGCCGGATGAGGGGTTGAAGCGCGACTCGGCTGTCAACTTGGATCACCTGCAGACGGTGCAAAAGGATGGGCTTCGCACCTACGTCGGGCGCCTGGGCGACGCGAAGATGCAGGCGGTTTGCCGAGGCCTGGGAATCGCGTTGGGCTGCCGGTATCGCTGTTCGTCCACCAGGAGTGGCGAGACCCCTCCCGCAGAAGTAAGCAGCCGTGTCTCTGCAGGTGCTTGATTAGAGCGGTGCGCTTCAAAGCGCGATCGGTTCTTCCGTGTAGTCAGAAGCCGCGGATTCAAGCGCCTCGCGCCGGTTCATTTCGAGTGCTTCGCCCAGGCATTCTCGCAGTGCGTGGATGAGCTCTTCGCGGCTCGTTTCCTGGGCGTTGACGCCCGGCACTTCCTCGACCCAGCCGTACCACCAATTACCTTCGCGTTTGACTACAGCCGTATATGTGTTCACCAATCAAGAGTATATCCAAGGAGAGCGTTACGTGGTAGCCGCGAATCACCCGAGAGTCAGAATGATCTTCCCGAAGTTCTCGTTGGCCTCCATCATCTTGTGCGCCTCGGCGGCCCGCTCCAAGGGGAAGGTGGCGTAGACGATGGGTTTGATGCGGCCCTCGGCCCGGAGGGGTAGCCAGCGGCTCCGGAGTCGGCCGATGATGGCCCGCTTCTCCGGAATCGACTGGGGACGAAGGGTAAAGCCCCGGATCGTAAGGCGCTTGCCGATCACCCGGTTCATCTCGAGCTCCGCTGTTGTGCCGCTGAGCTGTCCCACCAGGACCAGGCGGCCACGCGTCTTCAAAATCGAGAGGTTGCGCATCAGGTAGGCGGCGCCGACAAAGTCTTCCACCTGATCGACCCCCTCGCCGCCGGTGAGGCGGCGTGCCTCCTCGACAAAGTCGACCTCCTTGTAGAGGATCCCGTGATCCGCCCCGAGGGCTAAGACCTTGTCGCGTTTCGCCTCGGATCCGACGGTAAAGAACACCGTTGCGCCGGCCTGCTTGGCCATCTGCGCGCCGGCGACCCCGGGGCCAATGCGCGGTAGGTAGAACCGCGAGGCCGGCGGAGACAGGCGCCCATTCTTGATGCCGCCCCCCGTAACCGCCGTTCCGCCTCCGGTGTAACCGCGGTTCCATCCCGGGCTCCCGAACGCGCCCTGTACCGGCCCCAAATCCCCTGGCACACCGATTGCATTGTCCTTTGTATGTCACTGCAATTCACCGATACCATTCGATTTCGTCGCTACGTCTACGAGCTTCTCGAGCTAACCACCGAGGAGGGATTGGTCACGCCGGAGCAGTTCGGCCTGCTTCCGGAGATGATCCACACCGCCTGCTACCGCGGCTTCTACCTGCGCTACTCCCTGACCAAGGAGGGGCTCTTTCTTCGATGGATGACCGTCCGGGACAGGCGGGGGCACTACCCGCCGATCGGCGGCGTGGAGGCGATTGTGGATTCCTACGGCCACACCGCCTGCTACCGGGGGCTCGATGTCCCGGTGCCCTACACCGGGGGCTTACACATTGGCCGGGATGCCATCTGGGAAGAGGTCTACAAGTATGGCTCTATCGCTCCCCAGGTCGATGCGTACCAGGTCCTGTTGGAGGTGGAGCTGGAGGAGGGGCGGTTGGTACGATGGCGAGACGTATCCACGGCCCCGGTGGACCGATCAACCATGTGGTAGCTTACGGTTAAAGGACCGAATGTGATTGTATTGCTTCACCTCTGGAACATCGTCGCGACGGGACTCTGGATGTACTTCCTCTTTCGCCGCTTGCGCTATCTCGCCGACAAGCAGCAGCCGGGTATCCTCGCCCAGTTCTTTTTTGCCGGGGCGGTAAGCGTCGTGGTGACGTTTATCCTCCACGGCGTCTATCCGCTTCCCTTCCTGGTGCCCTTTATCTACGACTCGGTCTTCTTCTACGAGGTGTTGGTCACCGGGGTGATCGAGGAGTTCGCAAAGTTCGTCTGCTTTCTCTCGGTGGCCCACACCTTGCGAACCGTCCGGGAGCCACAGGACGGGGTTATCCAGGCCGCGGTGGTCGGTCTTGTCTTCGGTGCCATCGAGAACGTCCTCTATATTGAGAGATACGGAACCCTCTTCATGCTGGTTCGCCCCGTGCTTACCACCGGGGGTCATATGGTGTACGCCGCCATCTGGGGCGGCCTCTATTCCCAGGCGCTCTACAGCAACCTCCACTCCCGGGACCCCGAGTCCTACCGGAGCGCCTACAAGGGCGTGGCGCTCGTGGCGTTAATCCACGGAATCTACAACACCAGCGTTTCGACCCTGGGCCTCCTGCCCGGAATCCTGGTCCAGCTTATCGGTCTGTCCATCTCCGTAAAGGTCTTCCTGCGGCTCGTCGATCGCTCCCCCTACCGGGTCTTTCCGCTTTCGATGGCAAAGAAGGCCATCCCCCTGATCCGCCGGGGGCTCTACTTCAACCCCAAGAGCACCATCCTTAATCGCAATATGGGCCTCTACCGGATGTACCTCGGTGAGTATCCCCAGGCTGCGTCGAACTTCGTCCGATCTATGAAGCGCGCCTACGATGCCCGCCGGTCGCAGTTCTTTACCGCGGTCTGCGAGCTCGACCACGTGCCCCGGCCCCACGCCGAGCGCAGAATGCTAAACGCCTGGGCCCGGCTGACCGACGAGCAGCGGGAGAAGCTCCTGCGACAATTGACCGAGCTTCTCGCCAACGATTCGGAGCTCCTCGAGAAGGTGTTTGAGTTTATCAACCGGGCCTTCAAGCTCCGGGACTACCGCCCGGCCCACGAGATTGCCCGGGAGCTCCGGCGCAAGCGGGCGGAGCAAAAGGCCGGCAGGGGCCGGAGCCCCGTCTACGACGAGCTGGTGGCCCGGCTTTCGGCGAAGGAGCGGCGGGAGATGGCGGCGAGGATTGCAAGCCCCGGCTCGATTCGACGATAGTTGCTCACCGTGATTATTGTATATACATGGAAACAGAAAAGACGACCGTATCAGCAAGAATCAAACGGACCGTGATCCTCG
>CAZLDK010000269.1:0-4819 GCA_964558285.1 uncultured Spirochaetaceae bacterium | reverse complement strand
TCTTTACCGCGGCCCTCGAGTCGCAGAAACGCGGACAGACGGTTACGGTCTGTTAGTGGGTGGTGAACGGCGACCGGCGGGGGTGCTAACGGGAGAGGCCGAAGCGCTCGGCGGCGGCTTCCGGAGTCTGCCCGGCGTTTAGAACCAGGTCTAAGGCTTGGATGAGCTCCGGCGGCTTCTCCGCCATAAAGATGTTTCGTCCGAAGATGATCCCCCGGGCTCCTTGGTCGACGCTCGCCTTCGCCTTCTTGAGCACGTCGAGGTCCGACGACAGTTTCTCGGCGCCGATGGTAAAGATGGGAACCGGGGTGTTTTCGACAATTTCGTGGAACCGGTCGCCGGTAAAGAAGCACTTCACCAGGTCCGCTCCCAACTCCGCCATTACCCGCGAAACCCGCTTTACCTTTGCGTGGAGTTGATCCTGCGTTATTTCTGCATGTTCGACGACGTAGCACTCCCCGATAAGGGGTATTCCCAGGGCCTCTTTCTGCCGGACTATCTCCGAAAAGAGCGCGACGTTCCGGGCCTCCCGGGCCTCGTCCCTGTCCTCGAGAAAGAGGGAGCAAATAACAGCCTCGGCCCCGGCCTGTATCGCCTCGTCCACCCTTACCGCTATCTCGGTGTGACCCTCACGATAGCTCAAAGGATAGTAGAAGGCGGAGGACCAGTTGATCCTCACGACCGGGACCGGGGCCTCATTGTCTCCGAAAAGGTCCCCGTTTCGCAGGAGGGAGTGGCGCGACAGGAGTAGCGCGTCGGTGCCGCGACAGGCGGCTATCGCCGCTGCGGTGTCCTCGAGGCCCGGCTGATCGCCGTACTCGAGGACGTGGTCTATCGCCGAAATAACCAGATTCTTCCGTTTTCGAAAGAGCTGCTTGATCCGAATGTCGATGCCGGCCACACGATATCCTTCTGCGAGGGATGATAGCTATCATTATACACGCTTTGATGCTTGACATGAACGCTTTTCGAGCCAAAAATTGCAAGATCTGAACACTATTTTGGGGGAACACGCCGTGGGCAGACCGGAGGAACGAAAAGAGAAGCTCATCGAGCTTCTGCGGCTCTACAAACAGCTCGATGTCGGCCAGGTTTCGGCGGCTCTGAGTGTCTCGGACGCGACCGTCCGACGGCTCTTCGGACGTCTCGAGGACGATCGTCTGGCCATCCGGACCCACGGAGGTATCCGATTGGTTCCGGAGATCCGCAAGGACTACTCCTTTTCCCTCTCCCAGAGCGTCCGGATAGCCGAGAAGGCGGCGATTGGGTTCGCCGCGGCCAAGCTCTGCCACTCCGACGACGTGTTGTTTCTCGATTCAGGATCGACCGTTATGAAGTGTGCCGAGGCCATCCTTATACGGATACAACAGGGAGCCCTTTCGCGGTTGACCGTCCTGACCAACTCCCTCGACGTCGCGGAGCTCCTCGCCGCCCACTGCAAGACTATCTCCCTCGGGGGGGAAGTCCGGGCCGAGCGGAGGGACGTGTGCGGGATGGTCGCCGAACGAACCCTGATGAGCTACCGTGTGGACTACGCCTTTTTGGGAGCCGACGGCATCGACGAGCAGAGCGGGCTGATGACGACCGACGAGCGTACCGCCACCATGAACCAAACCGTGATAAGTCGGTCCGGTCGGACTACGGTCTTGGCGGACCATTCCAAGTTCGACCAGACCTCCTTCGTTACCTACGCCGGGTTGGATCAGGTGGGGGTCATCATTACCGACGAGCAGTTGACCGACGAGGATGTCGAGCGATTTACCCGAAGCGGCGCGGAAATAGAAAAGGTGGCAATGAGCATACCGGTGTCGGTTTCGAGAGACGGCGACGGAAGAAACGGTCAGAACCCCGTGTAACAGACCGGCCGAGGGGCCCCGGAGAAGAGGCCTTCGGCGGCCGGCAGGGTCGACGGATCCGAGGGCTCGGCAAGTCCGAGTGCCACCAGCTCCCGGAGACCGACTGCTCCCATAACGAGAGAAGAGAGAGCCGAGACGTCGAGAGCGAGGCGGGCCCCGGGAAAGGCGGCTTTCCCCGTTTTCCAGCTGCCGATGACGTGGTCCCCGGCGTTCTCCGGGATAAAGCTGTCGGTCACCGAGAGGGTTATCGCCGGAGCTGTTTTGGCCTCCTTGGGTCTTGCGGCGAAATAGGCGTCGAGCCCCCGGGGAAGGTCTATGAGGCGATACATCAGCCCCACCCCGGATACCGCGCTTTGATGGTACGCCGGCTCGACGACGTTTCCCGACGAATCTCCGGGGTCGTCGAGTAGATGGTAGAAGGCAGGGTCCTGGGTCCGGAGGATGAGACGACCGGCCTGATCGGCCTGGCGCCGAAAGAATCCCAAGAGCTCCCGGAGGGCCATCGGAGTTTCGTAGACCATCTCGTCGACGAAGATATCGTTCCGATAGAGATTATCGCTATCGAGGGAGTCGGGATACCCTCGGACAAAGTGGAATGCGGCGTAGCCTGCAATCTTCTCCTTCCCCTCTGCCCGAACCCCGACCAAGAGCTTTCGAGCGCCGTCTCCCAGGAGGGGCTCCATCTGTTTCGTACTCCGGTCGAAGAGACCGTGGGTGCCGCGAAATACTCGGTGGTAGCACTCTCGCAAGGGGCCCAGGACCCCGTTACCCAGGTAGTCGACGCGGCCCCCGTCGGGCTCGCCGGGGAGCGACGAGAGGCGGATGTGGTACCGGTCGAGACGGGTCCCGTATCCGTACCCCATCTTCCGGTAGAAGGGAGGATCGAAGGGATAGAGGGCCGTCAGAAAGCAGCCGTCTCCCTGGGCGGTTCGGTGGAAGTGCCGGATCATGTCCCGGGCAAGATGCCGTTTCTTGAACGGCAGGTCGACTGCCAGGGAACCGAGACCTCGGACCGGGACCACCGAACCGAAAAAGTTCATCTCGAAGTGGAAGATTCGCATGACCCCGGCGAGGGTTCCGTCGACGAAGAATCCGACGGGCTCGATGGTGGGGTCGTCGAATTGGCGTCGGAGCCCCTCCTCGAAACCTATCCCCCGTTTTTCGAAGGGCATTCCGAACCGGGGATAGGCTCTCAAGGTGAGAGCGACAAAGTGATCGAAGCTCCCTGCATCCAGGGAGCGGATTTCGCGCTGCTCCATAGCCATTAGTATCGTTTCCCCCAGGGTCTTTCTCAAGAGACCAAAGCGTCGTAAGCTTCGGGCATGAGCAACCAGAGTGCATTGCCGGACAGCTTTCTGTGGGGGGTAGCGACAGCGAGCTACCAGATCGAAGGGGCGGTCTCCGAGGGAGGCCGGGGGGAGAGCATCTGGGACCGCTTCTCCCACACCCCGGGCAAAATCGTCGGGAACCAGACCGGTGACGTCGCGACGGACCACTATCACCGGTTCCCGGAAGACGTCGCGTTGATGCGGGACCTCGGTATCGACGCGTATCGCTTCTCCCTTGCCTGGCCGAGAATACAACCCGACGGGGGCCTCGGCTCCCCGGGGGGCACGAATCCGGGGGCCACCAATCAAGCCGGTCTCGACTTCTATCACCGTCTGATCGACGAGCTTCTGTCGGCGGGGATCGAGCCGGTGGTGACGCTCTACCACTGGGACCTCCCCCAGGCCTTGGAAGACGCCGGCGGTTGGCCCGCCAGGGATACGGCCTACCGGTTCGCCGACTACGCCGGAGCCTGCTTTGACGCCTTCGGCGACCGGGTCCACCGGTGGATAACCCTAAACGAGCCCTGGTGCAGCTCCATTCTCGGCCACCTCGACGGGGTCCACGCCCCCGGCAGGCAAGACAGAGTCGCTGCTTACCGGGCTATCCATCACCTGCTGCTCGGTCACGGCCTCGCCGTCCGGCAGTTTCGCGGGGACGCGCGCAGTGGGCCGGGCACCGGAGTGTCGACCATCGGCATCACCCTGAACCTCTCGACACCCCGTCCGGCGACGCGACGCCCGGAGGACATCCTCGCCGCCGATAGGGCTGCGGACCGGGACAGCCGGATGTTCCTCAATCCCCTCCTCGGCGACGGCTACCCGGAGCGCCACCTTTCGGCCGTCCCGGAAGTCGCGATGCCGGTACAAGACGGTGACATGGAAGTAATCAGCGCGCCCTTCGATTTTCTCGGCCTGAACTACTACACCGAGCCGGTGGTTGCCTTCGACCCGGAGGCCCAGGAAGAGTTCAAAGTGGTCCGAGGTTATCAGCAGAAGACCGAGATGGGATGGCCCGTGGTCCCGGATGGACTCCACCGTCAGCTGCACTGGGTCCATCGCCAGGCGCCGAGCCTGCGCCTCTACGTAACCGAAAACGGCGCTGCCTTCGAAGACGTCGTCGAGGCGGAGACCGCCGCCGCCGAGGACGAAAACCCGGCCGGCGCCGGAAACCAGCCGGCGTTCCGGGTCCGGGACCCGAAGCGAATCGCCTACCTCCGAAGCCACCTCGGCGCCTGCCGCCGAGCCATCGACGAGGGGGTTCCCCTCGCCGGCTACTTTCTATGGTGCTTCGTCGACAACTTCGAGTGGGCTTTCGGCTACACCAAGCGTTTCGGCATCGTCTACTGCGATTACGAACACGAGCTGCGACGCGTTCCCAAGGACAGCTACTACTTCTACCGGGAGGTTGTCGCCGGCCACGAAGGCGTCGGATAGGGAGTCAGGCCCCGGCCGCTCTCCCGGCCCCGGAAATAGCCTCCGGTCAACCGGGTACTAGAACCGACCGCACTCCGGGACCGAATCGCGCCAAAGAGGCGAGGGCGTCGTTCACCGCTGCAGCCTCCAGGGGAAGCGTCCTTGTGACGACCTCCTCGAACCTGAGAGCTCCCTTCCCCGCGAGGGCCAGGGCGTACTCGA
>CAZLDK010000268.1:2227-4863 GCA_964558285.1 uncultured Spirochaetaceae bacterium | reverse complement strand
AGATGTCGAGCATGGCAGAGGAGCTGGCGAGCCAGGCCGAGGAGCTCGAAGCGTCGATTAGCTTCTTCAAGGTCGACACGACTTCAGTGGATCGGCGCCTGCTTACCGACGGTTCCGGGACCTACGGGCAGGGAAAGAAGCGGGCGGACGGATCGCTCGCGGCCGTCCGTCCGAGCGCCGGGACCCACGGGAACGCCGGCACCGCACCAGTGGGGGCACCGGCCGACGGAGACGGAGATTTCGAAGAGTTCTAGTTGGACGAGGTGGAGGGACCGTGATACGGTCCCTCGGTGGAGCTTTTCGTTGTAGACGCCTTTACGACCGAACCATTCCGGGGGAATCCGGCGGGAGTCTGTATTCTCGATGAAGACCGTCCCGATAGCTGGAAACAGGGGCTAGCTCGGGAGCTCAATCACCCGGAGACCGCTTTTGTCCGGCCCCTTCAGGAAGGTTACGAGCTCCGTTGGTTTACACCGAC
This sequence comes from uncultured Spirochaetaceae bacterium, assembly GCA_964558285.1. GTDB lineage: Bacteria > Spirochaetota > Spirochaetia > DSM-27196 > PWMO01 > CAYPUT01. Next base: position 4,385 of record CAZLDK010000268.1, on the reverse strand, counting down.
GGTCGAGGTACCCCTCTGCGGCCACGCTACCCTCGCCGGGGCGCATATCCTCTCGGAAGCCCGCGATATTTCGGCTCTGCTTACGGAGCCCCTCGATGCAGAAGCCGACGCCTCGCCGCTTCGCTGCATTTTGGCGGTCCTGGGAGCCGGCTCTGTCGAGGTGGTTGTCCACCGGGGAGCCACCGAGCAATTCTACCTCGCCCGGCTATCGGACCCGGAGGCCGTCCAAGGCCTTGATGTCGATGCCCGGGCACTGCTGGCCGGAGGAGTCGGGCAACTCATCGTAACCGCCGCAGCCGATACCGGGCCCTATGATTTTGTGTCCCGCTTTTTTGCCCCGGGTTTCGGTATCGACGAGGATCCTGTGACCGGGGCGGCTCACTGTGTGCTGGCGCCCTATTGGAGCACCATCCTCGGTCCCAAGGAGTTCCTTGGGTATCAGGCGTCCGTCCGGGGCGGGGAAGTCGGCTGTGAATTCGGCAACGGGCGCGTTAGACTTATCGGAAAAGCGGTTACGGTCTTCCGGGCCGAGCTGTTGGTCTAACACAAGTCGACACGAAACACGATAGGAGACACTATGGCGCCTAGAACCAGAAGCTCAGACATCTCCCTCTGGATTCAGCTGTTAACCGGAGCCTTTTTTCTAACCCTGGGCATCCTCGAGCTAGCCTACTACGATTCGCTCATCGGCGGAGCATTCCGGGGTTTCGGCCCGGCCTTCGGCCGCGGTTCTAAAGAGCTCAGCCTGGTGGCGGCGATTATCGAGCTCGTCGGGGGAGCGGTGCTATTGGCGGCTCCCTTCGTCCCGATGCGTGCCGGGGTGTACCGGATACCCGTCTTATCGCTGACGGTTCTATGGGGCATCCGCATCGTCTACCAGTACGTCTTTGTGGCTTTAATCGAGCCGACCTTTCTCGTGTGGCTCAACCGCCTCTCCGTCGACGTTCTAATTGCCCTTGTGCTTCTTATGCTCGCCGGGCGCCGGACGTAGCCGATTCGAAGTAGCGAGGGGTCCCGGGGTGTGCTATAGTGCGGAAAAACCGTAGGAGCACCCCTTGAGAGAGATCGGACACCCTTTGCGTAGCGCCACGAGCACCGCCGGTAGACGTATGGCCGGCGCCCGGGCTCTTTGGCGGGCCAACGGCATGAAGCCGGAGCAGTTCGGCAAGCCGATCGTCGCGATCGCCAACTCTTTTACTCAATTCGTCCCGGGCCACGTACACCTCCACGAGATCGGGCAGGCGGTCAAGGAGCGGATCGAGGCCGCCGGGCTCTTTGCCGCAGAGTTCAACACGATCGCAATCGACGACGGCATCGCCATGGGCCACGACGGGATGCTCTACTCGTTGCCGTCTCGGGAAATCATCGCCGACAGCGTCGAGTACATGGTCAACGCCCATCGGGCCGACGCCCTCATCTGCATCAGCAACTGCGACAAGATTACCCCTGGGATGATGATAGCGGCGATGCGGCTGAACATCCCGACCATCTTCGTCTCCGGGGGGCCCATGGAAGCGGGGCACCACGACGGTAAGTCCTACGACCTTATCGACGCCATGGTGATCGCCGGGGACCCGAACGTCGACGACGAGACGGTCGCCCAGATCGAGGTCGCCGCGTGCCCGACCTGCGGCTCCTGTAGCGGGATGTTTACTGCAAATTCGATGAACTGCCTAGCCGAGGCCCTCGGCGTCGCGCTTCCCGGGAACGGCACCGTCGTCGCGACCCACGAACGCAGACGACTCCTCTTCGATGCCGCCGCCGACCGCCTCGTCGAGATGGCAACAGCCTACTACAGCGACGGCGACGACGCCGTCTTGCCCCGGAGTATCGCCACGCGGCAGGCGTTCCTAAACGCAATGACCCTCGACATCGCCATGGGAGGCTCGACCAACACCGTTTTGCACCTCTTGGCGATCGCCCGGGCCGCCGAGGTAGAGTTTTCGATGAAGGACATCGACGAGCTCTCTCGAAGGACGCCAAACCTCTGTAAGGTTGCCCCGAGCTCGCACTATCACGTGGAAGACGTGAATCGCGCCGGGGGTATCCTGGGCATTATGGGGGAGCTCGACCGCCTCGGGCGCCTCGACACCGGGGTAGTCCGGGCCGACGGTTTGACCCTCGCGGAGGCCCTCGACCGGTACGACGTACGCCGGCC
>CAZLDK010000268.1:0-2217 GCA_964558285.1 uncultured Spirochaetaceae bacterium | reverse complement strand
GACGGTTGCCGAGGAGGCGACGGAGCTCTATAAGGCCGCCCCGGGGCGTACCGGACGCAACCTTCGGATGGGGTCCCAGGCGACCTACGCCGAATCCCTCGACACGGACCGGACCGGAGGCTGCATTCGGGACGCGGACCACGCCTACTACGCCGAAGGGGGGCTTTCGGTGCTCTTCGGAAACCTCGCCGAGCGGGGGTGTATCGTAAAGACCGCCGGGGTGGATTCGTCGATCCACCGCTTTTCCGGGAAGGCCCGGGTCTTCGAGAGCCAGGATTCCACCTGCGACGGCATTTTGGACGGGAGTGTAGCCGCCGGGGACGTTGTGGTTATCCGCTACGAAGGGCCAAAGGGAGGGCCCGGAATGCAGGAGATGCTCTATCCGACGAGCTACATCAAGAGCATGAAGCTCGATAAGGTCTGCGCTCTCCTAACCGACGGTCGTTTTTCCGGGGGAACGAGCGGCCTATCGATCGGCCACGTCTCCCCGGAGGCGGCATCCGGTGGGCTTATCGCTCTCGTGGAAGACGGAGATACCATCGAGATCGACATTGCGAAACGGTCTATCAATCTGCAGATATCCGAAGACGAGATCGTCCGACGCCGGAGTGCCCAAGAGGCCCGGGGGAAGGCTGCGTACACCCCGAAGTCGCGAACACGGCAGGTTTCCACCGCCTTGAAGGTCTACGCGCACTTCGCCGCGTCGGCGGACCTTGGCGCGGTCCGGGTTATCGAGGAGTAGGGCATGATCGACTGGCTCCGGGGCCTCGGGCGCAAGCGTCTTATCGTCGGCGGCGTCGCACTGTTGATGATGATAGCCTCCGCCGCCGCGGCGATTTTCTACGCCGCCTCCGGCGCGGGTTGAGGCTTGTCGACTCCGACGCCCGCCCGCCTCAACAGACCGACACCGAGGTAGACCAAGGGGGTGTCGAGGAAGGCCGCCAGGACCTTTAGCAGATAGTACGGCGGTACCATGCTGCCGAGGACGAAGGCGAGGCCGAAACGCTCGCCGACACCCCAGAAGGCGATCAGCATAAAAATCACCGTATCGATGAGTTGGCTGACCATTGTCGACGCGTTGTTGCGAAGCCAGAGAAAGCGTCCCTGGGTTCGGCGCTTCCAGAAGTCGAAGGCCCAGACGTCGTGGTACTGCGACAGGGTGAAAGCGACGATGCTCGCGAGCATAATCCGAAGAGAGCTACGGAAAATAGAGACGTAGGCGTCGTCCTGGGCGGCGAAGCGGGAGGCCGGGGGAAGCACCGTAGCCACGGCCGTTACCGCCAAAACGACAAGCAGCGCCGCCAGGGTCCCGGTGACCAATGAGCGGGTCGCCTTCGGGCCGTAGATCTCCGCGACGATGTCGGTAATCAAGAAGGTCAGCGGAAAGAGGAATATTCCCACCGACCCGGTAAACTCGAATCCGCCGATACGAAAGAAGGGAATAATCTTCGTCCCGATCAGATTGGCCGCGATAATGGCGCCGGTAAAGAGCGATGCCAGTACTATGTATGCCCGGGTGCCGTTGGCCCCGGGAGTGTCCGTTCCGTTCATTCTGGGCAAGATACCCGACGGTTGGCCCAAAGGCAACCGTCGGCCCCGGGCAACCTGGGTGCGCTCAGCGATCGAAAAAGATGCTCTTCCCCGTCACTGACATCGGTATCCCCATGACAAAGTCGGCGTCGATCATGCCGAGCTTTCGAGCCACAGCACCGATTCGGTACATAATGCGGTTATCCACGTTAAAGAGTTGTGCGGTCTTTGCGGCGGAGCCCAGGGCGATGCCCATATCCAGGACCCGCAGGGCGCACTGGGGTCCGAGAAACTCCGAGCTCTGGTCCCCGGTGTTGATCCTTAGGCAGGTCGGAAAGCCACAGGCTCCGCAGTTGATTCCGGTCGGTGTGGCGTCCTTCATCCCGATAAGCAGCACTGCTCCGGAATCTCCGACGTTCGCCCCATCCCGGTCGAAGTTCTTCCGACCGCTTTCTTCTCCGTAGGTGACCATTTCTGTGGCGAGTTGTTTGCATTCATCACCGTCGATGATCTTTGTTACGACGAAGTTCTTTCCTACCGCTTTGGGCGCTGTGGTGGCGGCGATTTCCATCATTTCCGCCACGGTTCTTAGACTGTTCATATGGGTACTCATGATAAACCGTCTTTCGGTTCCGCGCCACTAAACCCCCAGCGATTCTCAGTCGAGGTACCGTGCCTTTGCCGCGA
>CAZLDK010000267.1:0-4893 GCA_964558285.1 uncultured Spirochaetaceae bacterium | reverse complement strand
TCGCTCGAGGCTAATGTTGCCGATGGAACAGCCGACGAAGAGGACTGCGCCAACCGGCGGTGTCACGAGCCCGATCACAAGGTTTAGAACAACAACGACGCCGAAATGTATAGGATCGATTCCAAGAGTCTGTGCAATCGGAAAGATAATCGGCGCGAACAGGATAATGGCGGCCCCAGTGTCCAAAAAGAGGCCCACGATCAGGAGCAATAGATTGATGAGAATGAGAAAGACCCAGGGCTGAGCCACGTTGGCGGAAAACCAAGCGCCGGCTTGAACGGCGACCTGCTGGGTTGTGATTATGTAGGAGACAGCTCCGGCGGAGCCAAGAATCATTAAGACGACGGCTGTCGTAATCGCGGTTTCGACGATGGAATCGTAGATATCTCGCCATGTAAGGTTACGCAGCAATACGCCTCCTACAAGAAGTGCATACCCGACGGCAAGGGCCGATGCTTCGGTTGGGGTTATTACTCCTCCAATGATTCCGCCGACGACGATGATGGGAATTCCCAAGGCAAGAAGCCCCGAGCGAAGGCCGCGCAAGACCTCCCGAAACGGTGGCATCCGGTCCCTATGGGGAAAGCGCCGCACTTTGGCAAAGACATAGACACCAACAAGAAGGCCTATACCCACGAGTATTCCGGGAACCACCCCGCCAAGGAACAGCGCCCCGATCGAAACGCCGGTTGTTACCCCGTAAAGCACCATTGGAATACTCGGTGGGATGATCGGGCCGATGCTCGAAGATGCGACGGTCAAGGCGACACTGAAGTCCCGGTCGTATCCCGCATCTGTCATCATCTCGATTTCCAACGGACCTAACGCAGAGGTATCGGCAACTGCGGCACCAGTCATGCCTCCGAAGAACATGCTCGCCAAAACGTTTACGTGACCCAGGCCTCCGGTCACATGGCCCACAAGAGCGTCGGCGAAGTTGAGAAGTCCCCGGACAAGACCGCTTCTCCGCATCAGTTCGCCTGCCAGCACGAACATTGGAACCGCTAGAAGCGGAAAAATATTGATCGCATTGTAGAATCGCTGTGCGATGATTTGCAGTGGAATGTTAGCCTGGTGAAAGGCGATGAGCGCTCCAAATCCGAGCGAGAACGCTACCGGCATGCCAAGAAGGAGTACGACCAAGAAGGAAAGACTGAGTGTCAAAAGCATTAAGGAACCTTCCTAGAGCGTCGTCTGTGAGACTTGATTGACTTCGAAATCACCGGGGGAGAAGATCTCTTCCAGTATAATTGAGATGATTTGGAGGCCCATCAGGACTGCACCGACCGGAATCGCGAGGTAGGCCCAAAAGAACGAGAACGGAAGCGTTGTGGTGGATTGGTTCCGGACGAAGAGTGTTATCTGTGCACCGTAACGGGCGAGGATGTATACAAAGTAGAGCATCGCGAGATAGACGAGCACAGAGACGATTCTGCGAACAGCAAAGGGAAAGAGGCCGACAACTATAGTCACACCCACGTGTGCTTTTCGTCGTAGCGCAAGCCCCGCTCCTAAGAGGGCCACCCAGATCATCAAGTATCGGGCAAGCTCTTCTATCCAAGGAAACGGTACTCGCATTAAGTACCGGGAAAAGACCTGGCCCAAGAGAATGAGGAACAACACACTAGTTCCGACGACAGCCAGAAAGCGCGTTGCCTTAAGAAGCCATTCAGAAACGATCCTTACCGCCGTCATTGTCACCCCTAAACGATAGCAATCGATGTCCACGATGCAGAAAAAGTTCGGCGAAGCCCAACGGCCTCGCCGACACGAAAGTCCCGACCAATCCTACTCGTACCGAGCGATTGCTTCTTGTAAACGGTCGATCCAGTCACCGACTCCTTGAGATTCGAGAAACTCAATTACCGGCGGCTGAGCCACGGCCGCAAAGGCGTCAAGCTGGGCCGAAGTTGGCTGATAGACCTGCATACCCTCTCCTTCAACAACGGCGATACCGTCCCGGGCAAGACGAGTCGTAACCTCACGAACTGCTTCATTGTAGGCAATCGAAGCCTCGTCGACGGCAGACTGGATATCGGCCGGGAGCGAGTTGTAGAAGTCTTCGCCGGTCATCAACATGGCTGCGGACCAGATGTGTCCATCGAGGGTTAAGTAATCCTGAACCTCATACAGTTTGCCGATAAGAATGACGTTGATCGGGTTCTCCTGGCCGTCGAGAACACCCTGCTGCAGGCTGGTATAGACCTCGCCGAAGGACATCGGAGTGGGAATCCCACCCATCGCCGTGATCATCCGTATGTGGGCCGGGTTTTCCTGGATTCGGATCTTCAGACCCTCCACATCTTCGGGTGACCGGATTTCGCGAACGTTGTTGGTGAAATGGCGGAAGCCGTTCTCGCCGTAGGCAAGTACTCGGACCCCCGTCTCTTCTGCGAGCCCCTCCGAAAGGTCGTCTCCAAAATCACCGTCGAGGACTTGCCATACTGTCTCGGTGCTCTTGAAAGCATAAGGCAGCCCTATAACACCGAAGGGCTTGTACCAATTGACGATCGGCGCGTCGCCGATGATGGCCATTTCCAGTGTTCCCATCTGAAGAGATTCGAACATCACTCTCTGATCACCGAGTTGGCCCGCAGGAAAGATCTGCACCTCGACGCGTCCGTTAGTCGCGCTCTCGATGGATTCCTTGAACGCAAGGGCTCCGGCGTGATTCATGCTCGTCTGCGGGTCAGCCGCAAGATTGTGAGCGATACGAATAAGGATGGTTTGGTCCTCCGGGGCACCGCCCCCCTCCGCTTGGCCGCCTGCCCAGGCCGAGGCGGCAAAGAGCGCAAGAACGACCACAACACATGTCCCGAGTTTGAAATCTCTCATGAAATCCTCCTTCGAACTTTTCGAGCTGTTGACCTGTTGGTCAGACCACCATCATAGCATATGAATGCCGGTAGTCAAGAAAATGTTGAGAGCTCCGGTGTCATGTCGCCTGGGCAACGTGCGGATTATTGGGTGCAGCAGGCTTGTTCGTCATTCCCGTCGCAACGGTCCTGGAGCCCAGGCCGATCCGCGATGCCCAAGAGCTCCACTCCGAACGTCAGCAAGAGGCCACGCCACCCCTTCATAGCCGGCAATGATGTCCGGCCCGGAAGCTACTGCGCCGTGTGCCCGCCGTCGACGTTGAGGATAGCACCGGTAACCATGGTCGAAGCACGTGACGCAAGGTACACAGCGGCACCGACTATCTCCCACACCTCTCCGATCCGCCCCAACGGGATTCGATCGAGGAAGTAGCGTTCGGTTTCCGGTTTGGTCTCGATCAACTTCTTAACCAGGGGCGTCTTGAATTGAACAGGGGCGATCGCGTTGACCCGGATGTTGTGCGGCGCCCATTCAATCGCCAGATCTCGCGTCAGAGCGATAACCCCGCCCTTGCTTGCTGCGTAATTGGCATTCCCTGTTGTAAGGCCAACCTGACCTGCAATCGAAGCCATGTTGATGATGGAGCCACCTTCGCCACGTTCGATAAGGTGTCTACCTACCTGTTGATCAAAGAGCCATACGCCGCGCAGATTCACTCTGATTACCCGGTCCCATTGTTCTATGGTCATCTCTTCGGCGGGATTGCGATCACCTACTCCGGCGACTGCGGCGAGTGTATCGATCTTACCGAACACTTGAATGCACTTGGCCACGGTCGATTCCACTTGGCCGGGATCGGAGACGTCACAGGGGAGCGCGACGGCCTTACCACCGTTCGACACAATTTCTGCGGCGACCTCTTCGGCGTGATGCTCGCTGATATCGACGATTCCTACGGCTGCGCCGAATTGCGCGAAGGCTTCAGCAATACCTTTTCCAAGCCCCTGGCCGCCTCCGGTAACAAGGGCTACTTTGCCGTCGAGGCGAAAGATGCTTGTGCAGTCTCCTATCGAGTACATCCAACCCTCCTCGAAGCTAACCGGCAAAGCTCGCCCACGAAGCCCACCCAGGTTTGGCTTCAATACAAAAACCTCACCCGTGATGTGTATCCTCAAGCGGGTGGCCCGCCCACGAGTCTCCGACGCTCTGTTGCCACTGTCAAGAGCAAAGGCCGAGTGCCCTAAGACTTGATCGCCCCGAGAGTCAGTCCGCGGATAATGTACCTTTGAGCGAAGAGGACCATCAGAAGAGCCGGCAGGGCGGCGAATGCGGCACCGGCCGCAATGTTTCCGTAGAGAACCTGGAAGTCCTGAGAGAAATTCGCGATTCCGACTGGGATAGTCATTCCACTTCTGGTACTCGTTAGCGACAAAGCAAACATGAAGTCGTTCCAGCTAAATACGAAGGTCAAGAGCCCCGCCGTCGCAAGCCCGGGAGCAGTAAGGGGCAGACATATCTTCCAGAACACCGTGATGCTCCGGGCTCCGTCCATCTCAGCCGCCTCGAGAAGCTCGTCGGGAAGGTCCGAAAAGAAACGCTGGAGTATGAGAACGGCCAGCGGCATCTGAAGCACTATATAGGCCATAATCAGGGCGGCGGGACTATCGTAGGTCCCAAGACTTCGTGTCATTAGATAAAAAGGCCCCGAAAAAACGACGGGCGGCAGCATCTGCACGAGAAGAAGCAAGCCGATCAGTGATGCTATCCACCAACGCGGCCACGTAAACTTGGTAAGGCTGAAGGCAGCCAGAGACGCCACGATTAGAATAACGACGGTCGCACCCGTTGCGGATATGACACTGTTGATAGTAAGCCGGGCGAAGCCGTACTTAAGAAATACCTCTCGAAAATTGTAGAGTGTTGGTAAGAAAGCGAAATTGCCGGAGATGATATCCCGCGGAAGCTTGAAAGCGGTGGCGAAGGCCAAAAGGATGGGAACCAGCGTAACGATAACCGCTGAAATGAGCATAGTATGGAGTCCGACCCTGGCAAGCCACGACTTTTCGAACTTTGCGG
>CAZLDK010000266.1:0-4925 GCA_964558285.1 uncultured Spirochaetaceae bacterium | reverse complement strand
TTGATCGAGTTCGCCGGGAAGGCGTGGAGCGAGCAGTCGTTCTCGACTCCGGCGACGTCGGAGCTGTAGACGCACATTGCCGAGCAGGCGGTGTAGGCTGCTTGCACTTCGGCGAGGCGGTCCTGAACTTGATCGTAGTCCGCAAGACGTTTTCCGCCGACGACCCGGCTCAGGCTATGGTCCCGGGCCTCGTCGAGGAGGCGCCTGAGAAAACCGACGGCCATTCCGGGGAACTGCAGTCGGCTACGGTGGAGGAGGTCGAGGAGCATCCTCACCCCGCTCCCCCCGGAAGCGAGCCGCCGGTCTCCGGGAAGATGGGAGTCGATGCGGTTCCGGCCGTAGGTAATCATCTCGAGACCGAGGTTCTGGTAGTATGCCTCGACGTCGATACCGCCGAGGCTCTTGTCCCAGACGAAGAAACTAATGTTGCGCTCTAGACCACCGTCGACGGTCTCCCCCCTGGCGGTCAGAAGCCAGTAATCGGCCCGGCCGGTAAGGCCGCCCCAGTGCTTGGTGCCCTGAACACGGTACCCATCACCCTCCTGCCGAAAGCTCGTGCGCATCTGCAATGCGTCGGAGCCAAAGTCAGGCTCGGTTATCATCAACCCCCCGAGGGCCCGGTCGTTTACGAAGCGGCCGAATACCTCCGCCTGAAGCTCCTCATTAGCGTACTTGGAAACCGGCTGCAGAAAGAGGGCGCCGTTTATGCCGGCAACGAGGGAAAGAGGAAGCGACTCGTAGGCGCAGGTTTCGAGGAGGGATAGGCACTCGTGGACGTGTTGCCCGCGGCCACCGAAGCGCTCCGGAATAAACACCGAAAGCGGTGCCGCTTCAAGCACTTGGGATATGAGGTCCTCCGGTACCGCCGCGTCGATCGATCTCTGCTCGACGGGCTCGCGATGGAAAACGGACCGCAACTTGTCTTGGAGGCGGGAAATGTAGGCGGAAAAGGGCACGGTAGCTGTATCTAACACGAAAACTCGCTTCGTATGGATTTTGCCGTGCTTGCAGCAGAGGGCAATACTGGTAACATACCTATAGTACTTTAGAAAATCGATAAAGTATAGGCTTGAGCCCGCCCCCCTGTTCGATCGGCCGTATTGTTAAGCCGCCCCGGCACGGGTAATCTATTGCCACCGATGTCTGGATCGCTCTCTTACTCCGCCGCCGAGAAAAAGCGCGGGCGAAAGTTCTTTAGCCTCTTCGGCCTGATTAACGCCCTCGCCTTCTTGTTTTTGACCGGCAACGTCATCACGCTCTACGGTCTGAAGCTGGGCGCGTCGAGGACGCTCCTCGGACTCCTGGGCTCATTTCCCTATTTGGCGCTTCTGGTGATGCCCCTGGGCAGGGGGCTGGTCCGAAGGTTGGGGGTGGTAAAAGTACTCCGGCGTTCGTGGCTGGCGCGGTACGCAAGCCTACTACCTATCCTCTTCGCTCCCCTCCTTGCGGCGTCGGGTCAGACGCGGGCCGCGTTTCTCATCCTGGGGATCGGTGTCCTTTTGTTCCACCTCTTCCGGGGAGTCGGAATGGTAAGCGACGCACCCTTGGTCGGAGCCCTGGCAGAGGGGCCGGACCGCGGCGCCTTCCTCGCCCGGTTTCAGATTATCATAGCCCTTGCCTCCGTCGCCGGGGGCTTGGTTATCGTCCTCCTCTTGGCGGGTGATGCTCCGATCTGGCGCTACACCATCCTACTGACCATGGGAATCGCCCTCGGTATGGCGGACGTGACGCTCCTCTCCCGGATTCCCGAGCCCCCCGGGGCGCAGCAGGCGGCGTCCCGGCCCTTCGGAAAGGCCCTCGCGACCGCCTTCCGTTCGACCAACGTCCGCCTCTTCGTTCTGGGGTTCGGCCTCTTCGGGGCCCTTTCGAGCACCGCCCGGGCCTTTCTCGTGGTCTACGCCAGGCAGGTCTACGAACAACCGGACAATCTAGCGATGCTCTACGCCGTAGTGGGGAGCACCGGATGGGTGCTTATGGGGTTCTTAGCCCGGCGGGTTATCGACCGCCTCGGGGCGAAACCGATGCTCGTTTTCTTCGCACTCGTCTTCCTCGCAAGTCTCGTTCCGATGATTACGACGCCGTCGATTTCCCGGGACCTCGGCGTCGAAATCTTCTTGGCGATCGTCTTCTTCGTTGCGACCATGGGCTTTACCGGCGGGGAGTATTCCGCCCAGACGTACTTCTACGGGATGATAGACGAAAGCGAGCGGCTCGATCTGGGGATGGTCTTTTTCCTGACCCTTGGAGCCGGCGGCGTTGTGGGATCCTTCGCCGGGGGACTGCTCCTCGACTGGCTGGCAGTCGTCTACGACGGGGATGCGGTCGCCGCCTTTCGCACGTTCTTCGGCCTCGTCGGGTTCCTCGTCGTCGTGACGGTCCTTGTCTTGAGTCGTCTCGAGAGACTCGGGGCCAGGAGCGTCGCGAGCGCACTTTCGGTTATCTTCTCCTTTCGAGACATGCGCACCCTCGGCCTCCTCGACAGGCTCAGCCGGAGCTCTTCCATCGACGACGAGCGAAAGGCCATCAGGAGAATTGCCGGAACCAAATCCGCCGAAGCCAGCGAGGATGTGGCAACCCGTCTCGCGTCGCCGACCTTTGCTGTCAGGATCCAAGCCCTTGGAGCCATCGAGTCACTTCCGCTGACACCGGCGGTGGAAAGATCCCTGGTCGAGCACATCGAGGGGTACCCGTTCAGCTCGGCGTACCGCGCCGCAGAGATTCTCGGACGCCGGGGTGTAACCCGGGGCACGAAGGTCTTGGAGAGCTCTCTGGCGAGCGAAGACCTCCTTCTTGCGTCGAAGGCGATGGTAGCCCTTGCCCGGCTCGGTGTGGTGTCTATCGAAGGGCGTATAGCCGAGATTGTCGAAGGCTCGCGCAATCCGATGGTGGTGCTTCACGCAGTCACGGCCCTCCATATGCTGGGCCTCGAGAAATCGATTCCGGCGCTTCTGCGGTGTATGTTCCGGGAGGACATCCCCACCTTTATCCGAGACGAGATCGTCGTGGCCCTCGCCGATATCTGCGGCTTCGGCCCCCTCTTCTACCGGGGCTATCGCTTCTACCTCGATCGCCTTCCCCTTCAGAAGCTCGTCGACGAATGGATAGCCGACTCAGCGGGGTCCGAGGGGCTATCCTCGGATAGTCTCTACCGGGCATTGACCGACCGGAGCGTCTGCGAGGGCCTTCTTGGGCTGCTCCCGAAGAAGGACAAGCAACTGCCCTGGCTCGAGCCATACCACAGTACGATGCAGGAGTTCGATAATCTTACGGACACCCGGGGCCGGCTCCTCGTGGTTGCGATGGTCATCGACCTAGTGCACAAAGGTTTTCTTGACCCGTCGGTAGTTTCCGGCTACTTTCAAACTATAAACGCAGACAAGGAGAACCCATGAAAGTAGCCATCGGGGCAGACCCTAACGCCTTTGGTCTTAAGGATGAGATAAAGAAGGAGCTCGACGAGCTGGGCATCGAGTACAAGGATTTCGGTAGCGAGGACCCCATTTACGCCAACGTCGCCATCGACGTCGCGGAAGCCGTCGCAAAGGGCGATTACGATAGAGGAATCCTGATGTGCGGCACCGGCATCGGTGTAAGCATCGCCGCCAACAAGGTACCCGGAGCCTATGCCGCACAGGTAACCGACGCCTACCAGGCCGAGCGCGCAGCCAAGAGTAACGACGCGAACATCATCACCTTCGGCGCCCAGACAATCGGGCACATGAACGCCCGGTCCCTGGTCAAGATTTGGATGGGTTCCGAGTGGGTACCGGGTGGCCGGTCCCAACCGAAGGTCGACCGGATCTACGAATACGAGAAGAAGCACAGCACGAAATAGCTGATGCGCCGACCGGGGTCGCCCCGGCCTGCAATCACCAGGCCGGGACAGTCCTCCGGGCGCTTTTTGCGTTACCGGCGGCCGAGCCCCGCGAATCAGAGCAGCTTCTTGATGCTCCCGGCCATCGACTGAAGGATCAGAAAGCAGCTTGTCGCGCCGGCGTCGAGGACGCCCCGGGAGCGCTCGCCGAGGCGGGCGGACCGGCCGATCTTCGCGACCATGTCTTTGGTCGAGTCTTTCCCCTTTTCTGCGGCGGCGACCATGTCGTCCAGGGCCTCGGAGAAGCCCTTTCCCGAGTCTATGGCGCCCTTTAGGGCCTTCACCGCCGGGTCCAGCGCGTCGATGAGCGTCTTGTCCCCGACCTGCGCGTTTCCGAGGGCTTGAATTTGCTGGTGGGCGTCCTCGATCATCGCGGCGAAGGTGGCCGCGTCGATCTGGTCCTTGTCGGCCCCGGCTTTCGCCATCGCCTTGAAGAAGGCGCCGTAGAGGGGCCCCATCGAGCCGCCGATCTCCATCACCAGGGTCTTCCCGAGGGTCTTTATCGCGTCGACGAACCCGGCGTCCTCGGCCACCCGTTCGGCGGCCATCTTAAAGCCCTTGCTCATGTTGATGCCATGGTCCCCGTCTCCGATTGCGCCGTCCACCTCGCTCAAGTAAGCTCGGTTTTCCACCATCATCGCGACCAGGTCATCGAAGATTACCTTTCCTTTGGCGTCTGCAAACGATTCAGCCATGTCCTCCCCCTACCACTGCTTGAGGCCCATCGAGTAGGCCTCCATGTCGATGAGGGGCTTGAGCTCGTCGTCGAGCTTCATGATGGTCAGGGTGATCCCCATCATCTCCAGCGACGTAAAATAGTTGCCGACGTAGGAGCGGTGGACGGTCATCCCCTTCTCCCCGGTTAGGATCTCTTCGACCCGGTTGTAGAAGATGTACTGCTCCATCACCGGCGTGGCCCCGAGACCGGAGACCAAGACGACAACCTCGTCTCCGGAGCTAAACGGCAGGTCCGGGAGGATGGTGTCGAGACACATCGCGGCCATCTCGTCGGCTGTCACCAGGTCGGTTACCTTTATTCCCGGCTCTCCGT
>CAZLDK010000265.1:0-4933 GCA_964558285.1 uncultured Spirochaetaceae bacterium | reverse complement strand
CGGTAATAGAGCCAAGGTTGAACACGATATGCCCGCTATCGAACATGACGTCCATAACGCCGTCTTCCGCCGCGGAGAGAAGAAAGCGTGCCTGATCGCTCATCTCGCCGGTGCCGGACTGATAGACCGCCACGAGGACGGTTTCCGCCGGTACTAGGGAGGTGACCAGCATTCCGCCAAAGGCGCATAAGAGAAATCGTCGTAGTCTCGTCATCGGACACCTCACGATAATAGTATACAGTCTTAGTGTCGGCGCGTTTCCCTCTAGTCCTGAGGCCCCCTTTTGTTGCGTAGACGCCTGTGCTTCCCTACAATGTCGCGATGTCCGATCATCGCAAAGAGGTTTACTACTACGTGGTCCAGGTGATGACCTCCGAGGAGGGGAAATTTCTCGGCCACATTACCCAACGGCTCCCGGAAGGGGTTCTGCGAATCCTCTGGCCTCGGCGCAAGCTGTTCATTCGCCGGAGGGGCAGACGAATCCCCTCCCTGGCTCCGATTTTTCCGGGATACCTCTTTGTCGAGGCGGAGTTCTTTCCGCCGGAGAGCTACTGGGCTTTCCGAAAAACGCCTGGGTTCATCAGATTTCTCGACAGCAACCAAAACGTCAGGCCTCTTTCCGGGGTCGATCGAGAGCTCATTGTCCACTTCCTCCGTTTCGGCCCCGTCGTCGAGACTTCCCGGGTTCACTTCGACGAGAACGCCCGTATTCGTGTCGTCGAAGGACCGATGAAGGGGCTCGAGGGAAGAATCGTAAAAGTCGATCGGCGAAAGGGGCGGGCGAAAATAAAACTGGACCTCTACAGCGAGTCCTTCTTGGTCGACTTCGGATTCGAGACGATCCAGCCGAGCACGCCCACCCGCCGCCCGATCTGGGGAGGGGGAGAGGACCAGAAGCAATGACCGGAAATAAGAGAGGCAGAATCTACATCGTCGGGGCGGGCTTCGCGGGTCAATCGATCGCGACGGAGGTACAGAACAAGGGTCTCCTCGGAGAGGTTGTCGCGTTTCTCGACGACGATAACCGGAAGATCGGTCGCCGGATACAGGGGGTTCCGGTCCTCGGGCCCATCGCGGACGTCGTGTCGCTCCTCGACCGGAGTCCCGGCGACGAGGCGCTTATCGCTGTTCCGAGCGCCCCTCGAGAGCGCCTGAAAGAGATCTACAGCCTCCTCGAAGAGGCCGGCTTTCGGCGAATACGAATTCTCCCGAGCGTCTCCCAGATCGTAGAAGGGGACCCACACCTGATTCAGACCAGGGAAATCGATCCCGAGGACCTCCTCGGTCGGACGCCCATCACCCTCAACCTCAAGGAGAGCCTCTCCTACCTCCGGGGAAAACGAGTCCTGGTTACCGGGGCCGGCGGAAGCATAGGCAGTGAGCTGACCCGGCAGTTGCTTCTCGGGGGCGCCGAGCGTCTCTATCTTCTCGGACACGGGGAGAACTCGATCTACGAGATAGAAAAGGAGCTGCGCCTCCTTCAGGAAGAGGGGATCGGCCCCGGCGCGACCATCGTGCCGGTAATCGGCGAGCTCCAGGACGAGGACTTTGTCTCGTTTATTCTGTCCCGCCTGCGATGCGACGTCGTCTTTCACGCTGCGGCGTACAAGCACGTCCCCATGATGGAGGCAAACCCGGTGAACGCCGTGGCGAACAACGTCTTCGGCACCGAAAACCTCGTTCGGGCCGCCAGGGCAGTGGAGACCAAGCGCTTCGTCTTCGTGTCGACCGACAAGGCGGTCGATCCCGTCAGCGTCTACGGAGCCTCGAAGCGCATCGCGGAGGACATCGTCTTGAGCCAGAACGACGCAGTCGGCTCCTACACGGTCGTTCGCTTCGGAAACGTACTCGGCTCCCGGGGAAGCATCATCCCCCTTTTCCGCCGACAGATTCTCAAAGGCGGCCCCGTGACCATAACCGCCCCGGACGCTACCCGGTTCTTTATGACTATTCCCGAGGCTTCCTCCCTGGTGCTCCAGGTGGGAGGCGTCGGGACCGCCGGCACGCTCTACCTTCTCGACATGGGAGAGCCGATTTCTATCCGGGACTTGGCGGAGCAGATGATTCGCTTCTACGGATACGCCCCGGAGACCGAGATCGGCCTTCGATACATCGGCCTCCGGGAGGGGGAAAAGCTGACCGAGGCGCTCTGCGCCGCCGACGAGCGGGAAGAGCCGACGGATTTTACCCGAATCAAGAGGATCGAGTACCCTAACGAGCGCTTGGAGCGGGTTTCACAGGTCCTCGAGAGCCTGCGCCCTATCTGCTACCGAGACCCCCGCTACCCGGCGGTCTACCGGAACCGAAAGTACCTCAGGAGTGTCCTGCAAAACTACGTCCCTACCCTTCCGGACAAAGACGATGAGCCGGAATACTGATCTCGCTATTCCCTTTGCCCGGCCGTCGATCGGCCCCGAGGAGGTCGATGCGGTAACCCGGGTCCTGTCCGGGGGATGGCTAACGACAGCCCGGGAAGCGGCGGCCCTCGAAAGAGAGTTCGGCGAGGCCGTCGGGGCGCCCCATGCCTTGGCGGTCAGCTCGGCGACAGCCGGTCTCCACCTCTCGGTCGAAGCCGCGGGGATTAGAGGGGGCGCGAAGGTTCTGATGAGCCCCTACACCTTTACCGCCACCGCAGAGGTGGTCCGTTACCTCGGTGCTCATCCATTTTTCGTCGATATCGACTACGAGACACTGACCCTCGACGAGGGGAAGGCGCTGTCGGCGATAGCCGCGGACCCAACGATAACCGCGGTAATGCCGGTCCACGTCGGCGGCTTGCGAACGACCTCCGAGGGCTTCCTCCGGGAGCTCCGGGGCCGGGGAATCCGGGTCGTCGAAGATGCGGCCCACGTCTGTCCGAGCCTTCCCCTGCCGCCCCGGGAAGCCGTCGGCGACTTTGTGGTCTATTCCTTCTACGCAACCAAACCGATAACCACCGGCGAAGGGGGGATGGTCATCGCCTTCGACGACGAAGAGGCGGCCCGGATGGCTACGATGCGGCTCCACGGCATCGACCGACCGGTGTGGGATCGGCAGAAGGGAGCCGCCCGGGGGTGGGAGTACGACGTCGTTGCACCGGGTTACAAGTACAACCTCCCGGACACCGCCGCCGCTCTCGGACGGGTGCAGTTGCGCCGGGCACCGGGCCTCCGGGAGCGGAGACGCCAAATAGCCGAGGCGTACCGGCGGCACCTCGCGGACAGGGACTACCTCGTCTTGCCCCCACCCCGGGAGGATCACTCCTGGCACCTCTATGTCGTCTCCTTCGACGCCAACCGCCTATCCATCGGGCGTGACGAAGTCGCGGAGGAGATAGGGGCACGGGGCATCGGCACCTCGGTCCACTACAAACCGCTCCACCTGATGAGCTATTATCGAAAAAGCTACGGTTTTGAGCCGACCGATTTTCCGGTATCATTGGAGCGGTTCATGACGAGTTTGAGTCTGCCGATTTATCCAGATCTCACCGACGACGAGGTAGACCGTGTGGCGGCCTCTCTCAAGGCTGTTTGCGATCCGAAGCGAAAGGGGTAGAAGATGACAGCCGGCCAATCCCTCTTGCGGCGCAGGGTCGAGAGCTCGGACGTCGCAGCGGCGCGCTTTCCCGGTATGGAGACGCTCCACGCCGTCATCCTTCGCGGTTTCCGCTGTCCCGGCACCTTTTCGAGTGTTACCCTCGATACGGCTCTCGAAGGACGGCACCTTTTCTCCGCCGCCGATGTTCCCGGGCAGAACCGGCTACGGATCGGTGCGGACACGCTCCCCCTTTTTAGCGACGGCCGGATACGCTTTCCCGGGGAGCCGATCGGAATCGTAGTCGCCGACACCCAGGAAGACGCCCGGGAGGCCCTTGGGGCCTGCCATATCGATTACGATCCCGAGAGCGAGGCCGAGGATCCGGAATCCGACACGGTAGCTATCGAGGAACGGGAGCACGGAGACGTCGCCGCCCAGGTCGCAGATGCTTTCCACTTGGTTCAAGCGAGCTACCAGACGAGCAGTCAGATCGGGCTTCGATCCGAGCCCCTCGATATTGTCGCAGAGCCTCGCCCCGGCGGCGTCAGCGTCTACACCACGAGCCGATGGCCCTACCACCTCAGGCAGGTCGTATCCGAAGCCTTGGGACTCGAGCCCCCTGAGGTCCGGGTGGTCTGCCCCCGCATCTCTCGAAGCAGCGACGGCTACCTCTGGTATCCCTCGCTTCTGGCGGCCCGGACGGCGGTCGCGGCGGTCCGACTCCAGCGGCCGGTGCGGCTGCATACCACGGCAGAGGAGCGCTACAACTACGGGCCGGCCAGGGCGCCGAGCCGATGGAGCTTTACGACGGCCTTAGATCAGGACGGCAACGTCCGGGGAATGGAGGTCGACGCGACCTTCGACCTCGGCGCCTACCCCCTCTTTACAAGCGAGATCGTCAGCCGGGTGCTGCGGTCGACCCGGCGCTTCTACCGATGCGACAACGTAAAGGTCACCGTACGAGCCGTCAGGTCCCCCTTTCCGCCGATGACGAGCTACTCCGGCTTCGGATCGTCACAGACGCAGTTTGCCCTGGAAAGCAACGCCTCCCGTCTCGCCGAGGTAGCCGAGGGGGCACCGGACACTTGGCGCCTCGAGAACCTGCCGAAGGAGTACCGGCAACGCCGGGGTGGCGGCCGGGAGGCGCCCCACGTCGCGGTTATCCAATCGGTATCCAAGGCATCCGATTTCGGCAGGAAATACGCCGCCTACCAGCTCCAACGCAAGCGCAGGGAGTCCTTTACCGACCGCAGAGGAACGACTCGGGGTATCGGCATCGCGGTGGCGCCGCAAAACTCGACCCTCGGCAGCAGCCTCAGCGAAGGGTTGCCGGCGACGGTTCGGGTTCGGCTCGATCGTGACGGAGCGGCCCGTGTTTCCACGTCTGCGGTGGTCGAGGGTCCTGCTATCAACGATA
>CAZLDK010000264.1:0-4935 GCA_964558285.1 uncultured Spirochaetaceae bacterium | reverse complement strand
GTGAGGAAGTGCAGGACGACGCGGTCGTGCCATAGCCGGAAGCGTCGGCGCGGCTATTGGCCGGGTCTACTTTTCGACCGACAGCCTGATGAAGGCTCAGAAGCGGGCGGTACAGGAGAATCAGGACACAAACTTCATTCTGGCCATGGAGTCGACCTTCGCCGAAGACGTAAAGGCCATCGAGGTCGCCTCCGGGGTTCTCTCCTCGGAAGGTGGTTACGCCTCCCACGCCCCTGTCGTTGCCCGAAGCCTAGGGAAGGTGGCGCTGGTCTACCCGAATACAAAGTTTCTAAAAGGGTCGATGAAGATCGGGAACAAGGAAGTCAAAGAGGGCGAGTACATCACCCTTAACGTGCCTTACTACGATCCACCCACGATCTACTTTGGCAAAGCGTCGTTGAGCAAACCGACTCCCGAAGGAAGCGGGCTCCTCGAGCTTCTGGAGATTGTCCAAGAGTTTATCGATGAGGACTTCGACGTCCACGCAAACGCCGATCAGCCCAAGGACGCGGAGCTTGCGAAGACCTTTAAGGCGGCGGGAATCGGTCTTTGTCGTACGGAACACATGTTCTTTAACGAAAAGCGCATCAATACCTTTCGGTCGATGATTATCGCCCAGAGCAAGGAAGAGCGGGTAAAGGTTCTGAAGAAGCTGCAGAAGATGCAGAGCGACGACTTCTATGCCCTCTTCAAGACGATGGAGGGTTACCCGGTTACCATCCGTCTCTTGGACGCTCCCCTCCACGAGTTCTTGCCCCACACCACCGAAAGCATGAAAGAGTTCATCACCTTTTACAAAAAGTCTTATCCAAAGGTGACGGACCAGGAAATACGCAACCGTTGCGACCTCCTCAAGGAGTTCAACCCGATGCTCGGGCACCGGGGCGTTCGCGTAGCTATCTCCTTCCCGGAGATCTACAACATGCAAGTTCGGGCGCTCTTCGAAGCGGCGTATCGACTGGCCGGAGAGGGCAAGAAGGTCTACCCGGAGATTATGATTCCGATCGTAATGACGGCAAACGAGCTCAAGACCGTTCGAAACGGAAAACGGATCGAAGGAAAGCAGATCGTCGGTATTCAAGACATCGACGCCGATGTCCGAAAGCAGGTCGGGGCAAAGAAGCCGGTGCCCTACAAGGTCGGTACCATGATCGAGCTTCCGGCAGCGGCCCTCCAGGCCGACCGGATAGCCCGGTACGCCGAGTTCTTTAGCTTCGGTACCAACGACCTGACCCAGACCACCAACGGTCTCTCGCGAGACGACTTTAACAACTTCTTCTCCGACTACAACGAGTTTGACCTTCTCGAAGAGAACCCGTTTAAGGTGCTCGGGGAGCAGGTAAAAGAGATGATAGCCATCGCCGCCGAGCGGGGTCGCATTACCCGACCGGATATCGTTATGGGAATGTGCGGCGAGCACGGAGCGGAGCCGGACAATATCCCCTTCGTAAAGGATACGGGGCTCAACTACACCAGCTGCTCACCCTACGGTATTCCGATCGCCAAGCTTGCTATCGCCCAGATGAACTTAGAGCGGCAGAAGGAAGCGGCGGCGAAATAGTCTTCCAGGTAGGAACGCCATCCTTGGTTGGCTTACAGATCAGAGCCCGGCCCTTCGGCCGGGCTTTTTTTGCGCTCGCCCGGGTAGACGGGGGCTATCATAAGTCTCAAGCGCCGGAGCGTCGGTGGATTTGTCTGGGACGGGTCTTACCCCGCCAGTCGCAGCTTGTTGATTTTCTCGAGGTTATCGAGAAGGTACATCTTGATGAGCGTTTCGGGCATCCAGGTGCTCTGGGTGTATTTGACGAGGACCGTCATAAACTCGTGGTAGCTTACCTGGAGAATACCCTCAGCATTCTCCCCGAAGTTGGCGTCGAGGTCCCGGAAGAATCTGCGCTTGATAGCGCTGTCGAGGTGTGTGCTGCCGTTGGCATAGTGCTTGTGCGCCTTGCTGTCTACCACAGGTGCCGAAGGAATGTAGAATTTCTGGATGAGCATGTTCTGCAGGAAGGCCTTGGAAAAATCGGTAAAGATCTTGAGCTTCTTCGCTTCATCCGGCGTCGGGTCCCATCCGGTTAGAGCTTCCAGCTCCTTGATTCCGTTCTTGAGCCGCTTTACGGCAACACGGTACCGGAAGCGGCGCACCCCCTCTTGCCGAAGATGCACGTTCTCTAAGCCGTACTGATAGTAGATATAGATACCCTCTAAGATGCCGTCGAAGGCCACCTCGAAGAGATCGGTAAAGTCGTAGGCCGGCTCTTCCTCCTCCGGGACAACGGGCCCTGGGTCCGATTCGTCGGGGAGGGAGCTCAGGTAGTCCTTGGTTATTTCGAAAGCCTCGTTCACCCGGCTCATGATGCGGTGGGCAAAATCCTGCTGGTGGGCGTTATGGTCCGGATGATATATCTTGACGAGCTTACGGTAGGCGACGACCAGCTCTTCGTAGGTGCAGTTCTCGTCGACGTGCAGAATGTCGAAGGCAATATCGAGGTTCACAAGAGTAAGTATACGGGAGGCCCCTGCACCGATACAATGGCAGCCCCCCGTTTAGAGTATTGCCTAGAGCTCCCAGAGGAGATACGCATCCAGCAGGATGTCATTCAGCCCTGGAAGCTCATCGAAGGTCATTACGCCCAGCGTTATTCTCTTCCAAAGCCCGAGGCCGACACCCCAACCAGTTTGGGCACGATAGTATTCCGCGCCACCGCCGAATCGGGGTGCGAATCCGATGCCCATGCCGCCGGAATTGTCGACCCCCAAGGAGAAGTAGGTCTCGACCGCTGCGCCGACGCCGAGAATAGGCACCAATTCGTTGCCTCGGTCGTCGATCGAGATGGGGTAGCGCAGGAGCAGGAGGGCCGGGACGCTAAAGGAAACGAAACGCTCGTCTACCGAGGTCCCGCTAAAGACGTCGTCAACCGTGAGGTCGACGTATCCGGTAGCCATGCCGATCGAGAATGAAGCGTACCAGGCGAGGTCTTTCCTAAAGTCGAAGCGGCCCTGGATGCCGGATACTCCGTCGGGCCCAGAGTACGAGTTGTTCCATGCCCCAGGAACAACTACCAGGCCCGCAGTTAGGTAGTCCTGATTGAAGCGATCGGGGGGTGCCGTGTCTTCCTCGTCTTCTTCAGCTGCGGAGTAGTTGGCTTCCACCGGGGTTACAGGAAACAGAAACTCTATTTCGCGTAAACGCCAGTTTCCCTGTTCCATTACCAGAGTGACATCGAGGCTTCTGCCATCGACAATAAGGCTCGTCGTCGCTTCCGCACCGTCGACCAAAGAGTCGGGTAACTGGTCGAATCCGCCCACCTCGATTGCGTCGGCATCGACGGCTTGGGACTGGAAGGTGTGCCAAATCGACCAGGCGCTGTACTCTCTAAGTACGTCAAAGGGGGTACGGGAAAGGATCGGCGCATTGTTGTTCTCCGTTGCGTTGACTTCTGCTTCTGTATGAAAGCGTAGTACCGAGTCCCAGCCCATTTCAGCTGCAAGATCGTTCGATATGATTTGGTGTTGCTGTTGGGGAATCCATTGATCAGCCCCGGCCAACCCGGCTACGGCGGCGGCGGCGCCGGCGGCTGTTTCCAGAATGTAGTCCGGATCGTTTCGCAATTCTTCGAGAAGCTCGTACGCAACCAGTACCCTAGGTATTTGCTCCGCTGGAATGGCGAAGAACGTGTTGCGCCTCCCACCGACGGTCCATGTATTGACACCAACCACCGAGAACTGATCATCTTCGGCAGAACGTACCAAGAGCGGTCCTCCCGAGTTCCCGGGGTCGATCGAAGCCGAATGCTGGATCAAGTGGCTAATCTGGGGATCAACCAGCCCCTCAACGAAGGTGCGCTGATTGGTCACGGTCCCCCGGGACAGCTGCCACGCCGCCCTGCCGAAGAGGCCGGGATACCCCGCAGCGTAGACGTCACTGCCGTCCTGATATGCCTCGGCGTCTGAGAGTTCGAGAGCCTGCCATTCGCCACTACCGGATAGCGTGAGAATCGCAAGGTCAGCCTCGGCATCCACGTATACCGAATCGACTCGACCAATCGTGGTCGAGTCGCCGTCAGAGTTCTCGATTTCCACAGTCACGGAATCTGCGTACTCGACAACGTGTCGATTGGTCACAAGGTAGTTTTCGCTTTCCGGACCAGAAACAAAGAATCCGGATCCATGCCATTCTTGGGTCAAGGATCGAAAGTAGCTCGATGCCTCTTCGTTGCCCTCGGCCCCGAACCGATCGGCCACCTGCTCAAAGGCGCTCGAAAACGCGGCGTCGGGCTCGGCTCGAAGGATGACCACAGATTCCCGTAGTTGACCGTAAGCCGATGAAACAAAGCTTATCATCAGCACCAACAGAGCCGTCCGAAGTTTCATCGGGCCGTAAACTCTTCGAACCGAGAAACCACGGCGTCGGCGATTTCCGTAAGCACGATGTTTTCGCTTTCTTCGTAGGCTCTGACGAACCCGCCCGAACCGGCAAATACGCCGCCGGCTAACCACTTCCCGTCTTTCGCGTACTATCGTGTCTGCCCAACCTGGCTGGAGTGCGCCACGTCGATAAGAACACCTTCTACGGCGATCTCGAACCTGGTTGAGTATCCGATGGCGCGGTCCCGCGTCGTCAGGCTGGCGCTACCGCGGCGTACGGCGTAGACGTAGTCGGCCCCGATAGATTCTCCGATGGTGGCGAGAAGCGCTGTGTCATCGTTGCCGAACAGGTTTCCCTCTGCAACGAGATTGGCCGGGTAGAACGGCAACGAACTGTCGATTGCACTCTCGGTGAGGACGTCGAGACCGGTGCGTTCCGCGAGGAGCTCTGCCATTTTGTCGGCAAATCGAAGGGACTGGTTCGTGGTGTCCGCGGCGATAACGGCGATCGATTGTCCGGGCGATGGAGCATCGGCCGGGTCGAGGGTCAACGCGGTCTGTTCCTCA
>CAZLDK010000263.1:1808-4957 GCA_964558285.1 uncultured Spirochaetaceae bacterium | reverse complement strand
CCCACATCGTCGGGCTCTTTCCGGGTACCGGCGTCGGCGGGGGGCTTATTCTCGGCGGTCGCCTCTATCGGGGCGCCACCGGAGGCGCCGGAGAGATCGGCCATATGACCATAGACATCGGCGGGCGCCGGTGTAACTGCGGAAACTTCGGCTGCCTCGAGGCCCTCGGAGCCCGGAGCGCCGTCGCCAAGGACCTTGCCGGGGCGGCCCTCGCCGGGGACGCGCCGACGGTGTACGAGGAGGCCGGGAGCGACGTCGGGGCCATCCGGAGCGGAACGATCCTCCGGGCTCTAGAGAACGGCGACCGCGCCGCGGGGCCCCTGATCCGTCAGATGGCCTTCTACCTCGGCGTAGGCATGGCCAACTGCGTCAATGTTTTCGACCCCGAGTTGATTATCGTCGGAGGCGGGGTCGTCGAAAAGCTCGGAAGAACCCTCTTGGACCACGCCGAGGAAACCATGCGGGAGCGGGCCCTCCCCCGGCTGGTCGAGCACGTAAAGGTAACCGTCGCGGCCTTAGGGGACGACGCCACGGCCCTCGGGGCCGCCGACCTCGCGAAAGAGGAGATCGCGTGAAGAAACCGGTAGCCGTTATCGACATCGGCTCTTCGGCTATTCGGATGGTCGTCGCGGAGATCGGGGAGGGGGAGAGCTGGCGGCGCCTCGACCGGGTCGGAAAGCCCGTGGCTCTCGGAAAAGACGTCTTCGTTACAGGATTTTTGAGCTCCGAATCGATGCGCCAGACTATTCGAATCCTCTCCGGTTTCCGGGAAGTTATCGCCGGGTGGGGTATTCCCAACGAGGACGTCCGGGTTATCGCCACGAGCGCGATTCGAGAGGCCAAGAACCGTGACACCTTCCTCGACCGAGTTCTTATTCAAACCGGTTTCCGGGTGAATATCGTCGAGGGGGTTGAGGAGAATCATCTTACATACCTTGCGGTGCAGCACGCCGTCCGGGATCTCCGCCCAGCCTTCTCCCGGACGAACAGCCTGATCATCGAGGTCGGGGGTGGGACAACCGAAATAATGCTCCTCGGCCGGGGAAAGATGGTGGCGGCCCACAGCCTGCGAATCGGGACGGTCCGATTGGAGCAGCAGATGATGAGCTCCGCTGAATCCTCCACCCAGCTGATGGAGTTTCTCCGGGAGAGCATTCGGGTTACCAACGAGATTCTGAACGCCGAGATGCCCCTCGAGCGCATCAAGTACTTCGTGGCCGTCGGAGGGGACGCGCGGCTCGTGGCCTCCCAGGTAGGCACCAAGGAGGGGGAGGGCTTTTCGGTGGTAAGCCGAAAGGCGTTTACCGACTTTATCCGGCGCTTCCAGAGCAAGTCGGTGGATCAGATCGTCGGAGAGCTGAACGTTACCTACAACGAAGCGGAAGGGCTCCTCCCCGCCCTCATGGTCATCGAGCTTTTCTTGCAGGACACCGCCGCCGAGCAGCTTATCGTACCCGATGTGAGCATCCGGGAAGGGGTGCTCTTGAGCTTTGCTCTGGGCACGAACAAGGCGATCGAAAAGGAGTTCTACGGACAGGTTATCGCCTCGGCGCAGAACATCGGACGGAAGTACCGCTACGACGAGAACCACGGCGTTCACGTCGCCAAGCTCGGGTTGCAAATTTTTGATCAGTTTACGGACAACCACGGAATGGGGAGCCACGAGCGGATGCTCTTGGAGGTTGCGGCTATTCTCCACGACATCGGTAACTACATCCGGGCGAGCGGGCATCACAAACACGGCCAGTACATCGTAGCCAACTCGGAGATTTTCGGCCTCTCCCGGTCGGATATCCGGGTGGTCTCCCACATCGTCCGCTACCACCGGAAGGGCATGCCCAACTCGGCTCACACCAGCTTTGTGGCCCTCCGGCGGGAGGAGCGGGTAAACGTGCTCAAGCTCTCGGCGATACTCCGGGTCGCCGACGCCCTCGACCGGAGCCATTCACAACGGGTACAGGAAGTGGAGCTCGAGCAGCGCGACGACACAACGGTGCTGAGGTGCCGGTGCACCGGGGACCTTAGCGTCGAGCGCTACGGGCTTTCGCTCAAAGGCGGCATGTTCGAGGAAGTTTTCGGTTTCTCGATTAGCATGGAGTAGGGGAGAGAGGAGACACGATGGAGACGCCCTTTTTTAACCGGGAGCTCAGCTGGATAGCCTTTAACGAGCGGGTGCTCTGGGCCGCCGAGCGGAGCGAGATCCCCCTTCTCGAGCGGCTCAAGTTCCTCTGTATCGTCGCCGCCAACTTCGACGAGTTCTATATGGTTCGCGTCGCTGGGCTAAAGCGGCAACGGCGCGGCGAGGGCTACGTTTCGGACCCCGCGGGCCTAAGCCCCGAGACGCAGCTCAAACGGATCTCCGAGGAGGTCCATCGCATCGTCGAGCGCAAACACCGGTTTCTCCACGACGAGCTCCTGCCCCAGCTCCGGCGCGAAGGGCTGACCCTGAAGAATCCCGACGAGTGGAGCGCGACCCAGCGTACCTTTACCAAGGAGCGTTTCGACCGGGAGGTTGCCCCGATTCTGACCCCGGTCCGGTGCGCCCCCGGGGAGGAGCTTCGCCTCTCGGGGAACATGAGGCTCCACGGCGCCTTCCTCCTGGAGCAAGAAGACCATTCCGCAGGCCCCCTCGATCAACGGGACGGACCCGAAGGACCGGCCCTTGCGATCGTCCAGCTTCCGCCATCCCTGGACAGAATTCTCTACCTCCCGGAACAGGACAACAGCGTCTCCTTTACCCTCTTAGATCACCTGGTGGTCCACTACGGCGGGAGCCTCTTTCCCGGCTACCGGGTGGTCGAATCCGCCGTATTCCGAGTCGTCCGGGACGCCGACCTCGGTGTCGACGAAGACCGGGACGAAGACTTCGTCCAGGCGATGGAGCAGATTCTCGAGCACCGAGAGCACGCGGCGGCGGTCCGCCTCGCGGTAAGCGAGAACACCGAGCTTTTGACCGAGCGCCTCCGGGTAAGCCTGGGCCTCGAGGAGTGGGAGGTCTACGAAAAGCCGCAGCCCCTCGACCTCGCAAGTCTAATGCCCCTAACAGGAATCGCCGGATTCGAGCATCTCCGGCAGGAGCCCTGGCCGTTCACAGTTTGTCGTTGCACGATAATTTGATGTCGAAAATCCGTCACTTTAATAAGCGATCG
>CAZLDK010000263.1:0-1798 GCA_964558285.1 uncultured Spirochaetaceae bacterium | reverse complement strand
GAGAGCCTCTGGGAGGCGATCCGACGGCGGGACGTTCTTCTGCATCACCCCTACGAATCATTCGAGCCGGTCGTCAGGATTCTCCAGGAGGCATCTCGGGACTCCGCGGTTCTGGCCATCAAAATGACCCTCTACCGCACCAGCGGCGACTCCCCGATTATTCGGGCCCTGGAGACAGCCGCGGAGAAGGGCAAGCAGGTTACGGTTGTCGTCGAGCTCAAGGCCCGGTTCGACGAGGAGCGGAACATCGGGTGGGCCCAGCGCCTCGAGCGGGCGGGGGTGATCGTCATCTACGGCATAGCACGGCTCAAGGTCCACGCCAAGGCCCTGCTCATCGTCCGCCGGGAGCCCGACGGCATCCGGCGCTACGTCCACCTCGGCACCGGCAACTACAACGACAAGACCGCCCGGCTCTACACCGACTTCGGCTATTTCTCCTGCCGGGACGATCTAGCCTACGAGGTGGGCATCTTCTTCAACGCCATCACCGGTTATTCGGCCATCCCGAACCTCTCCAAGCTGGCGATGGCCCCGACGGGGCTCAAGAGTAAGCTCTTGCAGATGATCGCCCGGGAGGCCAAGCGGGCGGAATCCGGGGAGGAGGGGCTTATCTACGCCAAACTGAACAGCCTCGCGGACCCGGAAGTAATCGCCGCCCTCTACGACGCCTCCCGGCATGGGGTCAAAATCGAGCTGAATATCCGGGGCATCTGTATGTTGGTCCCGGGGGTTCCGGGGGTCAGCGAGAATATCCGGGTTACCAGCATCGTCGACCGCTTTCTCGAGCACGCCCGGGTCTACTACTTCCGCAACGGCGGCGCCGACGAGGTCTACTGCGCCAGCGCCGACTGGATGCCCCGGAACCTCGACCGCCGGGTCGAGCTGGCCTTTCCCATCGAGGAACCCGCCGAAAAACAACGAATTATCGAAGCCTTCGGCGTCTACTTTGGGGACAACCAGAACGCCTACGAGCTCGACCGGACCGGCGCCTACCACCCGGTGGAACCGGAACCCGGGGAGGAGGCCTTCCGCGCCCAGGCCTACTTCTACCAGGCGGCCCGCGCTTCCGCGGAGGAGACCGCCGAGGCCAGCAAGAAGGAGTTTACCGTCCGTCGCAAGGCGCCGGAGCCCCCGGGTCCCCGTCCGCGGAGGCCCTGAAGGTGATAGGAACCTTTGCCTCGGTAGACGCCGTCCTTCTTCCGACGGAAGAGGCGACCGTCGGAATAGACGACATCGACTTTGCCTACGGCTACGGGGTGTACGAGACCCTCAAGCTCCGCAAGGGGGTCCTCTTCTTTGCCGACCGCCACGAAGAGCGGCTCTTCTTCTCGGCGACGGTCATCGGTATGGAGCACCCCTGGCGCCCGGGGCAGGTCACCGACGCCGTCGTCGAGCTTGTCCGGGCAAACGGCGTTCCCGACTGCAACATCAAGGTTTTGCTTATCGGTTCCCGGCTCTACATCATGGCCTTGGCGCCCCTCTACCCGAAGCGGAGCGACCTCAAAGCCGGGGGCACGGCTATCACCTTCGAGGGGGAGCGCTTCTACCCCCAGGCCAAATCCTTAAGCATGCTCGTCAGCACCATCGCCTTCCGCCGGGCCAGGGACGCCGGCGCCTACGACGCGCTTTTGGTAAACCGTCACGGCGAGGTTACCGAAGGCACCCGGACCAACCTCTTCGTCACCGACGGCCGGGAGGTCTACACCCCGCCGGCGTACCAGGTCCTCGCCGGGGTGACCAAGCTTACCGTTTCGGAGGTAATCCGGGAGGCCGGCATCACCCTCGTCGAGAAGACAAT
>CAZLDK010000262.1:0-4973 GCA_964558285.1 uncultured Spirochaetaceae bacterium | reverse complement strand
TGGATGACCTTTCATTCACAGCAACTGTTGGAAAACGGTAGGCCCCTATCGATGGTTCCGATTGTAGAAGGGGAGGAGGACCCGCAAGAAGCTGCGGAGCGGGTCAACGAGGCCGTCAAGAGACTCTTTCAGACAGAGGAGTTTGAGATAGCGTACCGGAAGACCACGGAGCTCCTGAAAGAGCTATCTGCAGAATAGAACCCGGGCACAAAAAGCGCCTGTGCGCTACAACAGCTTCGCTTCACCGGTGGGTGCCACCGGTCGACAGGACGATCATGCCGAATGGATTCGTCTGCGTCGACAATAACACTTTAGAATCCAATGAAAGTTGCAGTCTAGCGCAACCGTGGACATCTTCTCCACCTTCAACATACCCCTGCATTCCCGGCTCTGCCGGGAAAATTTCCCGACAACGACGGGATAAGTTCCTGACCGAATGAGTTCCCGCACCTATGGATAAAATAGCCATAGAATGTATTGTATTGATTAACGCTAATAAGTCCAATAAGGACTTTTGGACTGTCGATGACCGGAAGGCTGGGGTCCAAGGAGTTAGCGAAAGGGGAAATCGCATGAAGTGTCACGAAGGTTTGCGTACAAGACGTCTGCACAGACGTGAGATTCCAAAATCTATTCCAATGGGTGGCCGGAACAGGCAATTGCTTGGAGGTGGTGCTCGATGACCGAAACCATGAAGACATTTATTCAAACTGCAATTGCTGATGGTGAACTAGAACAGAAGGAAATCGACTTTCTTCGCCGGAAAGCAAGCGAAACCGGGGATGATCCCGATGAAGTTGAAATGACCGCAAAGGCTGAAATGGCCATGTTCCGGAAATTTAGTGAGAAGAAAAGCGATAAGCACGGAGACGCAAAGAAATGCCCTGCTTGCGGAGCACTAATCGCATCCATGGCTTGGAAGTGCCCCGAATGCGACTATGAGTTCTCAAGCGTAGGGGCGAATGCCTCTGTGAAAGAGTTGTTTGACAGGATCTATGAGATTGAGTCTCAGCGCAAAGAAGTGATCGGGAAAGGTCCAACAAGCAATCCGCTGGCAGCCTACGGTAGGCAAATGTCTAGTGTGCTCACCGGCGGGGAACGGATGTCGAACGAGGACAAGAGAATCACATTCCTGATTCAGAACTTTCCTGTTCCAAACTCCAAAGCCGACATAATCGAGTTCTTGATGACTGCCGCACCAAAGTGTTCGAACAAGGGCAAAGCCAAGGCATATTGGGGCAAGTACTTCTCGGGTGGGTCTATGGATGCGCTCAGCTCTGAGGCAAAAGCCGAAAAAGCGATTAAACAGGCGTGGCGCACCAAGTGCAGCGAAGTCATGACCAAAGCCATGATCCTGTTATCCACTGACGCGGAAGCGATCGCAACTCTCGAGTATATCAAAAAAGAATACAAGCTGAAGTAGGTCTGAGGGGACATAGTATGGGTTTATTGGGCAAAAAAGGCGAAGGCGGATTAGCAGATGTCATCCGCTGCGACCAGCAGGAATACTTGGTCTGGAAGTGGCGCCCAAGCGGCGAAGCCACTTCAACCAAAAAGGAAAACTCTATTCGTTGGGGGTCCAGCCTCCGGGTAAAGGACGGCGAGCTTGCGGTTTTCGTTTACAAGCAGCAGGACGGAATCATCCAAGATTTCATCAAGGGTCCCTTCGATGAGACCATCAAGACGGCCAACTTCCCGGTTCTCGCCGGAATTTTGGGCGCGGCATTCGGCGGGGGCTCCCCGTTTCAAGCTGAAGTCTATTTTATCAACTTGCAGGGCAACAACCAGATCAAGTTCGGCGTGCCCTACTTTGACGTATCCGATCCCCGGGTCCCCGACTTCTCAGTACCAGTCGCGGTAAGAGGAACCATCACCTTCAACGTTACAGACTATGAAGCCTTCATCAAGCTAAACCGCTTGATCAACTTCGAGCTCGACGATTTTAAGAAGCAGATCAAAGACGCCTTGAACAAATACGTCAAGGCCGAGGTGACCAACGTTCCCTATGATCACCAAATCCCGGTCCTCCACATGGAGAGAAAGCTGTTAGACATCAACACTTTTGTGTCCAAAAACGTGTCGCAGCGTTTCACTGACGATTTCGGTGTGAACCTGAAAGCCTTAGACCTATCCACCATAGAGGTGGATAAGGAAAGCGAGGGCTATAGGGAACTGTACAGGGTTACCGCCGCGCAGGTCGCCGAGAGCATAGGGGCCCAGACCAAAGTAAACATCAAGAACATGCAGGACACGCAAACCATCAATGCGGAGAACATGGCCGGAATGGCCCAAATGCAGCGCGAAGAAGCGCAGCGGGCCCAAAAGCTTCAGACGGAGTCAAACTTCATGGGGGTTCACTCCTTGAACCAGCAAGCGGACGTACTAAAGACCGGCGCGCAGAGTCTCGGATCAATGGGCTCCATGGGAGATGGTGCCGGCGGAATGAACCCCGCAGGTATGATGACCGGCATGGCCATGGGCGGCGCAATGGGCGGACAAATGGCCGGGATGATGAACCAGATGGGACAGAACATCAATCAGGGACAGAACGCGCCGCCGCCTCCCCCGAATGTCCAATATAGCGTGTCGGTCAACGGACAGACGTCCGGGCCCTTTACCATGCAGCAGCTTCAGCAGTTGGTTCAAAGTGGTGAACTGACTCCCAAAACGCATGTATGGACTCAGGGGATGGCTCAATGGGAGACGGCGGCCAATGTGGCGGAGCTTGGACAGTTCTTCCAAAATCAGACACCACCTCCCCCGCCACCACCGGCCCCGGAACAGTAGAAAGGAGAACGTTGTGAACGATGATTCCTTTTTTTCGATGGATCGACTTATGGAGTTCGGCCTTTCAATGGCTATGGCTCAGCAGATGGTAAAAACCATGAACGAGAGCATGCAGTCCATGTATGTCCCGGGTAGCGGCGCCAACCTGACCGGAACCCAACCAGCGGCTCCCAGCCTCTTCTACGCTGTACTCGGTGGTAACCAGGCCGGACCGTTCTCCGAGAGCGAGTTGGCCCAGCTTATTCGCGATAGAAAAGTCGACAAAGAGACGTATGTCTGGAAGCCCGGAATGGGGGATTGGATCAAGGCCGAGAATGTTCCCGAAGTTCTTAAGCTGGTCTGTCTGACGCCTCCGGGGCTCCCGGTACAGGAGAGTGAGTAGATGAAAGTGAATGTTGTACAGCTTGCGATCAGCCTGGTAGTGAGCGCGTTAATAGCCTATGGGCTTCACACCTTCAACAGAGGGGATAACGCCATAGTGCTGGCCGTAGGAAGCTTTGTGTTCCTTGGGACGGTGTCCGGGGTGTTTTCGGGGCTTGGGCTCAAAGACGGCCGAGCATCAATCAATGTCAAGCTCCTTGCAGGGCTCTTCTACCCGATAGGGTTGATTCTCGGGGTCATCTTTATGCTGGTAGATTTCCAGGTTTCCCTTTACGTGATTCTAAACGGGATCATCTTCTTGATGTTCCTATCAATTAGCTACGGGATCGGAACTGCGAAACAGTAGAAGTAGACGCACCGCACATCAAGCGGATTGAAACAAATAACAGGAGTATGTCATGGCTGAAAGACTAGAGTATTTCAAAAAAACATTTTATGGGCAGAAAAGCGAGCTCATCATTGATGAAGAGAAAGCCGTATGCAAATCAAAACTATGGTGTTTCCCCGAGTCAGAAGAACAGGTAGTCCTCAAGGACGTTAGGTTCTTCGATACGTCAGGAAGCAGCATCAACTTCGGTTACAAAGATCGAATTGAGATGAAAGGCCTATCGAAGAGCGAGGCGGAGGAAATCCGTGAACACCTAAGCAGCCATGGCGCAAAGCTCGGAGAAGACGCAAACTGGGTGAAGAAGGGTTGGGGGAACTGTTTGTTTCCCTCCGAGCAAGTAGCGGTATTGCCGGAAGGCCTGATGTACAAGTGGAAGAAAGGCCGAAACACAGAGTCCTCCTTTGTACAGTGGGACGCCGTTAATATTGCGGTCTTCCCGAAAGGCGGGTTGTGCAATGGTGATTATATTATTCTTCAGGGTGAACTGGACGTTAGCACTTCCAAGAGGTTTCCCGACCATCTCATCAGTGAAATAAAGAAGCATCTTTCTGGCAAAGGGATGGGTGCCGCTGGGGATGCATTCAGACCTTCGATCTTTAAGGGGTGCAGAGACCACTTTCAAAACTGTGTTGTCCTGACCGACAAGGCTGTCGTGGTCAAGCTCTCCAAAAAGTCCCTGGGAAGTTCGGAAATGCCACAAAACGCAAAGAAGAAGTCCGGAACGACCATTTCGATTCCTTACGAAAATGTTTCAAAGATCAGGGTGTCCAAATGGAACAAGAAATACATCTCCATTGAAGGGAACATTACAGATCTGCGAACAAGTGAAGCGGCGACTATTAAAGCCCGGATGCCAAAGCCGTTCATATTCAGCTGGTGGAAACTGAAGCGCCTCGTGAAGGACCGGATTCGTTAGCCAAAAAGGCACGGAATGCTGACACGAAGACAGTTTCTTGTCCGTTATGTATTGATGGTCAACCTCTACGGGAACCTACTCGTTCTCTGCGGTGCGCTCTGCACCGCAGCGGGTGGGCTCTTGGCCAGATACTGGCTCCGCTCCTTTGAAACTGGAGAAGCCCAACATGCCGGCCATGCGATCGGCGTGGGAGTTCTTATCACTGTCTTAGGTATTGGAGCCGTCGCGTCGCTCTGGCTCGGCATTTCTGTAACCACAAAGTTCGACGAGAAGTACAAGTTTTACCGGGTTACCATGATCCGCATACAGAAACGGGGCTTCTCCTACGAACTACTTGAAGACTCTTTCGACAGCCCCTGCTACAGGCAGATATCTCGACAGATGTTACGTGAAATTGGGCGTCTGCACGAGTATCGAAAGATCAAGCGCTGGGTGGACAACGGTTTCGCACTACGTTTCCGCGCGGAATAGTCCAACGCCACACCTCGTTGATCAACCCGT
>CAZLDK010000261.1:0-4997 GCA_964558285.1 uncultured Spirochaetaceae bacterium | reverse complement strand
CACCCCGACCAGGGTGGCCATTACCCGGTCTTGGCTCGTTGCCCGCATCGACTTCCCGATCCGGGTGTATCGAATAAGCAGGGTCAATACAACCATGACGACGGCCGTCGTAACCAGGATGAATATCTGCGCCGACGTTATGAGCCCTCGGAGGGCGTCGGGAATCGGCACCTCCGGCAAGAGGGCCGGAAAGGGCAAGAAGTTCGATGTCTGGGCCAAGAGCACGTAGTTCTGCAGAAAGAGGGACATGCCGATGGCGCTGATAAGCACAGAAAGTCGTGGCGCGTTCCGAAGCGGCTTGTAGGCAACCTTATCGATGGTGAAACCGTAGGCCGAAGAATAGAGAAGCGCTATCAGGCTCGCTAGAACGAGGATCGCGAGAGTTGGCATCCCGGCGACGGAAAAGACGCCGGCCATAATCAACGCCGTAAAGGCCCCGATCATATAGATCTCGCCGTGGGCAAAGTTGATCAACTTGATGATCCCGTAGACCATCGTGTAGCCCAGGGCGATTAAGGCATAGATGCTCCCTCTCGTAAGCCCGCTGAAGAGGAGCCGAAAGAAAAACTCTGTGTCCATGTATGCTGGTCCAAAATTGATGCGGCCGGAGGATTAGCCCTCCGACCGTCTTACTTGCTGGTGAACGCGAGACTTAGAGCTCGACGTAGACGCCGTTCTGTACCTGATAGATCGCGAATCCGACGCCTTCGGCATCCCCGATACTGTCGAAGCTGATGTTTCCGACGGGGGTCTCCACACTTTCGTTCCGGAGCGCCTGGGCGATGGCCTCGGTCTCCGTGGATTCCGCGGCTTCGATAGCGTTAATCAGGGCCAGCATGGCCGAATAGCCTTCCTGGAAGAAGGGTCCCGGCTCTTCGCCGTACTCCGCGACGTGCTCTTCGATGGCTTGTGCCGCGATCGGGTTGGCTCCGGTGTCCTGGGGACCGGTGGCGTAAACACCTTCGGCGGCCTCACCGGCAACCTCTATAAAGGAGGCGTCCTGTACACCGTCGCCGGAGATAAAGAGCGTATCCATTCCCTGGGTCCGCATCTGCGATACGAGACGGGCCGCTTCCGGATGATACCCACCGTAGATGATAATCTCGGCGTCGGAGGCGGCAACACGGTTGATGATCGCCGAGTAGTCGACGGCGCCGACGGTAATCCCCTCCTTAAAGAGGATGTTCACCTCGGGATAGTCCGCCTGGAGCGCTGCTTCGGCGAAGTCCGCGAGACCCCGGCCGTAGTCGCCACCGTCGTGGAGAAGCACTACGTTCTCGAGACCGAGGGTTTCCACGACAAACTGCGCCTGGAGCTGGCCCTGGGCGTCGTCCGGAGCGATGGTCCGGAAGAAGTAGGGGAACTCCTCGTCCTGGGTAAGGGCGGGGTTGGTCGCCGAGGGGCTGATCGCCACGATCTCGGCGTCGGTGTAAAGACCGAGGGCCGGTCGGGTGGCACCGGAACAGACGTGACCGATGACGCCGACAACTTCCTCGGCGATCAGGCGGGACGCCGTGTTGGTCGCCACTTCCGGCTGGCACTGGTCGTCTTCGATGACCAGCTCGATCTGGCGCCCGAGAACTCCGCCGTCGGCGTTTACGTTCGCGACCACGAGCTCGGCGGCGTGAACCGTCGGGATTCCGTAGGATGCGAGGTCGCCACTATGGGGTCCCGCGACACCGATTTTGATTGCCTCTTCCTCTTGCCCACAGCCAACAAAGATGATGGCGGCAAGCAGCAGGAAAGCAGCAAGCTTTAGAGTTTTGCTCATTAAAAGCCTCCTTAGTAATGAATAGACTTTCGATGTCATACCACACTAGAGGATAACCATGCAAGTCTGCTCAAGAACTAAAAGTGGCTCGGGCAGCGCGGTGCCCAGCGGTGGTCGGAACCTTGGGTGGCTATTTCTCCGAAAGAAGGACCTCGTCGGTGGTCAACTCCGTGTGGCGAATTTCGTGGAACTTGTCGACGAGCTTCGCGGCGGTAAGCTTCTTCTTCTCTTCGCCTTCCACGTCGAAGATAATCTCCCCCTTGTCCATCATCAGAAGCCGGTTCCCGTACTCGATGGCGTGCTGCATGTTGTGGGTAATCATGATGGTGGTTAGGCGGTACTCGGTAATAAAATCCATCGTCAATCGCAAAACCAGGGCGGCGTTCTTCGGGTCGAGAGCGGCGGTGTGCTCGTCTAAGAGCACCAGGTCCGGTTCCGAGAGGACCATCATCAGTAGGGTAAGGGCCTGCCGTTGGCCGCCGGAAAAGAGCCCAACGTTCTCCCGCATCCGATCCTCGAGGCCCATGTCCAGCCGCCGCAGCTTCTCCCGAAAGAACTCCCGCATCCGGCTATTCAGGCTTATCCGGAGCCCTTTGAAGCCCTTTCGGTAGCTGATAACCATGTTGTCCTCCAGGGTCATGTTCGAGGCGGTTCCCAAAAGCGGATCCTGGAAGATGCGGCCGATGTAGTTGGCCCGGCGGTACTCGGGTTCCTTGGTCACTTCCCTGTCGTTGATAAAAATGCGTCCTGAGCTGGTGCCTACCGTTCCGGAAATCAGGTTGAAAAGCGTCGTCTTCCCCGCACCGTTACTCCCGATAATGGTAATGAAGTCCCCCTCCCGAACCTGGAGCGAGACGTTCCGCATGGCGGTGACTTCGTTGACCGTCCCGGGGTTAAAGACCTTGGTAACGCCCTCAAGTCGAATCATGATACGGGTCCTTTCGAGCTACCGGCTTCCGTGGCCGGCTCCGGGGCGGTTTCCGAAGGGGAAGGAACCG
Source organism: uncultured Spirochaetaceae bacterium (assembly GCA_964558285.1). Classification (GTDB taxonomy): domain Bacteria; phylum Spirochaetota; class Spirochaetia; order DSM-27196; family PWMO01; genus CAYPUT01. The sequence goes on along the minus strand of CAZLDK010000261.1, from coordinate 2,228 downwards.
CCGGTTCCGGCGGTATTTTCGCCGCCGCCGTAGCGGTTGTTCCCGGGTCTCCGGTCTTCCGGGAGACGCCGAAGACCGACCGGCCCCGGGTCTGGGTCGCGATCAGGGACGCGATAATTAGTAGACCGGTTATCAGCTTGAGGTCGTTCGGCGTCAAGTTGATATAGTAGCCGTAGTAGCGACCGAGGTACATGATTCCCCGGTAGACGATCGACCCGAGAATGACCCGGAGCGTCAGGAGGCCAATCTTGTTCGAGTCGAGGAGAAACTCTCCTATCATTACCGAGGCAAGGCCGGCGATGATAATCCCCTGCCCCAAATTAACGTCGGCGAAACCTTGAAACTGGGCGGCGAAGGCTCCCGAGAGGGCGGCGAGGCCGTTCGAGAGTCCGACGCCGATCAGCTTGAGCCCTTCGGGGTTGACGCCGGTGGAGATGACCATCTGCGGGTTGTTGCCCATGGCGCCGAGGGTCAGCCCCAGATCCGTGTGGAAGAAGATGTCCAGGGCAAACTTGATCGCAAAGGCCACCAGGACGAAGAAAACCAGCACCGCCCACTCGTCCGGGATCCACCCGGCGGTCATCGCGGTTACCCGGGTCAGGATGGTTTCCTGCCGGAGGAGCGGGAGGTTTGCTCTGTTTCCCAGGACCCGAATGTTTATCGACCAGAGCATCGTCATCGTCAGGATGCCGGCCAGAAGGTTCGGGACCTTCAGCTTGTTGTGGATAAGGGCAGTTATCAGTCCCGCGGCGACACCCCCGAGAAAGGCAACGAAGACCGCGATTCCCAGGTTGACCCCGGCGGTAATAAGGGTCGCCATAATCGCGGCGCCTAAGGGGAAGGAGCCGTCGACGGTAAGGTCCGGAAAGTTGAGGATTCGGAATGTAATAAAGACGCCGAGGACCAGCATCCCATAGATCAGGCCCTCGACGAGAATCCCTTCAATCATCTATCGGTGTGACTATTGCGTCCGAAGCTCGCCGTTCTCCACAATCTTGCTCGCCGTGGAGATGACGTCGTCGGGGAAGGTAATATCCAGCCCCTCCGCAACGTCGAGGTTTATCAGCAGATCGATATCCTCCGGCTCGGTCATAAAGACCGTGGGAATCTCCGACGTCGGCGTACCGTCGAGGACCTGGGCGATAACCCGTCCGGTAGCCCGCCCCATCTTGTAATAGTCGAAGCCCCAGGCGATTAGAACGTCCATCTCCTCCGCGGAGCTCGGGTCGGCGGACATTACCGGTACACCGGCGGCGTTTGCCACGTCGAGGAGGGCGGTCAGGGCGGAAACCACCGTGTTGTCGTTACTGACGTAGATGCCGTCGACGCGGTTGACGATCGAGCTGGTTGCGGAGCGCACCTCCGAGGAGTTGGTAACCGTCGCTTCGACGAAGTCGATACCCAAGTCTTCGGCGGCTTCCCGGGCCAGCTCCGCAAGGCGTACGGCGTTGGCCTCGCCGCTGGAGTAGACGTGGCCGAGGGTCTCGATGCCGGCGATCCGCTGCAGCATCTCGATCTGAGCCCGGACCGGTGTAAGGTCCGAGACGCCGGTGACGTTCTCCCCCCCTTCCTCGAAGGAGTCGACAAGGCCGGCGTCGACGGGATCGGTAACGGCGGCGTAGATAACCGGAGTGTCGTCAATCGCGTTTACCAGGGCCTGGGCCGTCGGCGTCGCGATTCCGACCGCCAGGTCGACGTCGTCGTTCTTGAACTTATTGGCGATGCTCGCCGCGGTGCTCATGTCGCCGTTGGCGTTCTGGAGATCGAACCGGAGATTGTGGTATCCGAGGGCGGCGAGCTCATCCTGGATGCCCTGCTCTACACCGTCGAGGGCCGGGTGGGCGACGATTTTGGAAATACCGATGACCTTCGGCTCCAGTGCAACCTCTTCCGATTCCGATTCCGCTTCCGCTTCCGGGGCCGGCTCTTCCCGGCCGCATCCGACAACGAAGAGCAGCGCCATCAGTACCGCCGCGACCATCAGGATGGTTCGTAATTTCATGGTTCGATTCTCCTTATTGTGTGCAACATTATTCATTCTAGGTGACTCAATCTGCGTTTTCGTCAATCTAACGCGATCGGCCGGCGCTGTCTACCGCAAAGAAAGGCCACCCTTAGGGGTGGCCTTTTCGACGGGGTGAGAACCTGTGGCTTAGGTCTGCTTCTGGGTTCGGGTTCCGAGGGCCTGAGTTACCCGGTCGAGGAAGATCGCGAGGATTACGATGGCG
>CAZLDK010000260.1:0-4999 GCA_964558285.1 uncultured Spirochaetaceae bacterium | reverse complement strand
GGACGTGATGTGCGTCACAGTCGGAGTTCGGGCAAAAAGGAGGTGTGTCAATGGGTACCAACTGTTGCAACAGGGAAGTTATCACACTCCTCTATACCGGCCTAGATTTCCCATGGATTCAACTTTCCCCAAGGTTCGGACCACTAAACAAACCAAGAGGGACGTGCTCCTGCACGATTTTAGGCGCTGGTTGGATGACTACAGCTTCCTCGAGAAGTTACTAGCGGTCGGTGACAACTGGCACTTCGAAGGCGTAGATAGCGTTGATCCGGTCGAGACGGCAGCACAGGCAAGAGAGGCGATCGATGATATCATCGGTCTTCTTGAGTCCGCCGGTGCAAATGTGTTTACCAAAGACTTCGGACTCCCGAAGGCATTCGGGTTTTCCGCCGCTCGGGCCGATAATGGGCCTGCGATAGCGGTGTACACCTCATCCGACATTAGCATTGAACGTCAGATCTTTATCGTCGCTCACGAGCTCGGGCATTTGGTCATGCACGAGCACTCTTACGCAGGTGTGACTGGAAACGATAAGGACGATGAAGAAGCCGGAGCGAATCAGTTTGGATCTCATTTCCTGCTGCCTAAGGAAACATTCGACAAGTAATCTCATAGACCACGCTTCTTTCGGCGTTGGGGCATTTTGCGGGACCTTACGTACTCACTCGGCGTATAGGAGGCCGTTGTGTCTCAAGCAGAAAACTGCCGGGCATGGTTACCCTTGGCCTTTACGATACACCGTTCCAGGTTTTGGTTTATTAATGGGATATTTTGCATACTATTAATATGCAAATAGGATTGACGGTAAACTCTGGTCGGTTTACAATCTTATCGGAATGCATAGCCTTATTATGCAAAAACAGTTATGGATGAACCGGAGATGAAGGAATCCCTGCCGTACATGCTTCCTGAAGGCCAGGTGGTGAACAGGCCGTGGCTCTTCAGCAAGGGACTTGATCGGCCCACCGTTGACTACTATCTGAGAACCAAGCGTCTAGTCTCCGTTAGTCACGGCTACTACCGGCGCCCCGGTCCGCCGTTGCGATGGCAACACATACTGTACTCCCTGAATGAACTCGGCTTTGACCTGCACCTCGGCGGGCAGAGCGCCCTGGAGAACTCGGGCGTGGCCCACTATCTCTCAACCGGTAGCGTCGTCCACTTCTACGGCTGTGACGCACCGCCATCCTGGAGTCACGAAGTCGTAACCGGCGCGGATCTCGTGCATCATGGAAAGGGAGGTTTCTCATGTCGGGAGCCCGCGGGTATCGACCACAGGTCTTTCGGTACGTGGGCCTGGCCGTTACCGGAGTCCGCTCCGGAGCGAGCGTTTATTGAGATCCTTCTAAATGTTACCGATGAGCACGACTTCCGTTCCGTCGACAAGCTCTTCGAGTCGGCGGTCAGTTTGCGTCCGACGGTGTTACAAGCCGTCCTGGGAGTGTCGCGGAGTGTAAAGGCCAAACGGCTCTTTTGCTGGTTCGCCGAGCGGCACCGGCACTCATGGTTCGAGCGTATCAACATCAAGGACATAGACCTTGGGCGCGGAAAACGCCAGATTGTGGCACAGGGTCGCCTCAATAATCGATATCAAATCACCGTCCCGGCAGACATGGAGAGCGATGATGAAGCAAACCTATTTTAACCAGGTTCAACTTCTCGTTGGTCTGCTTGCCAACCTGGAGAAAGAGGCGTCTCTGGCGTTGAAGGGCGGCACGGCGATCAACCTGTTTCTCCGTGATATGCCGCGCCTTTCAGTAGATTTGGATCTCGTCTATTTACCAATTCAGGAGCGAGCTACAAGTCTCGAAAACATAAGCGATGCTCTCGAGCGAATCCGCGCAGACGTGGAGCGTAGCATCTCAGACGTCACCGTGAGTTCCTTCCCCCTACGCAAGTCAAACGCAACGATGCGTCTGATCGCGGCGTCGCCACGAGGAACCGTCAAGCTGGAGGCATCTCCTGTTTTGCGTGGCTCCGTATTTGGATCGGAGCGCAAACAGATTGCACCCGTCGTAGCCGATCAATTCGGTTATGTCGAAGCGAACCTCCTGGCTGTGCCCGATATTCTTGCTGGAAAGCTCTGCGCCGCACTGGACCGCCAGCACCCCCGCGACATCTTCGACCTCGAGTATATCTTGCAGGCTGGGATCATGGACGATCGATTGCGTACGGCTTTCCTGGTTTACTTGATTTCTCACAACCGTCCGATCTCCGAGCTCCTCGCACCCAACGAGAAACCGCTTGATCGAGCCTTCGTCGAAGAGTTCGACGGGATGACGCGAGAACCGATAACGGTGGAGCAGCTGAACGAGATTCGCACACGGTTTTTCTCCATGATTCTCCCGTGGCTCACCGACGGTGATCGAGAGTTTCTCATTGGTTTCAAAAAGGGTGACCCCGAGTGGGGATATCTCGGCATCGATCATGTAAGGGACCTACCGGGTGTACGATGGAAGCAGCAAAACCTGGAACGCATGACGCCGCAGGCAAGGCGTGCTTCGATACGTCGGCTCGAACAGGTGTTGGGAAAATCTTAGTCGGCCGCCGTTCACTTCTGATCAACGAAGGGTGTTTCTTGTAAACAACCCGCGTAACCGATAGCGAAACTGTGGATTATGCCGGATATTGTCAAGCGCGGTCGCTCCCGTGTCTTTATTACGTGCAGCTCCGGCATGTACCGCCCGAGCAGGCGAAAAACCCGGGGCTATGATCATGAACGCGAAGGTGACACAGCTCGTGCATGATGACGTACTCGATGCAGTGAGGCGGCCTCCTTCGCTGTGATGGAGCGCCGGCGAGGCGGAAAACCAGTAATCGGCGGTCGAACCCAAGCATAGATCAAGCATAGATGCGGACGCAGACACGGGTCCTTGGTACACTCAGCCCGATGAAAGGGTTCCCCCTCTCCAACTTTGAAGCCCATTTTGAGCGGGTGATTATAGATCGTGGCCGCCGGTATCTAGTGGATCGTCGCATTACCGATATCCAGGAGATATCCCCGGGTGAGATTACCGCAGTGGTAGAAGGAAGCGAGCGCTACCTCGTTAGACTTTCCCTGGCAACAGGCTCGATGGAACCGGCGGATCAGCTCGTGACCGACATCTCCTGCAGCTGTCCTTACGATGCCGGACCGTACTGCAAACATGAGGCCGCCCTCCTTTTTGTCCTCCGTGAGCGCCTCCCGGTAACTCCGAATGGGACGGATAGAGCCTCACGGCTTAAGATCGTGCTCGCCAGGCTCACCCGGGAGGAGCTGGAGGAGATCATCCTCTCCCACGCCGGGAGTGATCAGATTTTCGCCCTTGGGCTTCTTACCGAGTATGACGCTGATCCGGCGAATCGGGTCGCCGCCGATCTCCGCGCATCTATCCGGAGTGAGCTCGAACGATTCCGCGGCTCCTGGGGGCTGATAGGATACCGCGACGCCTTCACCGCTGCGGAGGTATTTGACCGCCTGTTTGACCAAATAGACTCCCACCTGGCCCGACGCGCCTTCCGCCCCGCCTTCGACGTTACCACTGCGATCGTCGAGGAAGCGGCGATGGCAATAACCTATACCGACGACAGCGCCGGGGTAATGGGTGGGGTCGTTCGCCGCGGGATAGAAGCGTTGCGGTCCATCGTGGAAGCGGAAATAGACGATGATCTTCGACATGACATCGTCAACTATGTGGAGGGGAACGTCGATTCCGACCAGTTTCCCGATGTGGCCGACTGGGGCCTCGATCTGTGGCGTCTATCGACGGCGGTCGTCCGATCGGAAGAGGAGTATCGACACCTTCTGAGTGCGCTACAGGAGGCGCTGCCCCCCGAGGAGCCGGAGTCTGGTTTTGCACGGGACTACATGCGGGAGCAGCTTCTGCTGCTGATGACCCAGCTGATGGAGCGCTTCGGCCATCACGAGCAGGCCGAATCGATACGCCAAGAGAACCGGCACCTCACCGCCTTTCGGGAGGGCCTTCTGTCCCGTGCGTGGAGTGAGGACGACTACGAAACGGTCATACGTTTGGCGGAGGAAGGAATAGCCCGGGACACCCGCCTTCCCGGGCTGCTGAAGCAATGGCGCGTGTGGGCGCTCGAGGCGTACCGGTCCGCCAACCGTAACGAAGAGGCACAGCGAACCGCCCGTGACCTGGTTTTGGCGGGCGACGCGGAGTTCCTTACAACGTACCGAGACCTGGTATCGTCCGATGGGTGGCCGGCGGCGCGGGAGGCGCTGATCGAAGAGATCAAAACGAGGCGGGGGCATACACCGCGCGTCTTACCGGAAGTCTTGGTGTTGGAAGAACTCTGGTCACGGTTGATGGAGCTTGTTGAGCAAAACCCCTATCTCGTCACCGAGTACGGGGATCGCCTCTATTCCCACTTTCCCGATCGAGTTCGGACCGTGTGGTCGTCCCATATCATGCGGCAAGCACGTTCAGCCGGGGATCGTCGCGGTTACCGTCGTATTGCGGAGTCTATCCAGCACTATGCCGGCGTCGTTGGTGAGGACGCGGCGACGGAGGTTCGCGACACGATCCTGCTCGAGTTTCCCCGCCGGCCGGCAATGCGGGATGAGTTATTGAAAGCCGCTACTCGCAGGCGCCCGGAATACTAGTACGGCTTCACGTTTCCTCGTCGTTACGGTTCCTCACGCAGCAGCCACTCTCGGAGATTCTCATGCCGTATTCCGCCACGGGAGACCCGTTGGTACTCGTCGAGGCAAAGGACAATCTTCGGATGGTTGTCGGGGATGCGTTCGAGAGCAGAGAACTCGCGCTCCTGCGTTTCGTCGCACCGTAGCGCAGATAACGGCGGAACTCCTCAGGGCTGTCACCGATTCCGGCCCCGCGAAATGCGAGAAACTCACCGTACGTCAGGGGCAGTATGGCAAACTCAACATAACGGCCGGAAAAGCGATACGGCTTTGCAAGACTATCCTGTATCCGGCCCAGGACATACTGGTAAAGCTCCTTCGCATCGCGAATGAAGTCCCAGTCCATCGACTCCTTGT
>CAZLDK010000259.1:0-5010 GCA_964558285.1 uncultured Spirochaetaceae bacterium | reverse complement strand
AATCCTCGGTCACCACCGGTAGCGACGGCGTGTCCTGATCCTTCCGGAAGCGGTCGAGAACGTGGGTAATGGGTTCCGAGATCAGAAGCGGGTCAACGTATTCCATCTTGCGGGCGATGACGTCTTGGGAGGTCGACCGGTTTCGACGGTCGGAGCCGACCATCTCCACTACCGTCTCGCAGCTTTCCGGCACGGCACAGATATCCGGGTTCGGCGTCCCGACGAAGAAGCCCTGGACGTAATCGGCGCCGACGTCTCGGCAGAGCCGAAGTCGTCGAGGGCGACGCGATAACCGTGGTGTCGGTAGGAGCGGATAGGTCCGTTGTGAAGCTGATCGTCGGTTAGATGATGGCGTTCGGAAATCTCGAAGTAGAGAACGCTGTTCGGGAGACCGACGCCGCGCATTATGGCATTCGTGTGTGGGACGCCCGCCTGGGGCAGCGAGAAGGTGCGGTTGTCGATGTTGTAGAACAACTTCGACTGCCGGGCGTTGGGCCACGCGGCAAAACAGGCGACCGCTTTGCTCCGGAGTGTCAGATCGAGGCTCTCGAGTACGCCCTCATCGTAGGCCTCGTCGAAGACGGAGGCAATCGAGTCGAATCCCGCCTCGCCGTAGCTGCGGAGCAACGCCTCGAAGCCGAAGACCCGTCCAGTGTGAACGTTGACAACCGGCTGATAGTCGAATGTGAGGGTCTCGAGAATCGCTTGCCAGGGGGCAGAGAGCGATACGGTCGCCGTAGACTGCACCATAATAGCATCGTGGCCGGGATGTGTTAGCCGGGTATTAGGAATACGCGTCTCGGCCCTTCTCACGAAAAACTGCCGCCTTTCTTACCAATATTAAACAGAAGCCGAGTACCGTGCGGCTCTTGGCAGGTGCAGAGATGAAAACGCTGAAGCGAACGACGATTCCCTTGACCATCCGACTCCTGCTTACGGAAGCTGGAATCGACTACTTCGTCCGGAACAAGAAACCGTTCTCGAGATTTATCCTCGCGGACGACGCCGAGGAACAGGGGGTAACGCTATCGGGAGTCCCGGCCCCAACCCTGCAGAAAATCGTTCTTCGTGGCTACGTACACAAGATCGAAGTGGGCGTCCACAATCTCGCCGAGCAACGCCAGTCCCTTATGGATCTCCACAAGCTGGTTACCTTTGCGTCGCTCTACCAGCAGTTCAGCGTTCTTACCAGCGAAAGCCTTATCCAAACCGCGGCGGTTCGGCAGTGGAACCGCCGCTATCCGCGGTACGCCGTGGGCCCCGGCACGGACCCGGCGGACAAGGTCAGGTCCGTCCAGATTGCAGGGCGGCTTTTGGAGTCCCTCGACACGTTTGCCAATTTTCTCATCCTTCTCCTCCTCGAGCTACTGGCCTCGTCGCTTCGAGATGGGCCCTCCGGCTGTCCGGACTCGCCGGAGGACGCACCTACCCACGTCATCTTCTACGAGCAATCCATCCGGGCCGACGGGGATCCCGACCTCGGGCTCCACTACCTCTCTTTTGTTGGGAACATATGCCGTCGAGTGGGGATCCTCTTCGACCCATACGTACAGCCCATCGCTTCGAGCGGCGGGACGCTCATAAACCTGGCGTTTACGTTCTAGGAAGGGGCCAATCAAGTGAGGAGGCCATACCACATACCGACGATACGGGCGGCGATAGCACGATCGGCGACCCTGGTACTTAAGACTCACTCCTACCGGACTCGGGAGCGGGACTACCTCGACGAGGTACTCGGGTTTAGTCTGGACGCAGTGGGCCGTCCGGATCTTCGGATCCATCTCGCCTACTGCCTCCACGAGCTTGGATCCAACGCGAAGAAGGCAAACACGAAGCGGGCCTTCTTCTTGGAGCAGGGCCTCGACCTTTCCAACCCGGCGGACTATGTAGCCGGGATGAAGCGTTTCAAGGACGAGACCATTCCCCGCATCGACTACTACCTTCGACGGCAACGGGAGCTCGGGCTCTTTGTAAAGTTTCGCTTTCAGCGCCACTCCGCCGGATTAACGGTATCCGTCGTCAACAACGCCGTTCCAACGGCCTGCGAATGGGAGCGGATACAAGAGAAGCTCCGCATCGCTTCGGAAATCGAGTCGATACCCGAAGCGGTGCCCCGACTCGAGGACGAAACCGAAGGAGCCGGCCTTGGCATCGTGATGATGGTGATGATGCTCCGGAACCTTGGGCTTTCTCGCGATTCGTTGAGCATCGAAGTCCGCGGCAGCGAGACGATGGCTTCCCTCCATGTGCCGGTCTCGAGGGAATCAAACAATGGCATCGCACCCGGTCTGGTGCAGGCTCGCCCAATGGAAAGAGATCGCCCGGCTAACCGAAACCCAATACGGAATGTGTAGGATATGCATCACCGCGAAAGAAGGAACCGTACCGTGAACTTGACAACCGCCGAGAGCAGCACCGGCGCCACCGTGGTGGCGCTCCACGGCGAAATGGATATGTACAGCTCCCACGAGCTCAAAGAGTTCGTAAGCGAGCACTTTTCCCGGAGAGCGTCGGCGCTCATCGTCGACTGCGAGAATCTGAGTTATATCGATTCAAGCGGGGTCGGCATTCTGCTCTTTACCTTCGCCCAGAGCAAAAAGATCGGTACTCGAGTCTGGTTCGTAAACATCCACGGAGCGGTTCGGCGAGTTATCGAATTGACGAGTCTCTTGGGATTTCTTCCCATCGTCGACAGCGTAGCCGAAGCGGAGGCTCTCCTCGCATGAACCTCGAGGTGTCCACCCTGGCCCCGGGGGCGTCGGAAATTCGCATCGTCGGTGAAATCGATCTCTACAACGCCTCAACAGTAAAAGAGCTTGTCATCCGCCTGTGGAACAAAGGGGAGAAGCAGTTCCTGGTCAACTTGAGCGAGGTTTCGAGTGTCGACTCGAGCGGAATCGGGGTCCTGATCTACATCTACACCGGGTGTCGGACGCGAAACCTAAGCGCCCTCTACTTCGGTGCGACTTCGGGGGTGGCTCGAATCCTCTCCCAGACCAAGCTCGACGGGTTTCTGCCCTTCGCCGACTCTCGGGAAGATGCTGTCTCCCAGCTCGGGATCGGACTCGAAACGCCCAGGGAAGCCGACGAGATTCGCCGGCTGGTAGTCGACCCGAGTAGCCCACTGTTCGACACCTCAGACATGTTCTTCAAAGAGTTCCATATCGACCTCAGTCAGGTCCGGCGCCTCGCCGGCCTCATTGTCCAGAAGGCCCCGGCGGAAATCCGGGAGATCAACATCCTCGAGCAGCAGGTTAGCGAGATAATCAAGAACGCGGTGCGGCACGGAAACAGCAACGACAAGGAAAAGGCGGTCCGCATCTGGTTTGCCTTTACCCCGTTTCTCGCCCGCTTGATCGTCGAGGACGAAGGTACCGGCTTCCAGGACCTCGAACAGTGGAACGATTTCTATCGACGGAAGATCGAATGCTACCGAAACAACCGGTTCGACGAGATGATGGACTACCTGTCGTTCCGTACCGACCGAAGTGAGGACTCAGACGGCGGCAATGCCCTCTTCGCGGCCGTCGAGTTCTGGAACGACGGCGTCGTCTTCAACCAGAAACGCAACGCAGTCGCGGTTCAGCGTCGCGTCCGCTAGCGATTCAGGGTCAACACGGGGGGTCAGAGCGTAACCTCTTGCTCCACGAAACGCAGGAGCATCGAGGTTACGTCGTCGCCGAGGTGGCGACTCCCCCGGAACGCGTTGAACTCGCGGTTCAGGCGCCCGGCGATAGCTTCCACCGGTCGGTCTCCCTCCTCCTCGAAGAGCTCGGTAACGATCGAGAAGGGAAAGACCTCGCCCCGGTCGTTCTGCTGCTCGAGGAGTCCGTCGGTCACCAGGACTAGCATGTCGTCTCGCTCCGGGACGAAGGTGCTGAACTGCGGCTTCAGTTCCGGGGAGATCCCGATAGGGAGGTTATGCTTGCGGCTCGATACCTTACGGAGGACCCCACCTCGGCGAATATAGACGTGGGAATGGCCGAGGTCGCAGATGCGGACCCGGTTTTGGTTCTCGTCGTAGTCGATAAAGACGCCCGTAACGAACTTTTCTGATTCGAACGTGCGGGCAATCTGGGCGTTAAGGCGAACGACGAACTCGTCTACACCAGCGTTGAAGTCGTAGGCATTCATCATTCCCCAGAGGACCGAGGTGATGATGGAAGCCGCGACACCCTTTCCGGAGACATCGCAAAACGCAAAGACCCAGCGACCCGGGGCGTACTCCTTGACGTCATAGTAGTCGCCTCCGACGCCCCGGGCGCTCTCGGAGGTCGCGACGAACTCGAATCGCTTCCCGACCACCAGACTGCGGTCCCGAACGATTCGAGCTTGAAGCTCCCGAGCCATTTCAATGTCGTCTTGGGTCATTTTGGAGAGATAGACCAGCAGATCCAGAGACGAGAAGATTCCGGCGAAGGTTTCGTCGCTCCCGACGAGTGCGTAGTAGGAAATCTCCTCTCCTTCGAGCCCCCCTTGAAGGGAGTCCGCCACGGCGAAGGTGTTGAGGTCGTTGCGGATCCTTACCGCCGGCTCCATGACGTCGGTGATGGCGCGTTTCTTATACACCTCCCGTGCGTAGGGCCGGACCATGGCTGCGAAAAACTGTCGCCGAGCTACGATTCCGAGGACTTTGCGTCGATCGTCGACGACAGCAACGGCAAGGATGCTTTCGTCCCGTCGCAGCGCTTCGGCCACCTCTTCTACGGAAGTCTCCGGATAGACGAAATGGCGATTCGATGCGGGCCGCCCGATGGTATGAGATTCGGTACGTTGTTGTCCAATCCCCCGGAGAACGCGTGCGTCGTCTTCAGTCGCAGTCGAGCTGGTTGTTTCCCGTTCCACCCTTCGATTCTCGACGAGGCTTGTTAGGGGAGTGTGAATAGAGGCCGGCTGGAACCCACTTGATACCTTGTCTCCCGAGCGCGTACTTTTAGCGGGATGAGTGTTAAAAAAGTTACCGACACCCTGTTTCAGATTACCAAGTACGCGATGGTCAACTGCTATCTC
>CAZLDK010000258.1:0-5010 GCA_964558285.1 uncultured Spirochaetaceae bacterium | reverse complement strand
CCTCCCGCTCGTTCCGAACCATCTGAGAGACCGGGTTCCGCGGTACCTCTCTCCAGGCCTCCGCAATCCGCCGCGCGTCTTCTGTTCGGGCAGCTTCATTGACGGCGCTCAGATCGATGGTTTCGGTGTGAACGATGTCTCGCGGGAAACCGTCTGAAAACGTCAGATTCCTCGGATCGACGTCCGTCTTTTCGGAGACATACCCGCCGAACACCCAACCTTCCACCGTTTCTACCGTTCTGATTCGAAGCCAAGGGGCAGACAAACCGTCAATGGTCTGTTCCTCCGGGGTTACTTCGAGCACCTCGGCTATGTCGTCCGTGTAGAGGTGGCCGAGGATGAAGGCTTCGAGGTTGGGCTGCTCCCTAACTCTCAAACCATCTGCATCGATCCGCGCCACACCACCGGGCGAAGGGAAGGACCATGCCCCCTGGCCGCCAACCTGCATAAGCACGAGAGATAGAAGAATCAATCGAAGTATCCTAAAACGCGAAATCATCAAAGACCCCTGTTCTATTGTAAAGGGCAATCTCGAACGGTAATAGTCCGTGACTGAGGGCCGCAGGGATCTGGAACTCTCCCCAAGAAACTGAACCCGGCCTGTTAGGCCGTTTCGTTGTTGCTCGGCGAGATGGCTTTTCCTCTGATTCGCGCTACACTTTATATCGATGAAACGAAGCGCTCTATATGGCGTGCCGGCTTTTGTCCTTTTGGTCTTCTCCTGTCGTCTCCCACCGGTGGACGCAAGCCTTTTCGAATCCCGAACAGAAAATCCCGACACCGGCGATTCAACCATCCCGCCGGGTGGCGCTTTGGTCGGCAGCTGGAAGTTTCCCACTGTGTTCTCGTCCCCGATCGCGGATCTTTCGGGAAACGGTAACGACCTTGAGGCGATTCTAGGAAACCCGACGACCCAGAGCCTTGACGGTCGTATCGGACTGGAGTTCGCCGCGACCACCGATCAGCTTCAGGCGGGACCATCAGCCTCTCTTACGACGCCCATCGGAGGTCAGAGCCTCTCGTTCTGGTATTACGGCAATGCCTTTGTCCAAGGCTCCCTGATAAGCAGGTACAACACGTTTGGCGGTGTGATCTGGCGGGTCGGCTCGAACGTGGCCGGACAGCTGAACGTACTCGATTTGGGGGGCTACGTCGGCGGATCGATCCAGCACTTTGGAGTGGCTTTTGCGGCCGGCACGTGGAACCACCTTGCGGCCGTCTTCGACGTCGATGCCGGCGAGGTCCGGGTTTTCGCAAACGGCGGCTCACCGGCCGTCCGGCTTTTGGTTACCGGCGGGTTCACCGATGCAAGCTCGATTCTCGTCGGAGACGTCCCGGGCGGTTCAACTTCCGAGAATGCACCCCTGGGACCTAACATTGCAGACATCCGCCTGTACAACTATGCGTTGTCCGCGCAGCAGGTGACGGAAATCTACAGCGGATTATAACAGGGCACATCTGGTAGTGGCCAACAGAGTGGCGTAAATCCGAGAGGGGGTTGAAGAAAACCACCGCCGTCTTCGGTGTTCTTACCCGGTCTGGCGACACGACGACTCACCGGAGTGCGGTTGGTGATCTCAGACGCCCACCAAATATGAGTCATGAGAGTCTGGCAAGAGTCATCAACCCGGAGACGGGGAGTTCCACCACTTGACGGGACACTTCCTGGAGGCGGCAGATTCAAGCGTGTCGATGGAGCTTCTCGTTCGTTCTCGTCTGATGCTTGGCGCAACTCGGAAGGAAGTCGGCCACGTGATGGCTCGGGACCCTGTAGTCCCCGCCCTGGGGGCGGGGACTATCGCCTGCGGGGGCACGCCCTATCGGGCTACCCGAACAACAGGTTCGGGAGCCAGAGCGAGAGAGCCGGGATAAAGGTTATCAAGAGCAGGACGATAACCAAGGGGATGATAAAAACGGCGGTCGCCTTCGCACAGCGTTCGAAGGGGATTTTTGCGACCCGGGAGAGGACGTAGAGAACCATGCCGACCGGCGGGGTCAAGAGCCCGATCATCAGGTTCAGGATCATGAAGATGCCGAAGTGGACCGGATCCACGCCGATCTGCACCGCGATGGGCAGAAGGACGGGCACCAGAATGGTGATCGCCGCGATGGTCTCCATGAAGAACCCGACGATGAACAAGACGACGTTCAACATGATGAGCAGGGCGATCTTGTTCTCTGTGATGGTCAAGAGGAGCCCGGCGAACTTGCCGGGGACCTGGAGGCGGGTCAGGATCCAGGCGAAGATGGCCGCCCCGGCGACGATGAACAGAATGATGGCCGTGGTCTCGAGGGTCTCGATGCTGACCTGCAGGATCTTCTTGAAGTTCAGTGTCCGGTAGACGAGGAGCCCCAAGGCCAGAGTGTACGCCGACGCGGCGACGGCGGCTTCGGTCGGGGTAAAGATGCCGAAGGCGATACCACCGATAATGATGACCGGGGTCAACAGAGACGGAAGGCCGGACCAGAGGCTCTTAAACATTCCGACGATCGAGAAGCTGGCATCCCGGGGGTAGTTCCGGCGCCGGGCGTACCAGGCGATGAGGACCATGAGCGACACACCCATTAAGAGCCCGGGGACCAGACCGGCGATAAAGAGCCGCCCGATCGAGGCCTGGGCGATAACGCCGTAGATAACCAGCGGCAGACTCGGCGGGATGATCGGCCCGATAGTCGAAGAGGCCGCGGTAATGGCAACCGAGATGTCGGTGTCGTACCCGGCGTCCTCCATCGCCTTGATCTCGATGGTGCCGAGGCCCCCGGCGTCGGCGACGGCGGCTCCTGACATGCCGGCGAAGATAATGCTGGCGCCGACGTTTACGTGGCCGAGGCCTCCCCGCATCCACCCGACGATGGACCGGGCGAAGGCAAAGATGTGGGTCGTCAGGCCCGCGGCGTTCATGAGGTTTCCGGCGAGGATAAAGAAGGGGACCGCGAGGAGCGGGAAGCTGTTAATCCCGCCGAGCATCCGCTGGAGAATGATAAAGTCGGGGATGCTCCCGCTGAGGTAGACCCAGAGCATCGCGCTGCCACCGAGGGCGATCGCGATCGGCACCCCGATAATGAGCATCACGAAGAGCGCTATGAACATTACCGCGATCATGAGGGCACCTCACCTTTCTCTTCCAGAGAGCCCGGAGTGTAGTCTTCTTTCCAGTGCCGGATTGCGACCTGCACAGCCCGAAAGAGCATAAGGACGAGGCCGAAGGTGACGACGGCGTAGACCGCGGCGAGGGGGATTCGGACCGTGCTCAAAAAGTTATTGGTGGTTCGCGGCATGATGGTGATGCCGAGCCTTACCGTGACCGCCAGAAAGACGACCCGGATAAGGTCCACTACGGTGACCAGGGCCCTCCCGATCTTCTTGGGCATATAGCGGTAGAAGAACTCCACGAAGATGTGGGTGTTTCTTCTGACCCCCATAACCGACCCCAAGAACGCCACCACTACGAGAAGGTAGCGTGCCCCCTCTTCCGTCCAGGCGTAGGAAAAGCCGAGGAAGTAGCGGGTAAAGAATTGGAAAAAGACGACCAGTCCGAGTATCCAGAACATACCGAGGGCGATGTAGTCTTCCACCGTGTAGTCGCGGTAGTTGAACTCCGGCTCCTGGGCTCCTCTTTCCTTTATCAGCTCGATAATTTCTTCGCTACCCTTGGGGCGCGGGTGCTGCGTTTCGTCGCTCATGGAGCTCCTCTCTAGAAGTACAGAAAAGAAGTACACAAATAATCGGGCCCCGGATGGGGCCCGACGTGAGAAATCAAATAGCGAAAGGGTTAGCGGATGCTCCGCATCGCCTCTAGGTGCTCGGGCTCCCAGGCGTCGTAGCTCTCAAGCCTCGGCATGACGGCGTTCATGAAGGGCTCACGGTCAACTTCGTTGACGGTTACGCCCTGCTCTTCGAACCAGTCGCCAAGCTCGAGTTCCGACTGATAGACCTCGTCGGAGCTGCGCAATGCAGCCTCGGTAAGGACTTCGGTAAAGATTTCCTTGTCCTCGGCTGACATCTCTTCCCAGAGATCGCCGCGGACGACGGTCATCAGGGTGTTGGTCATGTGACCGGTCAGGTTGATGTAGTCCTGAACCTCGTAGAAAGCCATCGCCTGGATGGTCGGAAGCGGGTTCTCCTGTGCTTCAACAACGCCCTGCTGCAGTGCGAGGTAAACCTCGGCAAAGGCGATGGGAGTGGGGCTGGCACCAACGGCCCGGGGGAACATCAGGTAGAGCGCTGCGTCAGGAACACGGATCGAAAGCCCTTCCATGTCCGCCGGAGCGTTGATGGGGCGATTGGAGGTAACGTGTCTGGTACCATAGTAGGTCGGTACGACCACGTGATGGCCCGTTACGTCCTTGTAGCCTTCGGCCATCTCTCCGAGGAAATCGCTCTGGGCGACGGCCTTCCAGTGGTCGTAGTCCCGGTAGATAAAGGGAGCTTCGAAGATGGCCATCGGCGAATAGGAATTCGCAAGGAACGCAGAACCGGAGTAGATAATATCTACGGTACCAAGGCCCAAGCCTTCGGTAATCTCCGACTCATTTCCCAGCTGCGATGCAGGAAAAACCTCGATGGTGTAGCGACCGTCAGTCCGTTCCGCGACCTGCTCGGCGGCCCACAAGGCACCTTGGTGATACGGCAAGTTTGGCTCGTAGACGTGGGCCCAGCTGAGCTCAATGGTTTCCATTTCCTCCATTTCGCCTTCGCCTTGTCCTCCGGCAAAGACGACACCGGTTGCTGCCAGAAGCAGCGCGAGGAGAAGAATAAGTTTCTTCACAATCGACCTCCTTTTTGGTGTGAGTGAATACGTCTTTTATAACCCAAATTAGGACAATTCGCAACAGATTCGAACGGCCGCCAATACTACAGTCTGAAAACTGGAATATTCATTACGAAAACAATAGTATTTGTAAGACTTCATTAGTGGTCCGAACCTTGGGACCGAGCCGTTGCCCCGGGGTAACGGACCGCGAGCCGCTAACTCACATGATCAGGAAGAAGGGCAAGGAGGGCCGTCG
>CAZLDK010000257.1:0-5033 GCA_964558285.1 uncultured Spirochaetaceae bacterium | reverse complement strand
ACATTGGTTGCAGACGGCGCGGTTCCTATCACATCCCCAGCGCCATCTACATACACTAGATCTGGGCCATCAATCCGGGCAGCGGCGTACTGCCCGGTGAAGAACGTGTACACTGAGATTAGGGCATTGCTGCCCCCCAGCGCCGTCGGGCCTGATATCCCTGGACCGAAAACCAACTCGCCAATATACAGATCCTGCACTGCGTCGATGATAACCGGTGAATCGAACGAAAAGCCGACGGGCGTCGTCCCCCCATCACGAAAGAACTTCTCCTCCAGATTGCCGTCGTAGATCGCTACCCGCTCGCCGATCGATGGGCCCGCCGAGAAGATGATTACGTAATCCCCGGTGCCACCGTTCATCACCTCTACCCGGAACTCACCGGCGGGGTCGTAGGGGAACCGGTCCGAGACGTCGACCTGATTCTGAATAAGCGGCACGTAGCTCGGAAAGTTGCTCTGGTAGAACCAGTTGCACCCCGAGAGGATGAGGGCTAACGCAACCACGGTTGCTACCGCGCCGACGCGCCAACCGACCCGCCGATTTCGACGATCGTCGTAGAACAGCATCAGAACTTCCTCCCGACGCCGATGGTCATCGCCGGCATTTCGAACTCTCCGTCCGACGTGGGGTCGTAGACGCTCATGTACCCGGCGCCCAAGAGGTGGTTGCCGATGCCCAGGCTTATCTTGTTGCTCATCCGGAAGAAGTAGGTCCAGCTCCGGGTGTTGTACTCCACCCAGAGCGTCAAGAGATTCAGATAGAAGTCCGTAAAGAGAAAGTTCTCGGCTTCGAAGACCCGGGTCAGTACGACGCCCAGGCCGGCACCGACGCCGAGGCGGAACGCCGAGTCGTAGTCGAACAACAGATATCGCCCGGTCCACGCCTGGATGTCGTTATGCGCCACAGCACTTGCGTTTTCGTAGGGGGAGAGCTGCATGTAGAAGTAGTTTTCCCCGGCGAGAAACCAGTAATCGGGTTGGAGGTAGTAGCGGGCTCCCACCCCGAGACCCGCGAGCTGCCCCGTGGTCCAGAAGAGCTCTCCGGCCCAGACCGTCTCCTTCCAGAGGGGGTCCAGATCGAAGGTATTCCGGGGCGAGCGGAGCTCTACCGTTTCTTCGTCGGAGTGATACCCGGGGTGGGTCTTTTCCAGTAGCAGCCGGGACCCAACCAAGTACGGCTCGAAGGGAAGCTCCAGCTCACCCTCCCGGATGAAGCCGAGGGGCTCCTCCCCGGGGTAGGAGACCGCCATGCCCTCAGGGGCTCCCAAGACGTTCACCGAGAGGGCAAAGGGGGCGATGGAGGCGCGTTCCTCCGGGTTCGCGAGAAACTCCTCTAAGCGCCGGGCCAGCTCCGTTACCGCCTCGTCGATGCGGTTGTGAACCGTCACCCCGACGAGAGTCGGAGAGAAGGTGGCTTCGATGAGGCGTTCGGAGGCAACGTCGATGGCCCGGAAGGTCATCACCAACTCCCGGCGCTCCACCAGGGCGCTGCTTCCGACGACGATCTGCGCCCGGGCTTCCTGGGCCTCATCGAGGGTTCCCCCGACGGACACCGGCTCGGTGGAGTTGCCCGGTGCCGGCCCCGGCGCAATGACGAGCTCTAGCCCGAGAAGCCCGAGCTCCCGCCGGAGGGCCTCGTCGATTATTCCTGCGAAGCGGATGCTCTCTTCGTCATCATCCAGGGGCGTTGTCGGGACGTAGAAGGCTCGGACGGTGCCCTCGCCGCTTCCCCCCTCGGTGGTCTGGGCCCCGGTCGCGACCGGCGCCAGAAAGGTTGCAGCCAGAAAGAGTGTTGCAAGGGCCCGCGGGCTTACTCGGAGGTGCGCCCTGTCGCGGCTCATTTTGACTTCATGACCTCGATACCGTCCCAATCGGCCGGGGGAGGTGTCGTCTGGTACGTGGTGGCCCGTTCGAGAAAGACCTCGGCGAGGTAGTCCCCGGGAAGGCGCCGGAGAACCGCCTCAAAGCCCTGGACCGCCTTCTCGAAGTCGCGGTCGTAGTAGGCCATTACGGAGTCGGTATGCAACTTCCATGCTTCTTCGGCGGCGGGGTCGAGGGAATCGACGGCGGTGTAGATGGGAACTCCCTGGGTCTTGCCCTTGACGGCCACCCGGTCCACGGGGCGGGTGAGCAGCCGGTCCTTTACCGCCTCGTAGAGACGGTCGGAAATTAGGAGCTGCTGGTGGTACATCTTCGTAAGCCCCTCCATCCGGGAGGCCAGATTGACGATGTCCCCGATGACGGTGTAGTCCATCTTCTTGTCGGTACCGATATTCCCGACGGTTACCTCACCGTAGGCAAGTCCCACGCCGATGCGAAACTCCGGCTTCCCGAGGGTTCGCTGCTCTTCGTTGAAACGCTCCACCGCCTTGGCCATCTCGATCCCCGCTAGGACGGCGTGGTAGGCGTCGTCGTCGTGGGAGACCGGGGCGCCGAAGAAGGCCATGATGGCGTCTCCGATGTACTTATCGATTATTCCCCGGTGCTCCATGATGATGTCTACCTGGGTGGAAAAATAGCGGTTCAGGCTGCTGACAAGGTCGTCGGGGCGCATTCCCTCGGAAATTGTGGTAAAGCCCCGGATATCGGAGAAGAGCACCACCAACTCCCGGTTGTCCCCGACGAGCATCTCTTCCGGGTTCTGGAAGAACCTATCGATGAGGTCCTGGGGCACGTACTTCTGGAAGATGTTGCGGATCTTGTGCTCTCGTTTTTGGGCCAGCACCGCGTCGTAGGCGTAGCGCTTGATCTGGCTGTAGGCTCGATCGAGCTCCGCTACCATAATATTGAAGGTGTGGGCGAGGCGGCCGGTCTCGTCGGAGTACTCGACCTCGACGCGGCTCGAAAGGTCATTCTCGGCGATGATGTGCTCCATACCGTCGGCGACACGGCCGAGGGGCCGGGTGAGCCGGTCGGAGAAGAGCCACAACAGAATGACCGCCACAGCAGCCGACGCAACCAGAATGATAGCGGAATAGTAGGAGATGTCCCGAACCGCGGCGTAGAAGACCTCCCGGCGCTCGGTAACAAGGACATACCAGTCGAAGGCAGGGAAGGAGAATCCCCGGGCCACCCGAGACACGTCACCGACGGACACCGTGACCAGGTTGCGTTGCCCCTCTTCAGCGAGCTCGAGAAGCCGTTCGAGTTCCGGTTCTGTTACCGAGAAGGGGGCGGTCGTCATCTCCACCTCGCCGTCGCTATTGATGGCGAAGATAATCTCGGTGTCGGTACGAACGACCGACCGGGCGAAGGTCTCCACCCCGCTCTGCGCCGCGTCGACCATTTCCGGGCGCCCGGCAAAGCCGTTGTCGACCAGGAGCTGCCACTGGCTCTGGGCGTAGCGCTCGATCTGGGAGACCTTGAAGCTCAGGAACTCCTGCATCACCTGTGTGACGGCGTTGGTCGCTAGAAAAAAGGCGGCGCTTGCCGCGACGATCACCGCGACAAAAACGATGGGGAGAACAACGAGGATAATTTTTCCGCGGATTTTCACTTAAGCGAAAGTATATGTGGAAGTGCCCTCCGGCGCAAATTTTTGCGACGGACACTCTCTACAGATCTATCGCGTACTCTCGAAGGTCGTGAAGCCCGACGACCTCCAGGGCCCCCTCCTCGGTTGCTCCGAGGACGATAGGCGGTGCGGTACCCGCGACGAGGGCCTCCCGCCATCGAAGAGCGCAGAGACACCACCGGTCGCCCGGCTTCAACCCCGGAAAGCCATACTCCGGGTGAGGAGTCGAGAGGTCGTTTCCCCGGCTCCCGGTAAAGGCCAAGAACTCCGGCGTCATTTCCGCGCAGACGACGTGGAGCCCTCTGTCCTCTTCGCCGGTCGAGCAATCACCGGTCCGATAGAAGCCGGTGGCCGGCTCTTCGCTGCATCCTTCGAGTCTAGTACCAAGCACGTTTTTTGCCATTGGGTGAACAATACTCCTATCGATTTTGTAAGGAAAGCGCATTTTTTAGTGCTAATGGATTTTCTTGCGTTCGCGTCGACGGCGTGCGATAATCGAGGGGTGGACAAACCCTGCGACGACGTGACGGTGCAGACGAATCCCCAGCTCGGCGACATCGGCGCCCTGGTTTCCCTCCATGGGGCGCTTTTCTGCGACGACTACGGCCTCGACGCCTCCTTCGAAGCCGACGTGGCGGCAAGCCTGGGAACCTTCGCCCTCAACCGGGGCAGCCGGGAGATTCTCTGGATCGTAAAGCGCGGGCAGAAGGTGATGGGTTCTCTCGGGGTAGCGCGGTACAACGACCGTGAGGCGGAGATTCGCTGGTTCGTATTGGATCCGAAGCTACGGTGTCACGGCCTCGGCAGCGCGCTCTTGGAGGATGCGATCGACTTCTCTCGTCGGCACAACTACAGGTCGATCCACGTCTGGACGGCGGCTCGCTTCAAGGCAGCGGAGCATCTCTACCGAGAGCACGGGTTTCGACTTACCGAGCAGTACATAAACCGTAAGTGGGGCTCCTCGGTTACCGAGCAGCGCTACGACCTCATTTTTCGGCCTCAAGAGCCCACGTATCAGCCGCCGCCGCGGCCGGCCTCCAGACGGACGGTCACTTCTTCCCCGTAGGCGGTTTCGTTGCCCCCGAAAACTCCGGCGATTCCGTGGCCGACTTGGTACCGGGCCACCCGGTCCCTGGCGAGGCTCCGGCTCACCCTCAGTCGCCCGGACTCGATACCTTCGGCCACGACTACCTCGTCGCTGTACTCGATGGCGGAATAGTAGCTCTCGTCGAACACCGTGACGGCGAAGGCGGTCGGAAGCTCGTCGATCAGAAAGAAGCGATACACCAGCCGCCCCCCATCGGACCGGTCGTCGTCGATCCGAGCCGAGAACTCTTCGACTCCCCGGGGGACGAACTCCCGATCCCCGACCCGCAGGTGTACGAAATAGTCGTAGTGCCGGAGGTTGCTGAATGCCTCGGCCTCGATGTTTTTAGTCTCGGCGGCGGAAAAAGACCGGTCCCGGTCCTCGTCGAAGTCGGCGATAATCATCTCGGTAAACATAGCGTCGAAGGTCC
>CAZLDK010000256.1:0-5033 GCA_964558285.1 uncultured Spirochaetaceae bacterium | reverse complement strand
TGATGATGTAATTGCTGCTTTATCAACCACCGATGATGAATTAGCGAAACGGTTTATAGTTTCTTTGGAGAAATGGAAAGGAGATGTGAATAGGAACTAAAGACTTAATAATATGAATTTAAGAGGCATTTTAATTGAATATTTCATAACAGGAGGGTTTGCCCTCATCTGGTTTTTTTTAATCATAGAACATACTGGAATTTATTCTGAGATAAAAGAAATTGATAATAAAGTATTAATTGGAATTATTGCAATTCCAACAGTTTATATGATTGGAATAATTGTAGATCATATTGGAAGAGTATTTACAGAAAAAATTAAATTCTTATTAGTTAAGGGACTTAAAAATAAAAAATTTGAAGAAGTTAAGAATTTTACTGTTGCAGAAATATATTTCAAAAGCCCCGAATTAGGTAAACAATATGAAATGAGAAGTAGCCGAGATAGAATTGCTCGTGGATCAATTATAAATACTCTTATCCTAACAACTGTATTTCTTGTTATCCTACCACAAGAATCAACTTACTTTTTATATACCTTATATCTAGGACTATTAATTCTTTCTCTATTTGTATTTATATGGATTCGATTCCAAAAGCTAAGTATTCAATTTATAGAACAATGTAAACAGCTTATTAGGCATTCTGAAAATAGATAATATGAGCATATTCCAAACCTCCGTACTCAAAAAATACCTCAATGAACTTGATCAGAGTTTAATTGATGAAAAATATAAAGCGTTTCAGGCATATTTTGGGAATGCAGAAATGCAGGAAAGTATTCGTAACCTTAAGGAAGAACAATTCCAGGAAGGTTTTTTAAGGGAATTGTTTGTGAATATTTTAGGTTATACCCTCAACCCCACCCCAAATCATAATCTTACAACCGAACAGAAAAATGTGGACGACAGTAAAAAAGCGGATGGAGCTATTCTGAAAGATGGTAATGTGCATGCTGTAATTGAATTGAAATCAACCCAAACAACAGATTTGGACACCATTGAAACGCAGGCTTTTGGCTATAAGAACCACAATCCAAAATGTGTTTACGTAGTTACTTCAAATTTTGAAAAATTGCGGTTCTATATTCAAAATGCCGTTCACCATATTGATTTTGATCTTTTCAACTTAACAAACGAGCAGTTTGCACTCCTCTGGATTTGTCTCTCAAAGGATAGTGTTCTGAATGATTTGCCTCTGAAGATTAAGGAAGCATCCATTATTCAGGAAGAAAAAGTTACCAAGCACCTTTATGCTGATTACAGAAAATTCAGGGAAGACCTTTATAACAATCTGGTTGAAAAGAATCCGGCCAAAAGCAAACTGGAATTATTCAAGAAAACGCAGAAATTACTTGATCGTTTCTTATTCATTTTCTTTGCTGAAGACCGAACTTTACTACCTGCCAACTCCATTTCAAAGATCATTGAAAAATGGAAAGATGATGTGGCTTTTGGGGGCGATAGAAGCCTCTATGAAACATTTAAGCAGTATTTTAATGTGTTGTATAGGGGGCGACCAAAAAGTGGAAACAGAGAGGCAATTTTTGCATATAATGGCGGCCTGTTTGAGCCGGATGATATGCTGGACAACCTGAATATTGATGATGATATTTTAGCCGAACACACCCTAAAGTTAACAGCCTACGATTTTGAGACCGATGTGGATGTCAATATCCTGGGACACATATTTGAACATTCTTTAGGTGAAATTGAGAACATTCAGGCTGAAATCAAAGGAGAAAAAGTCGATACACAGAAAACCCGAAGAAAGAAAGATGGCATTTTCTATACACCCAAATATATTACCAAATACATTGTAGAAAATACCATTGGCAAACTTTGTGAAGACAAAAAAGCTGAGTTAAATATTACTGATGAACGTTTTGGCCATTCCGGTAAAAGAACTAAAAAAGGGGTTGATGATTTACAAGCTTATCGTGACTGGCTATTAGATTTAAAAATTTGTGACCCTGCGTGTGGTTCCGGTGCTTTTTTAAATCAAGCCTTGGAATTTCTAATTAGCGAACATCGATATCTTGACGAAATAACAGCAAAATATCATAAAGTGCCCATGGTGCTTAGTGATGTTGAATCATCAATTCTTGAAAACAATATTTACGGAGTTGATTTGAACGAAGAATCCGTAGAAATAGCCAAACTCTCTTTATGGCTACGAACCGCTCAAAAAGGTAGAAAACTAAATACCCTCAGTGACAATATCAAATGTGGGAACTCACTAATTGATGACCCTGAAGTAGCCGGAGAAAAGGCTTTTAAATGGGAAGAAGAATTTCCGGAAGTGTTTACACAAAAAAAGAAAAAGGCGTGGCATATAACCACAGCTACCCACAATTCGCGCTATTCGCAACGAATGTTTGATAACTATGTAAAACTAAGCGATTCCGTGTGGTTGAGCGAAAAAGAGGAAGTAATTGTAACACAGACTGTGGCTGATATAGTTGAAAAAGACCAATTGAACATACCTGCCTATAATGTTTGTGGAGATCACATGCACCTGCTCCTTGTATGCGAAAAAGAAGAAGTAGAAAAAAATGTCGGAAAGATAAAAGCGATGACCGCCCGGGCAACGAATATCGCGATGGGTCGAACTCTGTCCCGTAGTACAACAAGGGGGCATGCCCCCTTGTCGGCGGCACTGCCGCCAGGCACCGATGAGACCTCATCACTGCCGCCAGGCACCGGCGAAGCCGATGACGAACCTGCGAAAAAGCAACGCGGCGAAACCCAGACACAATTGTGGACCCAGAAATATGGATGTACAGAAATAAAAACCGAAAAACAATTACAAAACACCTTCCACTATATAGAAAATAACCGAGAGAAACACGAACTACCTGAAAATAAAGAACTAAAAAAACTAACCGAACAAATCACCTGCACAATAGAACATGCATTCCGCGCCGAATACAAAGGTGGTTTTGATGTGGTGATTGGGAATCCGCCGTATGTGCAATCACATTCCCTTTCAGAAAATGAAAAGTCTTTTATATATAATAATTATAAAACTGTTGAATATCAAATTAATACATATGGAATTTTTGTCGAACAGTTCATTAAATTATTAAAAAAGAATTCACTTTACAGCTTAATTATTCCAAACTACTGGCTTTCTACTAAATATGATAAAACACTACGAAAAAATGTTTTTATTGATAATTATGCTTTGGAGCTTATAAACACTTTTAGAGTATTTGAAAGTGCTACCGTTGATACATTAATTCTAACTGGTCAAAAGAGCAAACCACAAAAGAGAAAGACATATTTTTCATCCATTTCAAGTAATCTAAATAGTATTGATGAAAGGTTAAATGCAATTAATTTAAGATTATGGGAGTATGAAGAATTCAGAAATTTTGAAATTGGAGATGAAGAGAATACAATAAACTTTACAAAAGAACTAAAGCTTACAAGCACTCATGTTTTAGGTGATTTTTTCAATATGTTTCAGGGGATGAAACCATACGAGAAAGGAAAAGGAATTCCCTCTCAAACGCGAGAAATGATGAATAGTAAAATTTATAATTCGAATGATAAAATTGATGAAACTTATTTGCCTTTATTAGGAGCAAAGCATATTAAAAGAAATTTTCTTGCACCGTATCAAGAATATATAAAATATGGAAAGAATCTTGCTGCACCAAGGAATCCTGAGATTTTTGAAGGGGAAAGAATTCTCGTAAATCGCATATTGTCAAAAGAAAAAATAGACGCTGTTCTTGTTTCTGATACCTATGTCAATAATACTGATGTTTTCAATCTACTGCCATTAAATGATAATCAAGTTGATGTTAAAGCTCTCTATGCTATAATTATATCCAAATTATGCGCTTTTTTTTTAAAAAGCACAAATATTAACTTAAATCGAAATGCCTTCCCCAAAATAAATGTGAATACGCTTGAAGCTTTTCCAATGCCTGATATTTCTAATGATATTCAAGAAAGAATGAAGATTCTGGTTGATGAAGTTATGTTTGAGACATCGAGGTTTTATAACGCTGTTTCTAAGTTCAACGGGTTACTAAAAGATAATTTGGGACTGGTTAAATTGTCAAAAAAACTAATTGATTTTTACAAATTTGATTTTAAAGACCTCCTAGGAGAATTGATAAAACAAAAAATTGCACTTTCCCTATCTGACCAAGCAGAATGGAAAGAATATTTTGAAGAAACCAAATCTCATATAAATGATATTAAAAGGCAATTAAAGAAAACAGAAAATGAAATCGACCAAATGGTTTATGAATTATATGATTTAACAGAGGATGAGATCAAGATTGTGGAGGAAGCGCAATGAAATATAAACAAGGTTTAAATGGAAGACAAGGTGAAGATAGAACTAAGCAAATAATTGGAAAGCGGTTTAATTATTCTGAGTATAGTGTTGATGTTGATGGAGTTGATTTGGGAGTTAGCTTGTTCCCAGATGAATACATGCAATACGATCCTGATAGAAATAGAATAACTGCTCGTGTTCAATCAAAATTTTTTGAAAACAAAAATGAAGTGAAAATTGCAAGGGATTATGTGGAAGATCAGGATGGTGTTCGCACAGACTTTTTCGCATTGCTTCATACTGATGAAGATGAAAAAGAAGTTTGGTATTTTTTTACGGCAGAAGATATTAGAAAGGAATTCAGATTGCGTAATAGCTATTATGTTTTCAGTTTATCAAAACAAAGAACTTTTGAGGCATATAGAAATATTCCAAAGAATGAAATTAATTTAATAATCGAGAAGGGAATTAGAAATACAGAAGAATATAGAAACCAGAGATTTATCAAAAAAATTGAAGCTCGAAATTTAGCACCCAAGTTTAAAAAGCTTTATGATGATACGAATGCAGAGTTGTTTAAAAGAATTAAAAATAAGCCAATTGTTGATAAGATTTATGAAGTAATTTCGGAGTATTCTGATTTTAGAAGGATAATTTCATGGCGACTTGGTGAAAAAATGTCTTTTTCTGTAAATAGTCATACAAGCACATATTACAATAAATATTCGTTGGTAAGCG
>CAZLDK010000255.1:0-5054 GCA_964558285.1 uncultured Spirochaetaceae bacterium | reverse complement strand
TTCGCTGACCGAGCCTTGGCTCCCCGCTCCGCGTTTTTGTGCACCTTGAGTCAGAGGCGCCTTTCGAGCACGCACTGCCCGCCGTATGGCGGGGGTGGGAGGCGGGACCGAAGGGCGGCTTGTACTCGTATGGAGGGAGGCGCCCGCCGCCTAAAGGGCCGGGCGCCCGCTTTTCTTTAGAGAAACTGCGGCATGAAGATCCGCGGAAGCAGCATGGTGAATCTGGGGAAGACGATGATCAAGGTCAGTACGAGGAGCATAGCCCCCAGAAAAATCCCGACCTCTTTGAGCGCGTCGGTACTATTTATCCCGCCGATCTCGCTGGAGATGAGAAGGCACAACCCGTAGGGCGGTGTGATCAGCCCAAAGCTCAGGGCGATTACCGATGCGATCGCGTAATGAAGCGGGTGAACTCCCGCGTGCTCCGCCAAGGGCATCAGGAGTGGCGCCATGATGACGATGGCCGGGATGGCGTCCATGAAGGTTCCAACGAGAAGAAACATCGCGACGATTATAAAGAGCATTACCGTCGGCGAGTTAGTCAGATAGCCGACGGTGTCGACCATAAAGGACGGGATCCGGTAGAAGCCGAGGACCCACCCGTAGATAGACGCGGAGCCGATCGCAAAGAGCGAGAGGCCCCCGAGCTTCGCCGTCTTCAAGAGCAGCGGCGATACGTCTTTCCCCTTGATGGAGCGATAGACAACCATCGCGAGGAATAGGGCGTAAGCGACCGCTAACAGCGACGCCTCAGTCGGGGTGACGAATCCGAATACGATGCCGCCTAAGATTATGACCGGAGTAAAGCCCGGAAGGATCGCGTGCATAAAGCTTACCCGGAGCTCCTTCCAGTCCATATTCGATGCTACCGGGTATTGTCGTTTCCTGGCGAAGAAGACGACGAGGATCATCTGCGATAGCGCCACCATCACCCCGGGTACGAAACCAGAGACGAAGAGGGCCGCTACGGAGGTGTTCGTCACACCACCCCAAACTACCATAATGATGCTCGGTGGAATGATGACGCCCATGACGCTCGAGCAGGCGGTGACTGCCACGGTGAACTTGGTGTCGTACTTCTCTTTGATCATCGCCGGGATCAGTACCGATCCGATTCCCGCGGCATCGGCGGTCGACGAACCGGATATGCCGGCGAAGAACATACTTACGACCACGTTCACGTGGGCTAGTCCCCCACGGAGGTGACCGACCAGCGCCTGGGAGAAGCGAATAAGCTTGTCCGTGATGCCCGAGGCGTTCATGATATTGGCGGCCAATATAAAGAACGGGACCGACAACAGTATGAAGTTGTCGTACGCCTTGAGCATACGCTGCAGCAGCATAACCGGCGTCAGCCGCGGGTTAATAAGAAGCACCGGGACCACCGCCAGCGCCAACGCGTAGGCGACGGGAATCCGCAGCATGATAAAAAGGATGAGACCGGCGAACAGAATAATTCCTACGATGCCTGGATCCAACATAAGGCCTACTCTTTTCCTTTGAGGTCTTTAATATCTTCGAGGTCTTCCGGTTCTTGGGCTTCAACCACCTGACCGGTTTTGACCAGTGCAACCAACTGCTCGATAAGAAACAGGGCCCAGGTGAACCCCGCGACCGGAACCGCGGCGTGGAGCCATCCGAGGTTGATTCCGGTAAGCTCGGACGTTTGAATGGTGCCCATATAGTAATATCGAAACCCGTACCGCAGGAACACGTAGGAAATAAACAGCAGTAAGACGTAGTACAACAAATTGAGAAACTGTTCGATCCTAAGTGGCAGGTTCCGCGGCAAGAAATCCACGTAGAAGTGCCTCCGGTCGCGGATGCCGATCATCGAGCCGAAAAAGATCATCCAGACCAGCGCCATTCTTGCTATCTCCTCCGCCCAGAGGTACCTCGGGACGAAGTCCACGTATCTTCCTGCGATTTGAAGCGCGACGGCGGCGAGGAGTCCGTACATAAGGACTATGATCAAGGTCTCAATAATCCTCGCGTAGGCATCCATAATCCTCGTGTACGTATTCATAACCTTAGCCATAGTGAGCGTCCTTCCGGGTTTAGTATGGAAGCCGAAAAGCGAGACGAGCGGACCGAAGCCCGCTCGTCCCTGATTGAAAGCCGTAGAGATTAGTCTCTGAGTGCGTCTACGTTTTCGAGAATATCTTCCGCACCAACTTCGGCGGCAAAGTCCTCGAGAACCGGGCGTGCATCCGCCTGCATCTGAGCAATATCCTCGTCGGAAAGCTCGATCAGGGTGATAAGCCCAGCTTCTTCCATCTCTTCGAGGGCCTCGGCGTCTTCGCGGACCTCGGTCTCACGGTGCCACGCTGCGGCCTCTTCGCCTGCCCGGAGGATCGCTTCCTGAAGCTCCGGCGGGAAGCTCTGGAACCGCTTTTCGCTGAAGAACAGCGGACGAACGGTAATAGCGTGGCGGGTAAGCACGATGTTCGGTGCAACTTCGTAGAACTTCATCGAGCGGAGTGACGCGGACTCGTTTTCGAGGCCGTCGACAACACCGGTCTTGATGCCGTTGTAGACTTCGAGGTAGTTCATCGGAGTCGCCTTAAAGCCGACTGCGTTGAACGAATC
Organism: uncultured Spirochaetaceae bacterium; assembly: GCA_964558285.1. Taxonomy (GTDB): domain Bacteria; phylum Spirochaetota; class Spirochaetia; order DSM-27196; family PWMO01; genus CAYPUT01. The sequence goes on along the minus strand of CAZLDK010000255.1, from coordinate 2,465 downwards.
AGCCTGGATGGGCGATCCCATGACGCGAAGCAGTACGTCGCCGAACTCGTCGCGGTCGTCGACGGGATCCGCGAGAATCAGGTTCCGGGTACCGCCTCCGCCGTAGCCGATAATCCGGAGACCCTTCTCTTGCAGGTCCTGCGCGATCGGGTCGAAGGCGCCTTCTGCGAGACTCCGGTCCCAGTGCTCGATGTCCTGGAACAGGAAGGGGGGATCCATGAAGGAAACGCGCTTGTCCCAGGTTGCCGCCCAGGAAGGAGCCGCAATGGCGAAGTCGACCGACACGCCTTCGATCATGAACTCGACAAAGTCTTTCTCTTCGCCGAGGTCACCGGAGTGGTGAAGCTCGACCTCGAGGGGACCGTCGTAGTACTCTTGTACGCGCTCGGCGAAGACTTCCATCATTCGGTAGAACACAAAATCAGCAGGAAGGTGAGTTGCACCGACCAGTCTGATCGTCTCCTGTTCACCGTCTTCGCCCTGACCGCCCGCGAAAACCATGCCCACTCCCACCACAAGAATGAGCGCCACAACAAGTAGCTTTTTCATCTGACCTCCTATTAGATCGATCTGAACTCTGAATATGAGACCATTATAAGGGCGTTTTCCAAATTTGCAACGAAAAATTTGCCGGGATCTCGCCGAGCGTGTTGATGACGCAGACCGGTGCGCCGCACCCGGACGCGACAGACCGTTCGGTGGTCATGGGCTACAAAGAACGCCTCTGACTCAAGGTGCAGTCTTCGCGAAGCGGGGAGCAAGGGCTCGGTCAGCGAAGTTCTTTGTAGCCCATGACCCTTCGACTATGCTTCCTCGCGTCCGGGTGCGGGGTGGGCTCCGCCGTTCCTTGCATAATCGCCGTATTTTTCGGTAGTGTAGCGACTAACTTTGCATAGCAAATAAGGAGGCATGCATGAAGCGCAGTGTCATTTTGTTACTGGCGGTGATGTTCGTCGTCGGTTTCGCGTTCGCCGGCGGCGGGAGCGAAGAGTCGGGAGTCACCAAGATAACCGTTGGAACCGACGCGACCTGGCCCCCGATGGAGTTCGTCAACGAGGATCGAGAGATAGTCGGATTCGACATCGATCTGATGGAGGCGATCGCCCGGGAAGCGGGGTTTGAGGTCGAGTTTCAGAATACGGCGTGGGACGGTATCTTCGCAGGCCTTGGCGCCGGAGAGTACGACGCGGTTATCTCCTCGGTAACGATTACCGAAGAACGGCAGGAGACCATGGACTTCTCCGAGCCCTACATCAACGCGGGTCAGGTGCTGATTGTACGAAGCGATCAATCGGGCGTGACCACTCTTTCGGATCTAGAGGGAGAATCGGTCGGAGCTCAAATCGGAACGACCGGTGCCATCGAAGTCGACAACACCGACGGTGTTGAGCTGCGGACCTACGACGAGCTCGGTCTCGCGATCGAGGATCTTGCCAACGGCCGCATTTCCGGTGTGGTTGCCGATACTCCTATTGCCGCGGACTACGTTCTTCAGAACGACAACTACAGCGATCGGCTCCAGATTGTCGGCGAGCCCTTTACCGAAGAGTACTACGGTGTAGCGGTCGAGAAGGGTAACGATGAGGTCCTGGCCCTGATCAACGAGGGGCTTGAAGCCGTCATCGAATCCGGGGAAATCGAAGAGCTTAAAGACAAGTGGCTTCGGTAGACCGAGACAAAGCACAGAACGGCAAGACATCGATAACGATTTCCGATGGAGCGCTCATCCCCGACCGGGCGGAGCGCTCCGTCTTTTCCGCCTGGCGTATCAGCTTCGGCGGAGCGATCATCCTCCTTATCACCTTGCCGCTCATCAGTCCGGATCCTTATTGGGATATAATGAAGTTCGTCCCCGACGGGGTGCTACGAACCTTTCAGGTAACGGTTTTCTCCATCGTCATCGCCCTCTTTATCGGGTTGGTAACCGGACTCGGCCGGATCTCGCGGATTACCATCGTCAATCGGATTGCGACGGTCTATGTCGAGGTAATCCGGGGCATCCCGCTCTTGGTGCAGCTGTTTTACATCTACTACGCGATGGGGCAACTCATCCAAGTCCCCCGGATTATCGCGGCCGTAACGGCGATGTCGGTTTGCTACGGCGCCTACATGGGGGAGATATTCCGGGCTGGGATCCAGTCGGTTCCCAAGGGTCAGATGGAGGCCGCCCTGGCGCTCGGGATGTCCCGGGGCCAGGCCATCCGAAAGGTGATCCTTCCGCAGACCTTTAAGATTATTCTTCCACCGGTGGGGAACGAGTTTATCGCCCTCCTGAAGGATTCTTCCTTGGTGTCCATCTTAGCTGTGTCGGATCTGCTCCGCCGGGGCCGGGAGTTTGCATCCACGTCGTTTCGCTACTTCGAGGCCTACACCGTGGTGGCCCTGGTCTATCTTGTGATGACCCTCTTTTTCTCGAAGCTGGTCGCAATAATGGAGGAGCGTCTTGAGCGCGGCGGAAACTAACA
>CAZLDK010000254.1:0-5078 GCA_964558285.1 uncultured Spirochaetaceae bacterium | reverse complement strand
GAAAGGGCCAGAGGGAGATCACGGCCGCGGGACTCCGTCTCCCCGGCCGGCCGAGCCCGCATCCACCAGGCGACCGTGATCGAGGCGAAAGTGAAGCTCTCCCCGGCGGGAGAACACCGGGTCGTGGGTAACGAGGATGAGGGTGCTCCCTCGGTCTCGAACGACCCGAAACAGCAGATCCTGCACCAGGCGGGAGTTGTCTTCGTCGAGGTTACCCGTGGGCTCGTCGGCGAGGACGAGGAGTGGGTCGTTGACCAGGGCCCGGGCGACGGCGACCCGCTGGCGCTCACCGCCGGAGAGCTCCGACGGGAGATGGTCCATTCGCTGCGAGAGGTTCACCTCGGCAAGAAGAGCGGCGGCCCGGTCCCGGGCGGCCACCCGCCTCTCCCCGGCGATGATCGCCGGGAGCGAGACATTCTCCAGCGCCGTAAAGTCTCGCAGCAGGTAGTGGAACTGAAAGACGAACCCGATTGCCCGGCTCCGATACCGGGTAATCTGCTCTTCCGAGAGGGCATCGACCCGATGCCCCCCGACGACGACGGTCCCTCCGTCCGGACGGTCGAGGCCGCCGATTACATTGAGAAGAGTGCTCTTTCCGGAACCGCTCTCCCCGGTCACCGAAACCGACTTCCCCGCGTCGACTTCGAGGCTTATGCCCCGGAGGACGGTCACCGCTTCGGCACCGGTGCGGTAGCTCTTTTCGACGTTCTTTAGCTCTAAAAGCATGGGCTACTCATACCGTAGGACGGTGGCGGGACGCAACGTGCCGACACGTTTTGAGGCAAAGAACGCCGCCGCGGTGGCGGATGCCAAGGCAAAGAGAACGACGCCGAAGGCCTCCCGGAAGGGAAGAACCGTCGGAATTTCGGAGATGTAGAAGTATGCCGGTGAGAAGATGGCAAAGTTGGCGAAGACCTCGTTGACGTTGAAGGAGAGGAAAAGACCAAGGATCAACCCGGAGACGCTCCCGGCAAAGCCAAGCATAAAGCCCTCCAGGGCGAAGACGCTCCGAAGCATCCAAGGCCCCGCGCCCATCGCTTTCAGGATTGCGATGTCCTCGTATCGCTCGACGATGCTCCGGCGCTGTGACTGATAGATGTTGAAGGCGACTACGACGAAGACCAACCCGACCAAGCCCGTCATAAAGAGCTTTTCGACCCGCAATGCCCCGAAGATAGCGCGGTTGTATTCCCGCCACGATTCGATGTTCCCGGCCTGGATACCGGCGTCCCGGATCTCCTCCCGGAGGGCGGCGGCGCCCTGTCGGTCCTGAAAGCGGTCGACGAGCTTGATGCCGACGGTCGACAGAGAGCCGGCTGGGAGGAGATCGTCGAGGCCCTCCTGGGAGATAAAGACCCACCGCCGATCGTAGTCGAGGTGGCCGGTGCGAAACACGCCCCGGACCTCCAGAGTCGACTCTTCGGGTTCCATCGATTCCAGGGCTCCACCGGAGAGGGCGACGAAACGGATCCTCTCCCCGACCCCTACGCCGAGGCTCCGGGCCAGCTCGGAGCCTATGACCACCGAGCGCGGTCCGTCGAGGGAGAAGCGGCCCGCGACCAGCTCGACGGCGTCGGCAAAGCCCTGGTCGAGGCGCCGTACGTCCCGGGGAAGCGCCCTTAAGAAGGCCGCGTCGAAGGAAGAGAAGGAGCCCCGGACGAGTCCCTCGGTGTCGGTAAAGGGCACCACCGCCTTCACCCCTGGAAGCCCCCGGAACTCGGACAGGTCCCCTGACTCCGGGAGGGAGAGGCGCAAATGATAGGACTCGACTTCCAGGATGTCTTCGATCGTCCCGATTTGGAAGCCGTTCATCACCGAGAGCACGGTAATCAGCGTTGTCACGCCGGCGGCAATACCGAGAATCGACAGGGCCGACGCCGCGCGGCGACGACTCCTCCGGGCGGAGCCGAGGTAGCGGCGGCTCACGAAGAGGACCCAGGCGTGGCGCCTCATTCCGTCCCCCGTACGTCGATCAGGCGGCCGTTCCGGTAGAGCTCTTCTCGAATCCGGTCTTCGCCGCGAAAGTAGGATCGGAGAACCAAGGAGCCGTTTCGGTACCGGTCCTCGGTCCTTCCGTCGTCGGCGTAGCGGACGACGAGGCTTACGGCACCGTTTCGCAGGTGGCGAACCGAAGCCAGCCGGCCCTCCTCGTCGTAGTCGTAATCCATAACGACGGAGCCGTCGGGAGTCTGTCGCTCTTCCCGAGAGAGGCGCCCTTGGGGTCCGTAGGAGTATCCGGTCGTCACGACCAGGCGGCCGCTGCGTCGCAGCTCTTCCCGGACCAGCCGTCCGTCGGCGTATCGCCGGAGGAGCTCCTCCCCCGCTTCGAGATCTTCCTGCAGCGTTTCGACGAGGGCTCCGTCGTCGGAGTAGCGCAACTGCTCCCGGAGTATCATCTCCTCTGCGTCCCAGACGATCCGTTCGCTCAAGGTCCCGTCGGAACCGAAGCGCCAGACCCTTCGCTGGTCGTCGTGCTCGAACCACTCCTCGAAGGGAAGCCCGGTAGTGCGTCGGTAACGATAGACTCGCAGACTCTCCCCGGTTCGGCGTCGGACCTCCCGAGGAGAGCCGTCGGGGTAGAAGAAGAGGCGCTCGGTGTAATCGAGACTGCCGTCGGGGTGATAAGCCCTAAGCTCGTCGACGTCGCTCCCCCTCCGACGCTCCTCGAGGAGCACCCCTTCGGCGTAGAGGCGTTCGACCCGGGTCTCACCTTCGGTGAAGCTCTCGAGAGCGTACTCCAAAGAGGCCGCCGACTCGGGGGAGACTCTCTCCCCCCTGTTTCCGAGGCGGTCGGCTCGGTACCAGATGCCCGTCGGCGACGCCTCCCGAAGGGCGTCCTGGGAGACCACCGGCACTAAGACCAGGAGGAAGAGCAGGGGGATGAGGGTCCTCGGTCTGAGCGATACGGTCATTCGGTTCCCAAGAGTCGGTCGAGGTAGCGCTCCTTGTCGAAGGGAAGAAGGTCTTCGTAGCGCTCCCCCACTCCGAGGAAGGCGCAGGGAAGGCCTAACTTCTGTCCGATCGTCGCCAGAATGCCGCCACGAGCGGTTGAATCGTACTTCGAAAGGACAATCGCGTCGACGCCGACGGCGCCATGGAAGGTCTCCGCCTGATGAAGGGCATTTTGCCCGGTGGTGGCGTCGACGACGAGGAGCTTCCGGTAGGTGATGTCGGAAAACTTCCCCTGGATGACTCGGTCGACCTTTCCGAGCTCCTGCACCAGGTTCGTCTTGGTGTGCATCCGTCCCGCCGTATCCGCGAGAACCAGCCCTTCTCCCCGGGACTGGGCGCTAGAGATGGCGTCAAAGATTACCGAGGTGGCGTCGGCGCCGCTCCCCTGTTGGACGGTGCGGATACCGAGGCGCTCTCCGTGGGTAGCTAACTGCTCGACGGCAGCAGCCCGGAAGGTGTCTGCGGCGGCGAAGACTACTCCCGGATCGTCTTTCGTGCGGAAGTAGTGTCCGAGCTTCGCCAAGGTGGTCGTCTTTCCGACTCCGTTTACCCCGAGGATCAGGAGGACGGTGGTCTTTTCCGGATCGAGGTCCACGGTCGTCGAATAGACCTGCTCCCCGAGGAGCTCCTTGAGGCGCCCAAGGGCGGCTTCGGTCTCCCGGTAGCCCCTCACCTCTTGGACCATATTCATCGCCAGGGCCGGCGCAATGTCTCCCTCGATCAGGATGTCCTCGAGATCTTCGAAGAACCCCTCGTCCCGGTTGCCTCTTCCGAAAAGCGCCCGAAGGCGAGCGCCAAATCCTATCCTCGGTGCCACATGGTCTCCTTATCGCTCGTGGAACGACTGCCCCGCGCGAATGTAGCGACCGAGCTGCACGGCCATATTCACGAAGAGGCCCACCGAAAGCGCGGCGGTTCCCCGGGTAGCCCAGAGAAGGGTGTTCGCTCGGCCCACGAGCTCGTCGGAGGCGTTGTCCGTTAGCCCCGGAGGCCTCCCGTCAACATACAGCGAGGCGACGTTACTGTACATTCCATTGAGCAATATGGGCACCGGGAGGGAGACGACGAACCAGCCGAGGCTCCGGTAGAAACGATCCCTACGCATCTGAATCTCCTGCCCCCAGTCGACAATATCCTCGACGAGGGGCTTGTTCACGATCTCCGGGCTTCCCGGGCCGAGTAGGACCCGTCCGCTCAGGTAGTCCTCCTTCGAGAGAATGGCGGTGGTAGGCGTCAGTGGGCGGTCGAGAAGAAGGGGGGTCCGGCCGGTCCAGATGGAGTCGACGTAGACGTCGGCGCCCGGGGGATCGGACACCAGGGTAATCCGCTCTCCCTCCGGTAGGGAGAGCTCCGGAGCGACCAGAACACGACCGTAAGGCTCGACGACGACATCGGTCTCGAAGATCTGTTCTCCGCTCAGTAGGACCCGGACCTTCGTGTTCCCCGGCTCGAGATAGGACAGCTCGGCCCGGCCGAACCCGACTGCCTGGCCCTCGACCAGAATCAACGCGTCGTCGAGGCCCGTTGCCACCTCTAGACGGCCCCAGGGGCGCCCGAGGAGCAGGGTCGCGGTTTCGTCGACCACAGGGTCGAGAAGATCGTAAATTTCCTCCACCCTTCCGGCGGTCCCCCCTAGGGAGACCCGCTCCCGGGTAATCGCGTTGTAGCCTTCCATCTCGAGGAAGATGTACCCCTCGCGCTCCTCCAAGACTCCGCCGATAACGAAGTCTGCCGAGTGCTCCACGGCAAGGACCGCCAGACGGCGGCCCGCCGGAAGCAGGCTCGGTTCCTCCCGGCGAAAGCGAATGCTCTTCGGTTCGATCAACGTGACTAAACTCGCATCCGCCTGGTCTAGGGCATCGATTCTTTTTCGAAGGTCGTCGATTTCTTCCTCGACCTCGGCGAATCGGGCCCGACGGTCGTCCCGGGTAGCCTCGGAGAAGACGATTTCGTCCCGTTCGGCAAGAAGCGCGTCGAGGTCGACCCCGAGCGATGCAACCGCATCGTCGAAGAGCCGGCTCCGGAGTGCTTCACGCTCCGCCGCCGGCAGCTCGTGCTCCTTTAAGCCCTCCAGGCGTTGGAGAATGACGCGAGGAATACTCGACCGGAGATAGTGATACTCCCGA
>CAZLDK010000253.1:0-5158 GCA_964558285.1 uncultured Spirochaetaceae bacterium | reverse complement strand
GAAGCGCCGCCTCTTCCTCCGTGGCGTCAAGGCGCAGCACGTAGGCGCTGTCTTCTTCGAGGACGGCGGGAACGATGCCCTCTTCCGCCCTTCGTCGACCCGGCTTTTCCGAGAACGAGAGCGTCCTATCGTCCACCTCGAGCCCGAAGGAGGCGAGGTTGGCGGTACAGCCGCCGAGAACGAGGAGAAACGGAATAGCGAGCAGAGAAGAACGGCGCATCAGATAGCTATGAGACTCTGGGCGAGGAGCCTAGCCACCTCGAGCTTTCGGTTCCGTGTAAGCCCATTCTCGGTTCTCAGAAAGCTGTCGAAACGGCCGTCGAACGAATCCGGGAGAATAGGCAGCTTGGGCACCGCGTCGAGAAAGCTTCTCGGCGCCGGCTCGAACTGCCGGTTGACGGCGAAGAGGACGCTTGCGACCGAACGGATGAACCCCGAGGCGGAGACCAGGTAGAAGAGGGGATCCTCCCGGATGACGGCGGCGTGGAGGTCACCGAGGTAATGCTCCATTCGTGCCTGAAAAAGCGCCCGGAGGGTTTCCCAGAAGTCGTCGGTAAAGGCATCGAGATCCTTTCGGGCCTCGTCCAACCAGTCTGATTTCTGCTTTAGAATGGTAGCGTTCTTGATTCGGTAGAACATATAGGTCCCGGAGTCCCGGTAGAAGCCTCGGTTCCCTTCGACGGTACGGATAATCTCGTCGAATCGTCCGATGCTCTTGTATTCGATACGAACGGGAATGTCGTTAAGGAGAAAACGGTCCTTCCGGGTAACGAAGTGAGACTCAAAGGCGATGGCATCGTGAAAAACCCTACGCCGCTCCTCCTCTTCGGGAATCTCCCGCCGGTAGTAGACGTCGAGACTAACGAAGAAGTACGGATCGTTGGTGTTCGTTCCGGACTCGACCAGGGCTATCGTGTCCATCGACGGCCACGCCTCCAATCGCTCGGCTATCGAGGCCACTACCTCCTCGGTTCTTCCTTTCATTTTGACCCCTTTCATTCGCCTGGTACTATACCATGAAGGACGCCGATGGATAACAGAGACCCGACCAGCTACCGGCTTATCGCCGCCTTTCTTCCGAACAATCTCGCAGCCCGGGCGATGCAAACCCAAACGACGCTTTTCCGATACTCGGGGCTACCCCTCGCCCACGCGCTTCCGCCCTTGATCCCGCTTCGGTGGTGCACCGACGACCCGACCCGCCTCTCCAAGCTCTTGACCCATTCGGAGCGCCCGGGTACGACCGCGGTCCCCCTGCAAACCGGCGGCTGGATGGAAGCCACTCCTGCCCTGGCGGCACCCTTCGGCGTTGCGGCGGCCCAGGAGGCGCTCCCCGAAGAGGGCTTCGAGAGGCTCGCCGAGTTCTTTGCTCTCCGGACCGCCGCCGGCCCCCGCCTCTTCGAAGATTCTATCGGCTCTCTCGTTTTCGCTCTGTCGGCTAGAGACTCTCCGACCGCGCCTCGGCTCCCGCCTCCCCCGCAGATCGCGTCGAAGGTGCTCCGACTCGGGCTTCTGCAGATCGGTCTCGAAGAGGAGATTCTGCATTGGGAGGAGTATGAGCTAGGCTGGCTGTCTCGGCGTCTCGAGCGCTGAGGCTCTTGTGACGTTATTGCGTCCCGCCTCTTTTGCTCTATAGAGGGCACGGTCGGCTTCTTCGGCGAGGAGACGGGCGGTATCGCTATTTCGAAAACTGGCGACCCCGCAGCTGAAGGTTACGAAGAAGCTTTCGTCTTCGTTAACGTGCCGGATTTGGGAAAAGCGGTCCCGGACCTCGTCCATCACTCGGACGGCGTTCTCGAGATCGGTGTTAAAAAGCACGACGCCGAACTCTTCGCCGCCGTAACGCCCGACGATATCGGTTTTCCGGAGTCGCTCCGTCAGCAGCCGGGCGAGGGTCTTGAGAACCCGGTCTCCCGCCAGGTGACCGTAGGTGTCGTTGACGTTCTTGAAATGGTCGAGGTCGAGCATCGCGAAGCAGACATCGATTCCCATCCGCCGGGCTCGCTGTACTTCGGTAGAGAGCTTCTCCCGAAGGCTGGAGTGGTTCAAGAGCCCGGTCAGAGAATCTCTCTCCATATAAAAGCGCATATCCCGGGTCCGTTGAGCCCGCATTCTGATCGACGTAACCAGGTGATTGGGGTCTATCGGCTTTATAAAAAAATCATCTGCCCCCTCCCTGACCGCCTCGAGCTGCTTTCGGGCGTCGTCTTCGACGGAGAGGAAGACGATCGGGATGCCGACGTAGGCGTCTTGCTGCCGGATCATCCGGGCGAGCTCGATACCGTCGCAGTCGGGCATGTAGATGTCCAGGACGATGAGCTCCGGCTTCGACTCTACCATCACCTGGAAGAGGTTACGGGCGTCGGTAACGACGGAGGTTATCATTCCCGCGTTCTGAAGGACCATCGCGACGTAGGAGATGAACTCCGGATCGTCGTCGACAAGGACGACGTGGTACGGCACACGGGCCATCGGATGGCACACCGTTTCGATCTTATCGACGAGATGGGTAATCTCGACCGGCTCGGCGATAAACGCGTCTCCTCCACACCGGACGGCCCTGAGCCGCCATTCGAAGTTATCCTCCTCGCAGAGAACGATGAGGGAAAAAAGGTCGTTGTAGTCGTCGCTTAACCGCCGCAGAGGACACGTACCGCCGGCACTAGGGAGAGAGGTGGCGTCGACGACAACGGCAATACGAAAGCGCTCCCTTAACAGCTCTTCTATCTCGTCGGCAGTGCGGACCACCCGTACGTCGAAGCCGAAGAAGCCGAGCTGATCCGCGTAATCCTGACACCGCGCCTCGTCGTCGAGCATAAGGCATACGACTCGCTCCGGTTCCTCGGCGCCGTCGATCGGCGCCTCCTCGAGGGTGTCGAAATCCGCGCCGTCGAGCACCGGCATGGCCTTCGCCGCATTCCAGAGAGCGTCGAGGTGGCCCCGAAGCTCTGCGGAACCGGCGTCTTTGAGCTCGCCTTCTTCCTCGAGGCACGCCACGACGAGATTCTCTACCAAACGCGCGAGGGTCGAGAGGTGATTCAGGCCAAAGGTGGCACCGGAGCCGGCGAGGCGGTGAGATTGGTAACGGAGATCCTGGAGCGCCTCCAGGTCGTCGCGTCTGACGGAAAGCCTTTCGAAGCTGGCCTCAAGCTCGGAAAGGCGGTCCGGGAGCTCTGCACGGAACCGTTGACCGAGGCGTTCTATTCGTTCTTTTACCGTTTGTGAGAGCAGGGCCATATCTTTACTCTCTGCATTGTACCACCAAAATATCTAAAGCTTCAATAACTATTCGGCAGTGGTGCAAAGAGTGTAGTCGCATAAGCGACGTACCGGGCACTCGTCGCAGGCCGGCTTTTTGCTGAAGCAAAGGCGCCGTCCGTGGTTGTTCACAGCCATGGAAAAGGCGAACTGCTCGGCCTCGGGGATCAGGAGAGAAATCTCTCTCTCGACCCCTCCGGGGGTCGTCGCCGCCGCAAGGCCGATCCGGGAAACCACCCGCTTAAAATGAGTATCCACGATTATGGCCGGGAGCCCGTAGACAACGCCCCGAACGACGTGGGCGGTCTTACGCCCGACACCCGGGAGGTCGACCAGATCCTCCATTGCCCGAGGGACCGTGCTTCCGTGCCTTTCCTGGAGGATGGCGGCTGTCTGTCGGATGTTTTTCGCCTTGCTTCGAAAAAACCCGGTTGAATGGACGATGGCCTCGATCTCCTCGAGGGGAGCAGTCGCCAGCGCCTCGGGAGTCGGGTACCTGGCAAAGAGCGTCGGTGTAACCTGGTTTACCTGGTTGTCCGTGGTCTGGGCGGAGAGGATTACGGCGATGAGGAGCTCGAAGGGGGTCGAGAACCGCAAGATGGGCGTCGTGTCGGGGTAGCGCTGCCGGAGAATCCGGGAGACATCCCGAGCTCGGGTGTCGCTACCGTCGCCGCCGGAAGGACCGGTAGCCATCTGCAAGCACCTTGATGCTCGGTTCTTCCGGGACCGGATCGTATCCGGGCTGAAAGAAGACGCCGGTGCACCGAAGAATCCGGGCTCCACCAAGGAGCGTCCCCGGCACAATGCCGTGTCGAGCGATCGCTTCCCTAGCGTAGGCCGAGCACGTCGGATAATAGATGCAGCGCCGGGGAAGCCAGGGAGAAACGATCCTCTGGTAGAGAATGATCGGGACCGACCAGAGAAATCGAACCGACCGGCGAAGGCGGCTCGTAAGAGTCACCGCACACCGTCCTTGGGAAAAAGAAAGGGATGGGGAAGGAGATCCGAGAAATGGTAGTGGACCCTAAACCCGGCTTCGTTGGCGAGGTGGACTCGAGTGTCCGGTCCGGCGAACTCGGCGATAACCTGGAGACACTGGGCGCAGGGAACCGCGGGGTTTTTGCCGTTCGAAACGACAACCACCTCGGTAATCTCAGACGCACCGAGGGCGGCAATCATCGATAGGATGGCGTTTCGCTCGGCGCAGATCGAGGCGCCGAAGCTGGAGTTCTCGACGTTACACCCGGCAAAAACTCGGTCCTCCCCTCGGACGCACACCGCCGCCCCGACGGGAAAAGAGCTAAAGGGGCAGTAAGCGTTGCCCTGGGCAGCGCGAGCCGCCTCGAGGGCCTGTTCAAGTATTGACATAGCACTTGATCCTATCACACTCGGTGCCCGTCGCTAGTCCCCATCGACGGCTCGGTCCCAAGGTTCGGACCACTAATAAAACAGAGGCGGCGGGCTCCCGTGGGAACCCAGCCGCCTGTTAGGTTTCGGCGAGTGCCGGTCTAATACTCCTCGAACTCCTCGTCGCCGAGGTCAAGGGCCACCCGGGGCTCCGCCGAGTCGAGGGAGAACTTCTTGCCCGCCCCCGGCTTCGGTCGGGCCTTTTCCTGGTCTCCGTCGGCGAGGGCTATTCCAGTCTCGCTCGAATGCCCGCCATGGCCCGAAACGCGTGCCTGGACCCGGGGCTTTGTTCCGCTCTTTGCAGCACCGGCGTGGGCCGCGACCGCTTTCCGAAGCCCCGAGCCGTTGCCGCCGTCGTGGGCCGCCGGCGGTGCGAGGGCCTTTCGTTGGGCTCTGCCGTTCAGGTTGAAGTAGGATACCGCCTGCTTCAGCTGGTCGGCCTGGGCGGTAAGCTCCTCGGACATCGAGGCCATCTCTTCGCTGGCCGACGCGT
>CAZLDK010000252.1:0-5171 GCA_964558285.1 uncultured Spirochaetaceae bacterium | reverse complement strand
AAAGATCAGGCAATCGTCTGCAACATCGGCCACTTCGACAACGAAATCGAAGTAGAGAAGCTCAACGACGCCCCGGAAGCCACCCGGACCAACGTAAAACCCCAGGTCGACCGGTACGACTTCAAAGACGGCCACGCCGTCTTTATGCTCGCAGAAGGTCGCTTAGTAAACCTCGGCTGCGCCACCGGGCACCCCAGCTTTGTCATGTCCAACAGCTTTACCAACCAGGTCCTCGCCCAACTCGACCTCCGGACCAACAGGGAAACCTACAAGCCCGGGGTCTACACCCTCTCTAAGGCCTTGGACGAAGAGGTCGCCCGGCTTCACCTCGAAAAAATCGGGGTCAAGCTGACCACCATGAGCAAAGCACAAGCAGATTACCTCGGCGTGCCCCAACAGGGCCCCTTCAAACCGGAATACTACAAGTACTAAGGAGCCGACAGTGAGCCGATCCTATCTCTTTACCTCGGAATCGGTGAGCGAGGGACACCCCGACAAGCTTGCCGACCAGGTCAGCGACGCCGTCCTCGACGCCTGCCTGACCGACGATCCGAGCTCCCGGGTCGCCTGCGAGACCTTTACCACCACCGGAATGGTCCTCGTCGGTGGAGAAATAACCACCACCACCTACGTCGACGTCCAGGAGATCGCCCGGGGCGTCGCCAAATCCATCGGGTACGACCGCCCGGAATACGGCCTTGACTACGAGAGCATGAGCGTCATGAGCACCATCCACTCCCAGAGCCCCGACATCAGCCAGGGGGTCAGCGGCACCGGGCTCTACAAGGGCCAACAAGGGGCCGGAGATCAGGGGATGATGTTCGGATACGCCTGTAGCGAGACCGACGCCCTCATGCCGGCGCCCATCACCTTCGCCCATCGGCTGCTCCAGTACGCCGCGGAGGTGCGAAAGGGCGGTAAAATTACCTGGCTCCGCCCCGACTCCAAGAGCCAGGTAACCATCGAGTACGACGGCGACAAGCCGGTCCGGATCGACACGGTGGTCGTTTCCCATCAACACGACGACTCGGTCGGTTACGACGAGCTCAAAGAGACCCTCATTTCGAAGGTTATCCAACCGGTTCTCCAAGACACCGGACTCCTCGACGAGAAGACCAACTACTTTATCAATCCGACCGGGCGCTTCGTCATCGGGGGTCCCCACGGGGACACCGGCCTCACGGGGCGCAAGATCATCGTCGACACCTACGGCGGCATGGGTCGCCACGGCGGCGGCGCCTTCAGCGGAAAGGACCCGAGCAAGGTCGACCGCTCGGCGGCCTACATGGCCCGGTACGTCGCAAAGAATATCGTCGCCGCGGGCCTCGCCGGCCGCTGCGAGGTGGAGCTTGCCTACGCCATCGGGGTGCCCTTTCCGGTTTCGGTCATGGTCGAGACCTTCGGCACCGCCTCCGTCCCGGAGCCGGAAATCGAAAAGGCCGTCGAGGCGGTTTTCGACCTGACACCCGGGGGCATCGTCGATCATCTCGACCTGCGCAAGCCCATCTACCAGGCCACCGCGGCCTACGGCCACTTCGGTCGCGAAGGGTTTAGTTGGGAAAAAACGGACAAGGTTGACGCGCTAAAGAAACAGATCGGCAAGGCCGGGGGCTAAAACCCGGCCCGGGCGGCCTAGTACTGGTGCCCGAGGCCGATAAAGATCTCCCGCTTCCGGGCGCCGCCAAGTTCCCCGGCGGAGATTACCTGCCGGATATCGAAGCCTAAAGAAATACGCACGTAAAGGCTCCGGGCAAAGAGCGGAAAGCCGATCGCCTCGATACCCAGGCCCCACTTAAAGTCTCTCGTCGGGTCCCAGGGCTCATCCCGGGTGGTAACCACCCCGCCGTCGAAAAAGATCGACCCCTGGCCCTCGACAAAGTTGCCGATGGTCCAGACCTTCAGGGTAACGTCGGTGTTCCAGTAGAATGCGACGTCCCCCTCCATCTTGTCGTTTAGAACGCCACGGATCGGCCCCGCGGCGTCGTCGGTAATGTTCGGGGCGCCGGTGGAATCGTAGAAGTTGTAGAACCCTGACAGGCGCCCGGAAAACCCGAAGGGGTCAGCCTCTAAGTAGCCGGCTACCGAGTAGTCGACGGAGCTCGAAACCACGTCGTCGAAGGTGTCGTAGGTAATCGGGTTCGAGACGCTAAACTTCGCCCCCTCCCGGAAGTTGCCGATCCAGTCGACCCGCCCGGCGGAAAAGCCGTGGCGCAACCCGACGTCGACCCCCCGGTCGGCGAAGGAAATCGGGCCCCCGAACCAGTAGGGAACCGAGGTAAACACCGACGGGGAGTACCGAACCTCGTCGACCACCGGCAGAAACAGCCCGGTGTTAAAGGTCGTCCCGAAGGAGAGGGTGCTCTCCAGGGTATGCCGGTTGTACTCGTCGACGGCCTCGTCGCGGTCCCGCCGGGAGTCGTAGCCGTAGCTCTGGGTGTAGCTCAGGTTGTAGTCCCGCTCGGCAATCGGGAGGGCAATTCCTAGGGAGGTGCTCGCGCCGCCCTCGACGTCGCCGTTACTCACCCCGAGCTCCTGCGAGAGGCCCCAGGACCAATCGTAGCCCCTCCATTGGAAGGGCAAGGTAAAGCGCCAGTCGTAGGAGTACTCGTTGTCCCCGTCGGTGTCTCGTTCGAAGTCCAGATCGAGCCGGAGGGTCTCCAGGGAGCCGGCAAAGTTGTAATCCCGGGCCCGAATACTCAATAGCAGCCCGGAATTCGAGTCGTAGCGGAAGTAAGGGAGCGCCAAAACATTAAAGGTGTCCTTGGTGTTCACGTAGACCACCACCGCGTCCAGCTGCCCCTCCCGGGGGCGTATTTCGTAGAGAACCGCCGCCTTGGCTAGGGGCCGAACGTTGGTAAGAATTTGCTGTTGCTCCGCCAAAAACGCTTCGAGGGCATCCAGGCTTCCGAATGTTTTCCCCTGCCGCAAATCCTCGGCGCTTCGTTCTACCGCCCACTGGGTGGTCCGGCCGACGATGCTGTACTCTATTTCGGTGATTTCGTAGATCGGAGGGCCTTCGTCCGCGGCCAGGGATCGGGAGTTCGACTGACCGAAAACAACCCCGGCAATAAGAACCAGCAGAACAATCGACGCGACGCGTTTTGGCATGCAGGACTACCCTTTACTTTCGTTCAATATCGTAGATACGCCATCGCTTGGGCCGGCCGAAGTTGCGAACGTAGATGGCTACCTTATTTAGCTCATACATGTCGATGCTGTCCAGGTTAAAGCTAAAGCCGATGCGCTTAACCCCGGCCCCGAACCCCCCGGTAAACGCCCTATCCTCTACATCGGCGAAGCCGTAGTGGGTACTAAGGGTAATGTCCGCGATTTCGAGAAACTGATTGTGCTCCCGGGTTAGGTAGATGTCCACAGCCGCGTCCGTCGGGGCGAGCTTGGCGCCTAGCTCCACGTAGCGCACTTTTTGCGCCGGCAAGAGCGCGTTGGCCCGGTCCCCCCCGAGCTCGAAAACTTCCGCGGCATCCCGGAGGCGGCTCCCGAGAATCAACAGTCTTACCTCTTGGTCCTCGAGAACCGGAACCACCACGCCAAAGAGTTCGAAGAGGTTAATATCCTTCGAGTCGGCGTATTCGAAGAGGGTAAGAAGCAAATCGAGGTCCGCCATGTGTTGCTCCGGCCCTTCGACCCGGTCCTCAAACTGCAACAACGGCTCTACCTCGTCTTGCCGTGGCATTTCCTCCCCGAAAGCAACCCCGGAGAACATACAAAGCCCAATAATTATGGATAATAACGTCTTCATCAGTCCGGCGGATTCTATCACACTAAGGCTAAGATGACGATGTTTCAGCCCAAAGCCAAATCCGTGGCCACCGCGCCTCTCCTCTGTTGTCTCCTTTGGCTCCCCCTGTCGATGCTCGCCGCCCAGGACGCCGTCCGAACGGTGCCCGGGGACCACTTCTCGGTGGCCCCCTTCGACGACCCGGCGAACCTGCGGGAGCAGCCCCGGGAGCTCATCTATCGGGTTCAAACAGAGGAGCTCCCTCCGGGGGTCATCCTCGTAAACACGGCGGAGTACGATTACCTCACCGAGGTCCGTCTTGCAGATCTCCGAGAAGCCATCACCGCCCTCGACGACTACGATGATTTTGGTCCCCGGGTGGCCAAGAGCAACGGCATGCCTCTTACCCAAGCGGAGGCAGGACGGCGATCCTGGCTCCAGGAGCTGACGCTTTCGTTTAGAGTGCTCTTTTTCGGCGAAGTCTACGACTACATCCTCCGTCTCGACGAGGTAGACCTCGACATTCCGGGAAGCTACGGCGTAGAGTGGCGCTTGGAAAGCTCCCTCGACGGCAAGTTTCACGACGTCCGGGGGGGATGGTTTCTCCGAGAAATCGTCGTCGACGGAAGGTCAGAAACTTATGTTCGCTACTGGAACCGTACCGACTTCGCCGACGGGAGCGCCGGGCTCGAAACGGCACTCAAATGGTTCGGCCCCCGGGACGTACGGGGCAATATGATGGCATTCGTCGACGAGGCCCGCCGGCGGGAGGAAACCCGCCGCCGGAACGACAAGTGATAAGGAGCGATATCTAATGGATAGAATGCGCGGTGCAGTGCTTGTTGCGCTTCTCCTCGCCGTGGCCACGGCGGTCGGCGCCCAAGAGGCGAATCGCGTTCCGGAAGAAGAGATCGAGCGGCTCCTCAAGTACAAGGGCACCCCGGTCATGATGAACACCTACCTCAACCTCTTTATGACCGAGGACAAGAACTACGACGAGGTAGGCTACGGCGCTTCCTACAACGCGGACTTTTTTACCGCCGCCTTCGACTTTAGCCTGATCAACGACGACAAATACGTCCCTAGCGAAAGCTACATGTTCGGCCACCGGTTCAGCCTCAACGAGGGCCGCTTCGCCCTCGAGTACCGCCCCTTCTACTTCAACGCCGGAAGAATCGTCCACACCGACGAAACCGACACCCCGTATTCCATGTTTATCTCCTCCCGGGAGCTCCCGACGGTCCAGGCGGACTTTACCTACGACGGCAGCTTTTTCTTCTATACAACCCGGTGGCTCCTCCTCAACCAGAACTCCGAGTGGTACCGGACCAAGACGCCGGTCTACTCGGATACCGACGGCGTTATCGAAGAGAACCCCGACGAGCTATTCGACGAATCCGACGCCGAAGCCGGAGGACTCGCAGGCTACGTC
>CAZLDK010000251.1:0-5179 GCA_964558285.1 uncultured Spirochaetaceae bacterium | reverse complement strand
CGGAGACTGTTTCCGTCGCCCCACTGCGTGACACCGCCCGACGATGCTCCCGAGACGGAGCCACTCGTCGTCCCCCTCGGCGTCGAAGCTTCGGCCCCCCCGCTTTGGGAAGAGGGCGAAGGCGAAGGTTTCGGTGTCTTCCGGACCTGCTACCTCTACCTCGCAGAGGGTGTCGCCGTCGGCGTCCGGCAAGGGGGGAATAACCGGTATGTCCTCGTCGGCGCACTCGAGGACGAAGGTGTGCTCCTCAAGAATCGCTTCCCACTCCCAGCGACCGGGCCGATAGAATTTGCAGACGTACTCCCGGCCCTCATCCGTTCGGACGCCGTAGACCCGGTTTATGTAGCTCGGATAGGTCGAGAGCGTCCCGTCGAGTACGAGGTCGAAGGCTTGCTCCAACGAAGAGAGGATCGCCTGAGGCGTCAAAAGGTCGAAGGAGCCGAGTCTCTGTTCCATCACCTTTCGAGTATGGAGCCTCGTATCCCGATGTGGAAGTGGTCCATTTATGGCATAATAGGGGTGTGAGAACCCTCTATCCCGGTGACAGCTACAGGACCCCCGAGGGGGCGGCAAACCCGTTCTTGCGTTTCTTGTCCCGCCTCTGGCGATGGTTCTTCTACCTGCAATATTTCGGCGAGGTCATCTACTCGAAAGGGGTCGCCGACAAGGGCCTCTACGACACCGAAGAATGGGCCGAGAGCTCGCTTCGGGTCGTCCGGATTATCGAGCGTAACGGCGGCAGGTTCGACATAACCGGAGTCGACACCCTCCGGAACGCCGCCGACGAAGGACCCTTCGTCTTTATCAGCAACCACATGAGCACCCTCGAAACACAGGTGCTCCCGTCTCTGATTGCGCCCTTCATGCCTGCGACATTCGTCGTCAAGAAGAGCCTGACCACCCATCCCTTTTTCGGGTCGGTCATGCGCTCACGGGATCCTATCGCGGTAAGGAGAAAGAACCCCCGGGAGGATCTCGAGACGGTTCTGACCGAGGGGCAAGAACGTCTGTCCCGGGGAATGTCGGTTGTAATCTTCCCCCAGAGCACCAGAACCCCCGTCTTCTCCCGGGAAGCCTTCAACACCCTCGGGATAAAGCTGGCTCTTGCTGCCGGGGTCCGGGTATTTCCCATCGCGGTCAAGTCGGACTTCTGGGGAGAGAAGGGACTTATTCGGGGTTTCGGGCCGATCCGACCCTCCCGGACCATCCACATAACCTTCGGAGAGCCGATGTCGGTGGAGGGCCGGGGCAAGAAAGAGCATCAACAAATAGTGGAGTTTATCGAAGGCAAGCTCGCCGAGTGGGGAGCGACCCTAGCTTCTCGAGAGTAACCCCCGAACGCGGTCGTCGAGCGCCCTCTGGTCGGCGGTGAACGCCGCAAGGCCCCCGAGATTCATCATGGCGTCTATGGCGACATCCTCCCGGCGTATCCGATCCGCCCAGTAGGCGTGGTCGGGAATTTTTCCGTCTGCTTCGATCCTTTGTCGATCCTCGTCGCTCAGCTTCGGGAATAGCTCCCCGAAACCATAACCGATCGCCCGGTCTACGACGGCCTCTCCGGAGTGGGGAGGATCCTCGTCCAGGTTTTCCCCGAGGTCGACGAGCTCGTCCTCCACTTCCCAGAGTTTCTCGATTCGGACGCTCTTCTGGTCGACCTTGGGGTTGACGTCGATTGTCAACTGGGAATCGAGCTGGGAGCTAAACTCCCCGGAAAGCTCCTCCCTAGCGGGTCCGGCGACCTTCGGTGGCATGGTAATGACGTCGATGCCGGCGAGACGGGTCAGCTGAGCCGGCTCCCGGATGCTCGCGGCTATCTGCTTGGTCGGGGGTTCCCCCCCCTTGGCCAGCTTGGTGACGATCCGCTGGGACGAGAGGGCGGCCTTCTCTCCGACGTTCTCGCCGTCTCCGAGGTCGTGGTCGGCGACAAAGGAGTTGAGTCTTCCCAAAAAGACGTTGCAGAAATTCGGCTTGGCAAAAAGCGTGACGAGGGCATTCTGCCGAGCCGAAAAGCCGAGGGTCAGGTTTACCGGAACACCCCGCTCCCGAAGCATCCGGGTCCCCAACAATCCCGTCGCGGTCAGGGGAACCTTGATGATAAAGTGATCCGGGGAGATGTCGAAGAAGCGCTGCCCGTAGTAGAGAATTCCGTCGAGGTCGTGGGAGAGGTCGGTATGGAGCTCGACGCTGACCAGCCCTCCGAAGGCGTTGACCAGCCGCAAGGCGTGATGAGCGTTCAACGCGAAGGACACCTCCCGGACGGTAGCGTCGGAATCGAGGTCTTCGAGGATCCCTCCCACCTTTCGGATAAAATCGTCGTAGATGCCCTTCTGCACCTCATTGTTCAACAGGGAATTATTGGTCGTGAGGGAGGTCATTTCCCGGGTCCAGAGGCCTCGGGCCGCGTCTATGTCTCCGGTATCCAGCCACAACTCGGTTCCCGCCGCCGCCAGGGCGCCCCAGAATGAATCCGCCTCCGGCTCGACGCGCTGTTCCGAGACATCTTCCCGGATGAGCTCTCCAAGTCGGTCGACTATGGTATCGGTAAGCATTGTCATGTGCGTTGTCCTCCACCCTTAGCGTAGTGCCGCTTGGATCGTTTAGACATAGCCGAAATGGGCTACCCTAGGGCTGCGGATGCAGGAGCGCCGCGGCCGGTCCCTTGCCCGGAAGACGCGATTCTGGGACGGCGAACACGCGTCCACCGGTTCGAAAGGCGTAGCACGCCGCCAAATCGAGGAGATCCGCGCCATTCTCGTCGTATACGATCTCTTCGGTTACCGTGTCGAAGGAGCCCCCGACCTTATTGTCTTCCGCAACAAACAGCGCCCGGAGGCGCCCCTCGTAGGCCGCCTTAAGTACGCTTCCGATGTCGTGAACGCCCTGCCGAGAATCGATTCCTTCCCGAATTCCTTCGAGCTCCTCCTCCAAGGCCTCTGCTTGAAGGCCTCTCACAATTTCGAGGGCCCGGGTGTGGAGCTCTGTCTCCTTCATCGAGCCCGAGCTTCCGTGGACATGCTTCTCCGCAAGGGTACGGAGTTTCGAGTGGCTCCGATAGTGTCCGACGACGTTCTCGGTGCCGACGAGGATTACCGGGCGGTCGTCGCTGCCGATCTGCTCTCGGACTGCCCGGTCGACTCCTTCGATAAACTCGATAATGTGAGGGGTGAGGCTCTCGTCACCCCCGGCATAGCCGACGTAGACATCCCCACTGTCGGCTCCTCGACCGGGAGTCCAGTTGAGCGATCGCTCGAAATCGAACTCCTTGAGGATGTCCGGCATCTCTTTTGCTTCGTCTCCGAGAGGGATCTCTTTTAGACCCCGGGCCGTGCCGGAGTAGAGCGTTACATTGTGCATGTCGAGGGAGACGAGGTAGAAATCCGTCGGAAGAGCCCCGGGCCGGAAGAGCGGCTTGAGGTGGAAATGGTTGTCCGAAACAACCTCCTCGGAAACTGTTGCCGGAAGAGAGACAATCTCGACTAAGTCCGGCGCAGCGAATATCGCAATGCCTTCGTCCTTTGGGTCCCAGAGACGCCCGGTCTTTTCCTGGGTCTCCCGGAGGTTGGCGATGACAGGTGCCAGGACCGGATCCTCATCCTTCCCGGCCTCCCGGAGAAGGTTCTTTATCCGGATCATGTTTTCCTGGCGGCCCGTAGCCTTTGCCGAAGGGGTCTGGATAGGCATGTAGATGCTCAGCGCCGGAGAATCCTCGTAGTTGGCAAGGCGCCGGAGAGTTTCTTTGGAGAGCTCGAGAGAAGGGGTGTTTGGATCAGCCATACTTAAAACCTATGCAAATTCGCCCCGGAATATCAAATTGGGGAGGACGATAAACGGGCGCTAAGAGTATGTTTTGCCCAAGGAGTAGAACAATGTCTAGCCAATACCACGAACCGCCGGAGGAGCTGGCGGCACAGACGAGAGATTTTACGCGGATTCTAGTCAGCCTAAAGGAAGAGATTGAAGCGATCGACTGGTACAACCAGCGAATCGAATTGTGTACCGACCCCAACGCCGCCAACATTCTGAAGCACAACAAGGAAGAGGAAATGGAGCACGCCTGTATGGCCCTCGAGTACCTCCGGCGCAATATGGACGGTTGGGACGAGGCGCTTCGGACCTACCTCTTTACCGAGGGCGACATAACCGAGCTCGAAGAAGAGGCAATGGGCAGAGCAGGCGGTTCCGGGGGACCTAAGCCTGGGGCCGGAGCCGGGAGTCTTGGGATCGGTAGCTTGAAGGGGGAAGGATGATGGATCTACTTCGGAGAGATCTCGCACCAATTAGCAACGAAGCCTGGAAAGAGATCGACACCCAGGCGGCCCGGGTACTCAAGTCGCTCTTGACTGCCCGAAAGTTTTGCGACGTGAGGGGGCCCTACGGACTCGATCTCGCGGGCGTTTCCACCGGCCGTATCGATCTCGTCAAGGACAAAGCCGCCGGCAGCCCGGGGTACGGTGTCCGGAGAGTTCAGCCTCTCGTCGAGGTCCGAGTACCTTTTGCCCTCGATATTTGGGATCTGGACGATGTCTCCCGGGGAGCCCAGGACATCGACCTGGCTTCGATGGAGCAGGCTGCCCGAAAGATAGCCGAATTCGAGGAGGGCCTGCTTTATAACGGCTCCACGGAAGCGGGAATACCCGCGCTTTCCAAGGTGTCTTCCCAAAAGGGAATGAAGATCTCCGAGGAGCCGGACGTCTTTTTGGGCACCGTCGCCGAGGCTCTTGCTCAACTACAAACGACTCCGGTGGAAGGGCCATACGCACTGGTCGTCGGTCCGGAGATGTGGACCTACCTTTCGAGCACCATCCAGGGACGGCCTCTCCGACATCACCTTACCTACATCCTCGACGGACCGGTTCTCTTGAGCCAGTTCGTAAAGGAGCCCTTCTTGGTGTCTCAGAGGGGTGGTGATATCGAGCTTATTCTGGGCCAGGACGTATCGATCGGGTACGAGAAGCACGACACCCAGACGGTCAGCCTCTACTTCTCAGAGTCCTTAACCTATCGAGTGATCGATCCTGACGTCGCGCTCTTTTTCGCGACCTAGGAGCTACGCCAATACGAAGGCCTCCCAGGGCCTCAGCTCGAAGGTTCCGGGGCCGGCGACCGCGGGGCCGGTCACCGGCGCCGCGTAGTTGCCGAACAGACGCCGGAGCGTCGGCAGGCTAGGGACTTCCGCCTC
>CAZLDK010000250.1:0-5199 GCA_964558285.1 uncultured Spirochaetaceae bacterium | reverse complement strand
GGCTATCCAGAAGAGACCCGCCTTGGCCAGGGCGTGATTGATCAGGAGCACCAGGGCCACCGGCAGGCCGAGGCGGAGCCCCGTTGCCCCGAAGGAAACCTCCTCCGGCGCCAGGGCAAAGGCCAGGACCACCAGGCCGATCTGGGCCACCGAGGAGTAGCCGAGGAGCCGCTTGAAGCTCTCCTGCATCAGGGCTTGAACCTGAGGCACCAGGAAGGCGACGGCGCCCGCGGCGACGAGAACCGGCAGGAACACCGACTCCGCGGCACCGAGGAAGATCGGCGCCACCCGGAAGAGGACCATCGCCATCGCGGTCGCGTTGATTCCGGATATCAGGGCGCCGACGGTGTGGTCCGCCGCCTGGTAGGTGTCCAGGGCCCACCCGTTTGCCGGGGCGGGCTTAAGCTCTATCAGGAGCCCGGCGAGCAGGAACAGCAGCCCCAGGACGCCGGTCGTGGTGCTCAAAGCCCCCGCCGCCGAAGCCGAA
Source organism: uncultured Spirochaetaceae bacterium (assembly GCA_964558285.1). Lineage (GTDB taxonomy): Bacteria > Spirochaetota > Spirochaetia > DSM-27196 > PWMO01 > CAYPUT01. The sequence goes on along the minus strand of CAZLDK010000250.1, from coordinate 4,712 downwards.
GCGATGTCGGCGATATTCAAGGAGCCGACGCCCCGGTAGGTAAAAGCGGTACCGATCAAAAAGAAGGCGGAGGCGAGACCCGAGGCGACCATGTACTTAAAGCCGGCCTCGAAGACCCGGCCGTCCCGGGAGGTACTCAAGATACCGAAGAGGCTTATGCCGCTTATCTCCATAAAGACGAAGACGTTGAACAGATCCCGGGTCATCACCAGACCGTAGGAGCCGAGAAGAAGCACAAAGAACAGCACGATCTGCCGTCCGGACCAGGCCCCTTCCCGGCGAAGCGTAAGCGAGAGGATCGCCAGAAGAGCGATAACGTTGATCACCGACAGAACGAGGGCCTCGGGAAGTCCCACCGCCAGGTTGATCGAAAGCGGCGCCGGAAAGCCGGCGGTATCCACGTTGATAGCCGGGGTTCCCGCCAAGAATGCGGCGACCCAGGACAACGAAATTCCGAGAAACGAAGCGATAGCCGCGTAGGCGAGGGCCCGGCCGGCGGCCTTACCCAGCCGCTCGAAGGCGGGGTAGAGAAAGGCGAACCCCAAGGACGCCGCGAGAAGAAGAACCGGGCTTACCATTTGAGCTCCCTGTTTCGATCGATGTGAATACTGCGGTTTCGCTCGAACATCCGCACGGCGAAGCTCAGCATCAACGCTGTGACGGCCAGCCCGATGACGATCGCGGTCAGCACCAGGGCCGAGGGAATCGGGTCGACCGCGCGCTCGGCGAGGGCCCCAGGGAGGAGTCCGTCGCTGACGATCGGCGCGGTTCCGTTGGCCCGGTAGCCGAAGGCAACCAGCAGAAGGTGGATCCCCGTATCGAGGAGGGAGAAGCCGATGATGATCTTGATGATGTGTCGGCGGCTCATCAGGCCCCAGATGCCGAGGCCCATCAGAATGAAGGCCAAGAGGCTCATAACATAGGTCATCGTGGAACGCTCCTCTGCCGCATCGCGTCGATTACACCGGAAAGCTCGGCGCCGACTTTGATGCCGACCAGGCTGTAGATGATGGGGATCGCCCCGGCGCTGAAAAGCCCCCCGATCTCTCCGGCGGGGAGAAAGCGCGGGTCCAAGAATCCCGCTGCGAGCCAGAGGCCCAGAAGGCCCACGGCGACATACCCCGCTCCAGCGAGCATCTCGAGGAGCCCCAGGATTCGGTGCGAGAGCTCCTCCAGGGTCCCCGCCAGAAAGGTCAAAAGGACGCCGCTTGCGATTATTACGCCGCCCTGAAAGCCGCCCCCGGGGGTCAGGTGCCCGTGGAGGAAGATAAAGACGCCGAAGAGCAGGATGAGCGGCAGAAGCAGCCCGGCGCCGGTCTCGATGAGTTCCGAAGGCGCCTGCCGCCGCCGGTGCACCGCGCCCGGGCCCGGGTGTGCGGCGTCAAAAACGCCGGTGTCGCTCGGAAGCCGACGCCGGTCCTCTGATCCCGGGCCGCCGGGGCCCTGCCCGGGGCGACGCCCGAGCTGGGAGAAGACCAGCGCGACCCCCGCCGCGGCGGCAAAGAGGACGGTTACCTCCCCCAGGGTGTCGAGACCCCGGTAGGTAACAACCACCGCGGTCACCAGGTTTGCGGCGCCCAGAGCCTCGGGCCCCTCGGAGAGATACGCCGAGGCCAGAGGACCTACATCGCGGAGGTCCTCCAGGCCGGCGAGCATCGGGAAGAAGGCCGCCGCCAGAAGAACAACCAGGGCCAGGGAGAAGAGTCGCTTGATCATCTACTTCACCTCCCCGTCTGAAGAGTCGTCTGTCTGCGCCAGGGCGCGGATGCGGCTCCAGGCAAAGAGAAAAACGACCGTAGTCAGGGCCGACCCGATGGCCGCCTCGGTCATCGCGACGTCCGGGGCCCCGAAGATCAGGTAGAGGACCGACGCCAGAAGGGAGACAACCCCGGCGGCGACGATGGCCCCGACGATGTCTTTGCTGTAGAGAGCGACCAGGGCGGCGGCTATCATCATCACCCCAAAGACGATGAGCAGGACAAACATCATTCGGCGCCTCCTTGTGTCTGGGCCGCGGACCGCGCCGCCGCCAGATCGTCCCGGGCGGTCCCCTCGGGGCCTTCCTTTCCGGGGATTACGACCGGAACCCCTTGGAAGTGGGCCGAACGGGCGAGGGCGTGGGAGGAAAGGGGGTTCGTCAGAAAGATAAAGACGATGAGCAAAACGAAGCGCGGCCAGGCACCCGGCGAGAGTACGGCGAAGCCGGCGAAGATCAGCATGCTCCCTAAGGTGGTGGCTTTGGTTCCCGCCTGCATGCGGTTGTAGACGTCGGGCATCCGGAGGAGGCCCAGACTTGCCAGCAGCAGGAATACGGAGCCGAGGAGCACCAGCAGCGCAGCCGAAATCTCGATCATCTTAAAGCCCTCCTTCGCCGAAGCGAGCCACGGACACCACCCCGAGAAAGCTCAAGAGGCCGTAGACCAGGGCGACGTCCAGATAGATCAGGCGCCCGAGAAACCAGGAGAGCATCGCGATAACCGAGAGACTCATAATGGTCATGGCGTCGAAGGCGACCAGGCGGTTCATGTAGTCGGGCCCCAGGATGAAGCGGACAAACGAAATGACGATCGACAGAAGGACGATGGCTCCGGCGGCCGTCAGGATGGAATCAGCCAAAGCTCACCTCCAGATACTTTTCGAAGCCCGACACAATCTGCCGGGTGGACTCCTCGACGTCCCGGGCGCTGGTGTTGATCCAGTGGACAAAGACGTCCTCACCCTCGATGGCGACGCTGATGGTTCCCGGGGTCAGGGTGATGGAGTTTGCCAAGAGGAGGCGGCCTATCCGGCTCTTCAGGCGGGTCTTCACCCGGACGATCCCCGGATTGATCGGGAGCGTCGGCGAGAGTACCCGAAAGGCGACGTCCAGGTTGGACTTGACCACCGCCCAGAGAAAGAAGAAGAAGTAGGCAACGAGGGCGCCGATACGCCGGGGGGCCAGGAGCACCTCGCCGTAGACGCCTGCGCCCGGCAGGGGTAGCACCGCGATCAGCAGGGCGACTAGGGCCCCTGCTATGATTTCTTGGGTTTTCAGAGATCCGGCCAGGAGGAGCCAGAGAAGAAAGAGGCTGACCCCAAGGACCGCTCGTTGTCGGAACGACTTCATCCTTCCTCCACGAATGCACGCTTGGTTTATCGATACAGTTTTTACGTTACTTCAGCGATTATTAAACTGTTTTCCCAATATGTCAAGGAAATTAAATATTATCCCATCGGTCAGGTTTAGATAGGGAAGAGGCGAGCGGCTTTGGACTCGGGGGCCGGCGGTAGGCAGCGGCCCGGCCACCGGGAGCCCACCCTGCTCGTCGCCTCGACCATGCCATGACCACTTTTTGCCCTCGTCGATTATATCGCTTGACAAGAGACAGAGCGTCTCTTATATTCGCCTCTATGTAGGAGACGGCGTGTCACTTATTTCAAGTGGCCCGTCGGAAGGAGGTTTCTACGGTGGGATCGATAAAGGACAAAGTAGCCCTGGTAACCGGGGCCTCGTCAGGCATCGGATACGAGACGGCGGTCGCTTTGCTCGAGGCCGGCGCCACGGTCTATGGCGCAGCCCGGCGGGTGGAGAAGATGAAGGAGCTTCAGGACCGGGGCGCCCGCATCCTGGAGATGGATGTAACAGAGGAAGACTCGGTGGCCGCCGGCGTCCGGAAGATTGTCGAAGAGGCGGGCCGCATCGACATTCTGGTGAACAACGCCGGCTACGGCTCCTACGGCGCCGTGGAAGACGTACCGATCGACGAGGCGAAGCGGCAGTTCGAGGTAAACATCTTTGGCCTGGCGCGGCTGACGCAGCTGGTTCTCCCGGGCATGCGGCAGAATCGCTACGGCAAGATCGTCAACATCTCCTCCATGGGGGGGAAGATCTACACCCCCTTCGGTGCCTGGTACCACGCCACAAAGCACGCCTTGGAGGGCTGGTCCGACGCTCTGAGGATGGAGGTTGCCCCCTTTGGGATAGACGTCGTGATCATCGAGCCCGGCGGCATAACTACGCCTTGGGGAACCATCTCCGCGGAGAACCTGCGGAAGACCTCCGGAAGCGGCGCCTACGCCGAAAAGGCAAACAAAACCGCCGACGGTATGACCGAGATGTACACCTCGGGCAAGCTCTCGGAGCCGGCGGTCGTTTCCAAGGCCATTCTCCGGGCGGTCACCGCTCGGAGACCGAAGACACGGTACGCCGTCGGATTCATGGCGAAGCCTGCGATCTTTATGCGGGGTCTGTTTAGCGACCGGGTATTCGACCGGATTATCTCCTCGCAAATGGGATAGTCGGAACGCATGAGCAGCTGGCAACGGGCCCGGAGCGAAGAGCAGGTGGCGCATCGTGTCGAGGCAGTTCTCTCCGCAGCCTCCCGGCTCTTTGAAACCATGCCCTACGAAGAGGTGACGCTCCAGAAGGTCGCCGCGGAAGCCGGCTTTACCCGGTCCAACATCTACCGCTACTTCGAGACCCGGGAGGCAATTTTCCTTCGCCTCTACCGCGACGACGTCGAAGGCTGGGTGGGGGACCTCCGGGCCGAGCTGTCGGCCGGTGAACCGGCAACCGGGGCCGCGACGGGCCGGGGGGCCGGAGGCCGGCAACTACCGACTTTCGTGGCTCTCTGGACCAAGGTTCTACTCCGGCAAGAGCGCCTCCTGCGCCTCACGCCGCTTCTGGCCCTATCCCTGGAGCGCAACAGCTCCGAGGCGCTCTACCGGGAGTT
>CAZLDK010000249.1:0-5199 GCA_964558285.1 uncultured Spirochaetaceae bacterium | reverse complement strand
AAGTCATCGTCTTCCGCTCCGGAAAGAGTCTTGATAGTAGAGAGGGTGAGCGAGTCGTCCGAAAGGTCTCCTCCGACGAGACCGAATCGGTAGTCGGAGGATTTCAGTCGTTGTGCGTATTTTTGCCAGACGTCCAAATCGCCGTGTACGTCCGCGGTATAGAGCGCCTTCAATAACCTGCCCCACGCTCTCGATTCACACATCGAGAGTAATCGAACGGTGGCACAAAGCACACCGCAAGTTCGCCGCCGTATGATCCGATGGTCCTGTGGCATTGCCTACGGACACCGATGCCAGCGGATCGGGGGACTTCGAGTCGTTCGAGACCAATGAGGACGTGTCGAAACCAGCTGTCGAAATATGGGTGCAACACCGGCTCACGCCACCTCGAAGTGCACGGATCAAGGAATGCACTCGGCTTAACCTTGATGAGACTTGGGGGCGCGTCCATTCCAGTAATCTGGATCGAAAGCCCGTCGATCGCGGACGAAGCCGGTACAGCCAATTGTTTCAAGCCCGCCATATACGACTACCGTATCTCCCTCGAGTCGCGAAATCCAGCCCGTTCGAACTGGTCTTACCGCGAACCGGTACTACTGAAAGGGGTAAAACATGGAACACGAAAAACGGGTAACCCGGTATAGCCGGGAGTTTAAGGAACAAGCGGTCGCGCTTGCCGACGAGAGCTTGCAAGTAGCAATGTCGCCCAGGGTTCGAGAGATCGGGCTGATATGGAAGCGGAGAACCGGCGACTTCGCAAGGAAAATGCTGAGCTCCGAGAAGAGCGAGAAATTCTGCGAAAAGCTCCTGTCCTCTTCTCACAGTACCGGAAGGTAGTGTCCTCTGTAGTGGTGTAAATCCGAGCGGAGGTTGAAGAAAACCAACGCCGTCTCCGGTATGGTGTGGATCGACCGAAACACGCAGAAGGAGCAGTCAGCTACGAGACTCCCCAGAAATTTGGATCTCACGCGGCATGAGTCTGTGATAGCGAAAATGGGGTAAGACCAGTTCTTCAACAGCGCGGATCTGCCATATTCGTGCCTGAACGACTTCAACCGACGACAGCCTGCCGATATCTTCGGACAAAGCCCATTACTCTGTCTCGGATTTCCCGAGGTGATTGCGCGCAGTCGGTCTTGAGCCACTCAAAGTAGATGCGGCTGATTCCGCCGGTGAGAAACAGAAACAGATGCGGATCCTCATCGAAGCTCAGCCCGAAAAACGCGGTCAACGTGTCTATCCAGATTCGTTCCAAGTATGACTGGACGGTCCCCCAGACATACCGATTCTCGACCAGGACGAACCGGTTCGGCAGCTTCGTGGTTTCCACCAACTGGAAGAGGATGACTTCTCCGATCGAACTCGAATCCCCGTTCCACTTTTCCCAGGCCCGTTCCTGCACGCGCTGCGCTATGTGCAGCAGAATATTGTCCTTGCTCCTGAAGTGACGATACAGCGTCATCCTGGCAAGTCCCGCCTCGTCGGCGATCTCCGACAGGGTGATATCCTTGTAGTCCGAATCCCGCAAAAGCTTCCTGAAGGCCCGGACGATCATCTCCCGTGACTCATTCACCTGCTTTGATCTCTTCATGTTACATCCCGCCCAATGTGTATCAGTAGTGACGAAAGCCTTGCCTTGGCAGTCGGCGTTCGCTATCTCATCTGTGACAGTGTAACACTTTATCGGAGGAGGTGTGAATGAAGAAATGGCTATTCATTGGCGGTAGTGTTGCGGCGCTCATCGTGCTGGTCTTTGCCGCTCTGCCGGCAATCACCCACGGGTTGGGGCTGCACCCCGACTACAACGGGCCCACGTACCGGGTGGATGGGGGCAAAGCACTGGTGGTTACCACCAGTCACGGCGTACTGGCTCCTGTCGGCGAGACCGACGGACGCCCGACCGGAGTCTTCGTCTCGGAGATGACCCATCCCTACTACGTATTTCTCGACGCTGGAATGGAGGTACATCTTGCCAGCATCGAGGGGGGCGAAATTCCAATCGATCCACAGTCGTTCTACTACTTCGTCATCTCGGAGGAAGACAGGCGCTTCCGCAACGATCGGATGCTACAGGCGAAGGTCGAGAACTCGATGAAAATCGATGACGTCGACTTTGCCGACTACGACGTGGTGTTTCTGGCCGGAGGCTGGGGGGCCGCCTACGATCTCGCCCAGTCGGACGTGCTGGCTCAGAAGATCTCGGAGGCATACTACTCGGATCGGGAAACAATCATCGGCTCGGTCTGCCACGGTGCGCTGGGGCTGGTGAATGCGAGGGACGCGGATGGCGACCTGTTGATCACGGGGCGCAGGGCAACCGGCGTCACCAACCGGCAACTGGACATCTTCAACATCGAGTTCACCCCCAAGCATCCTGAGACAGAGCTGATCGAGGCGGGCGCGGTATTCGAGTCGGCGACGACGAGGCGAAATATGGACATCTTCGCCACCCACGTCGCGGTAGACGATGAGATGCGCTTTGTAACTGGACAGAACCAAAACTCGGGCCTGGAAGCGGCCCACACAATCACGGAGATTCTGGCAGGTCGACTATGAAAAAGAAACTCAATATCAAGGGACTAAATCTCAAGGGACTGGTCTTTACCGTTTTTCTGGTAATTCCAGCAATTTTCTACCTGTATGTCGGTTTTCTGTGGCTCGTCTCCCCGGAATCGGGAGCATCGCTGCTCCTGATGCCGCTGCTGAGCGGGGCGGGGCTGAGTACGCAGATGGGCGATGTCGGCGGTCTGTTCATGGGGCTGGGCCTGGTGGTCATGACAGCGATCGCGACCCGCACGGGCGCCTTCCTGTTGCCGGTTGCGGTCATGATGGGGACCGCGGCTACGTATCGCCTGCTGGCCTTTATGCTGTACCAGGCAAACCTGCTGCCGCATTTCATCGCCCTGGAAGTGGTGCTGGCGGTCTGGTTCGCCATCGCGTCGCGCAGACTTGGTGGTAAGGAGGCGAACAATGGATAACAACATCAAGCGCGGGCTCCTCGTCGGATGCGGTTCCCTGGCACTGGGCATGGCAGCTCATGCGTCACCCGTCACTATTGACGACGCTGCGGCCGAGGTAGGTCGGAACCGATCGCCCAATTTCCTCGTCCTTCTTGCCGACGATCTCGGGTACTCGGATCTCGGCGGGTACGGCAGTGAGATCAACACACCGAACCTCGACCGCGTGGCGGATCGTGGCGTCAAGTTTTCGAACTATCACACGTCCCCGAGCTGTGCCCCGTCCCGGGCGATGCTCCTGACCGGCGTGGACAATCACCGCGCCGGCGTACCGAACATTCCCGAGGCACTGCCCCCGGAACAGCGCGAGTTCGACAACTATGACGGCGTGCTGAGCACGAACGTGGCGACCGTCGCGTCCCTGCTTCAGGCCGAGGGTTACCACACCTACATGACCGGGAAGTGGCACCTGGGAAAAAGCGACTCCACGCTGCCCCACTTCCGCGGCTTCGAACGCACCCTTTCGATGGGGGATACCGGCGCCGACAACTGGGAACACCGACCGTATGCGCCCAACTATGACGACGCGCACTGGTACCGCGACGGAGAACCGGTCCGGCTGGACGAGCCGTTCTACAGTTCGGAATTGCTGGTCGATGAAATGATCGAGTATATCGATTCGAACCTCTCAACCGGTCGTCCGTTCTTTGGGTTCGTGTCGTTCCTGGCCGTTCACATACCGGTTCAAGCACCGAAGGAGTTCACCGACCGCTACCTCGATACCTACACAGACGGGTGGGAGGCCCTCCGGGACGCGAGACACGAGAGGGCCGTCGAAATCGGGCTGGTGCCACCCGATACGCAACGAGTAACCCACGATTTCGTCGACGACTGGGATAGCCTGAGCGATGAGGAACGGGCGTTCGAAGCGAAACGGATGGCTGTCTACGCGGGCATGGCCGAGGCGATGGATTTCCATATCGGCCGCCTCCTCGACTATCTCGAGGAACAGGGCGAGCTCGACAACACCGTGATCATCTTCACGTCGGACAACGGACCCGAATCGGGGACTGCAACTGCCGGTCAGATGCGTGGCATGGGCTACACCCATGAGTACGAGGATCTCGGTGAAATCGGGAGCTTCAACTTCATCACCCCGTACTTCGCCACTGCCGCTGCCTCTCCCTTGAGCCTCTACAAGTTCTACACCGCCGAAGGCGGGTTGCGGGTGCCCTTGATCGTTGCGGGTCCGGGTGTGGAAAGCCGATCAGGCTTTGAACACGCCGCGGCGCACGTCATAGACATAACGCCGACGATTCTTTCGATGGCCGGAGTAGAGCCCCCGGACGGCTTCTTCGGCGGGAGACGGGTGGAGCCAATTATCGGTCGAGACCTGAGACCTGTGCTGGCGGGAACGGCCGATCACGTCTACGGGCCCGACGACTACGTGGGCTACGAGGTCGCCGGCAATACCGCGCTGTTCAACGATCGCTACAAGATTGTGCTGAACCGGGGACCATTGGGCGACGGGGAATGGCGTCTCTACGACATCGTGAGCGACCCCGGGGAGACGACGGACTTGAGAGCAGAGAACCCGGCCCAGTTTCAACACATGCTCAATCTCTACGAGCGCTACACGACAGAGAACGGCGTACAGCCCGTTCCCGACCATTACGTGCAGATGCACGAGGTCCTGAACCAGATGATCCGCAACAACTACGCAGATCAGGTTCTCGTCTGGTTGCTCGTCGCTCTGACGGTCGGCGTGTTTGCCCTGTTTCGGCGGCAAAGAACAACGTACAGGAATTGAGGAGGAGGATTAATGAAACGATGTGTCTTTTCACTTGCGCTTGCCGGCCTGATCGTCGCGACGATCCCGGCAGACGTGCGCAGTCGCGACCAGGTGGACACGACCCCCGCCATGGGGCTGCCGCGAGAAGCGGATGGGCGGTCGGCAGACCTGCTGTCGGCGTTCTTCGGCCTTGACAATACCCTGCCCCGCAGGGCCAACAGGATCTGCCGCGGGGCGGCAGGTCTCGACGGTATGCCGGTCATCTTCTCGGCCGAAATCGACCACACCACCCTTCAGGCGGGCGATTTTCGGGTCACCACGCAATCGGGCGCGGAAGGCAACGTAGACTGCGTGTCCTTCCTGCCCGCGACCGATGCGGGAGAGCTCCGGACGGTCCTTCTGATGGGCGAGTTTGGCAACGCCGACGCCGATCCGCCCGCCCGGGTCGAG
>CAZLDK010000248.1:0-5231 GCA_964558285.1 uncultured Spirochaetaceae bacterium | reverse complement strand
CCCGAGAGAAGGAGCCGTCGAGGCGAAGCCGGGTCGCCTCGGTCAGAGCCGTCGAGGTTACCCTGTAGCCGAGGGGGTTCCCTACGACCCGGTGGAGACCCTGCCGTTCCACGGGACCGGCGACCAAGAGAGGGGACGTCAGGCCGATCGCCTGGTAGACCGGGCTTCCCGGGAGCCGGCCCTCCGGGGCGTCCCTGACGTCGACGGCGACCAATCGAGCCCGGGCAAGCTCAATCGAGAGACGGTTGTAGAAGCGGTAGTCGCTCGAGGCCCCGGAGGTGGTTTTCGCTTGGAAATCGGTCGCCGAGAGCGACGCCCCCGGCAGGAGAAGGAACAGAATCAGGACGACGGGGGCGCAGCGGTGTAGCATTCATCTAGGAATACCGGTCTAGTTTCTCCGGCGCTTCAAAGACACAGTTTCTTTCTTAAAGAGTATTCTCAGCCGAGGGGTACGGACCGGGGGGAGCTCTTCTCGACGAGGATCTCTGCTCCCTGGTGCCGGATCGTGACCGGCGACTCCCCGACGACGGTGTAGGTTACGCTCTCCTTGGCGATATCGACGGAAAGAGCGGTTCCGGCGGTCTGTAGGGTAAAGGCGAGGCGGTCCCAGGCGGGGGGAAGGTGGGGGGCAAAAGAAAGCACACCGTCGTAGTCCCGCATCCCGGCGAAACCGTAGACGAGGGCCAGCCAGGTGCCGGCCATGTTGGCTATGTGGACGCCGTGGTCAACGTTGCCGTTTACATCCTCCAGGTCCATGTTCGCCGTCATCTTGAAATAGCGATACGCCCGGTCGGTGTACCCGACCTCGGCGGCGACGATGGACTGGATACACGGGGAGAGAGAAGAATCGCCGGTGGTCAGCGGATCGTAGAAATCGAAGTTCCGCTTCTTCTCCTCGAGGGAGAAGTGTGAGCCTTGCAAGAGAATGGCCAGGGTAACGTCGGGCTGCTTGAGAACCTGGTAGCGGTAGATGGTGAGAGGGTGATAGTGGAGGAGCAGAGGGTAGCGCTCAGCCGGGGTTCCCTCGAAATCCCAGGGCGCCTTGGTGAGGAAGGTGTCGTCCTGGGCGTAGATTCGCTTTTCCTCGTCGTAGGGAAAGAACATCGCCTCGGCGGCGGCGCGCCAGGAGGCGATCTCGTCATCCGAGAGCTCCAGCTCTCGACGGAGGCGAGCCATGGTTTCCGGCGCCTCCCGATCGAGGCGCTCGGCAACTGCGGCGGCAGATGCCAGGTTGTCCCGAGCCATCATGTTAGTATAGGTGTTGTTGTTGACCATGGCGGTGTACTCGTCGGGGCCGGTCACCTCGTTGATGCAAAAGCCGCGACCCTCGACGTAGTCCCCGAGATCCAGCCAGAAGCGCGCGGTTTCGAAATACATCTCCGCCCCGTACCGATGGAGAAACTCCTCGTCCTTCGTCGCTTGGACGTACTTCCGGACGGCAAACATAATGTCGGCGTTGATGTGGTATTGGGCGGTACCGGCGGGGAAATAGGCCGAGGCCTCCTCGCCGTTGATCGTCCGCCAGGGGTAGAGGGCTCCTCGCATGTGGAGCTCTTCTGCCCGGCGCCGCGCCTGGGGGAGGGTATGGTAGCGGTACTCCAGGAGCCTCCGGGCGATGTCCGGCGAGGTGTAGGTAAAGTAGGGAATGGAGTAGATCTCCGTATCCCAGAAGTAGTGCCCTTCGTAGCCTTCCCCGGTAAGGCCCTTCGCCGCAACATTCGTGCATCCGCTTCGCCCCGCCGCCTGCACCAGGTGGAAGAGGTTGAACCGAACGCCTTGTTGCACCTCCGGTTCCCCTTCGACTATTACATCGCTCCGCTTCCAGTAGTCCGAGAGCCACCGCTCCTGCTCCTCGGCAATCGATTCTAGCCCCCGGTCCCAGGCATGGTCGATGCTTCGCCGTGCGCGGTGGAGGAGCTTCCGAGAGTCCTCCTTTGCCGCGGTGTAGTAGGAGAGTAGCTTTGTAAGACGAATCTCCTTCCCCGTTTCGGCGGAGATCTGGTAGCGGTGCCAGACATCCCGCTGAGACTCCTCAGGGAGGGAGTGATAGCGGCAATCGGTTTGGAGCCGGTTCGACATCATCGTCAGAATCGAAAAGCGGCTGTTCCGCGTCGTGTGACGCAGGCTCCCGTAGGAATCGTCGACTCGTCGCTTTCCTAGAATAAGGGCGTCCTTAGAGAGGGACGCCCCGATTCGCGGGTCGTCGTATCCGACTTCCGGCTTCGAGCGCCCGATGAGGCTCGAAACGACTGTAAGCTGAGTCGGATCGGAAAGCAGCGTCACCCGCCAGTCGATAAGGGCAAGGTGCTCCTCGGCGAAGGAGACGAGGCGCAGCGAACTCAAGGAGATGCGAGCACCCGACGGGGACTCCCACTCCAGCTCCCGGCGGAGCAGTCCCCGACGAAGGTCGAGAACCCGTCGATGGGAAGTAACCCGACCCGTCGCCAGATCCAGGGGATCGTCCCCGACGTAGAGCTCGATCGAGGTCCCGTCGGTAACGTTGAGCATCCGTTGCCGTCGCCGGGCGAGACCGTAGGCCGGCTCTGCGTAGTCGATTCGCTCGGTTTCGTAGAAACCGTTAATGTAGGTTCCCGCCCGGGCCACGAGGCGCCCCTCCTCGAGACTGCCTCGCATCCCCAAATAGCCGTTGGCCAGGGCAAAGAGCGTCTCTCGGGCCCGGAGTTGCTCCGGATCGAGCTCTTCTTCGGCGATTTCCCATTCGGCGACGGGGAACTGGGGTGCATTTACGAACTCCGACACGCTAAAGACCTTAATGCGGCCCCCCGCGGCGGTCAACACCGGCGGCAACCCTTGATCTTCGAAAGCCCTCCGTGAGAGAATGGAGAAAATCTGCGACACACTATCTCTGGAGGCGCTATGCTCATTCTTACCCTGAACTGCGGTAGTTCTTCGGTAAAGTACCAGCTCTACGACTGGGAGGCTCGGGAAGCTCGAGCCGGCGGTATCGTAGAACGGGTAACCCAAGAGGGCTCGGCGATTACCCATCGCGCCACTGGGAAGGATGAGTACCAGAGGAAGAAGGATTGCCCCGACCACAAGGTCGCGATTTCCCTTATTCTCGAAACCCTTTCCGACCCCGAGCACGGCGCCATTTCGGACATCACCGAGGTCCGGGCCGTAGGGCACCGCGTCGTACACGGCGGCGAAAAGTTTGCCAAATCGGTCGTCGTGGATGACGAGGTTCTCAACGTCTTCCGGGAAATACAGGGCCTCGCGCCGCTCCATAATCCGGCGAACATCATGGGTATCGAGGCGGCGCGGGAAGTGCTTCCGAAGGTCCCCCACTGCGCCGTAATGGACACCGCGTGGCATCAGACAATGCCGAAACACGCCTACCTCTACGCGGTACCCTACAGTTGGTACACCGACTACAACGTCCGCCGCTACGGCTTCCACGGGACCTCGTTTCTGTATACGGCGAAGCGGGCCGCGGTTCTCTTGGGGAAGGATCCCTTCGAGACAAACCTGATCATCGCCCACATCGGCAACGGCGCGAGCATAAACGCCGTCCGCGACGGCGTCTCGGTCGACACGTCGATGGGCCTCACCCCCCTCGAGGGGTTGATCATGGGGACGAGAAGCGGGGACATCGACCCCGCCATCCCCTTCCATATGATGAACGCCGCCGACATGGACGCCGACGACGTCGAGCGAACCTTGAACAAGAAGAGCGGCGTCCTCGGCATTACCGAGAAGTACGTGGACCGGCGGGACATTGAAATCGCGGCGAAGGACGGCGATTCACAAGCGGCCCTCGCCATCGAGATGGAGTCCTACCGGATAAAGAAGTACATCGGTTCCTACACCGCGGCCCTAGGTCGGGTCGACGCCTTGGTCTTTACCGCGGGGGTCGGAGAGCGAGGCCCCACCATCCGGGAAAAGGCCACCGATGGCCTCGAGGTGATGGGCATAAAGCTCGACAAGAAGAAGAACGCTGCGTCGAGAACGAAGAACGCCGAAACCATCATCTCGACCGACGACTCCTCGACCAAGATCTTCGTCATTCCGACCGACGAAGAGCTGGTTATGACCGAAGACACCTACGCCCTCCTCCAAGGCAATTACGACGTCCATTCGAAGTTTACCTATTCCTTCCAGGACCCTGACTACTTCAACAAGGAGCGGGAAGGCTGCGTGGACGAGGACATCGAGAAGGTAGGCGAGCTCAAAGACATTTTAGCGGGAGAGCGCAGGAGCGGGGTACCCCGACCGGAGGAGTGCTAACTCCGAGCCGTTGACGCCGGGGCCCCGGAGTACTTCTATTCGGCCGGCTTTTTCTCGGTCTCGTCGGCGGTTTCGGTTGCCGACGCCTCGGTCGCCTCTTCGGCGGCCTGCTCTTCCGGGGAGGCGGCTTCTTCTGCCGGGGGCTCGACCGCTGTTTCGGCTGCTTCCGCGGCCTCCGGTGCAGCCGTTTCCGCCGGGGCTTCGGTTGCCGGCGCCTCGGCGGCGGCGGCAGTCTCGGCAGCGGCTTCCGGCGCAGGTGCTTCGGCGGCGGGGGCTTCGGATTCCGGTGCCGCAGCTTCTTCCGCGGCCGGGGCCGCAGCCGGCTCTTCGGCGGCCGGCTCTTCGGCTGCCGGCGCCTCGGCGGCTGGCGCTTCAGCCGCGGGGGCTTCTTCCGCAGCCGGCGCCGGCGCCGGCGCTTCCGCCGCTGCCTTACCCTTCGCCTGCTTGTCGGCGAGGCGCTTCGCGTTCTGAAGCTTCGCCTTGGTTTGCTTAGAAACCATCATCTTCTGACCGTCGATCTCCACTTCGTAGAGCAGCTTAACTCCGCTCCGCTTGGAAATGGGGTCGGTTCCGCGCCCGGACTTGGGCTGTTCCTGTTTTAAAGTCGTTCCTCTATGGGCTTTAGACATGGTGCCTCCAATTTATATTTCGCGTGAACGCACATTACTCATCCCCGACCGTTCGGTCAAGGCTGCGAGTCTAGACCGAGCTCGTCGAGAAGCTCGGAAACCCTCTCTCCGAAGGCCGGCTCGCTTACCATGTGCTGATGTCGCGGCCGGGGTAGCCCGACCTTCATGACCTTGGCGACCCGACCCGGCCGGGCGCTTAAAACGACCACCCGGTCCCCAAGGTAGACAGCCTCCTCGACGTCGTGGGTAATAAAGAGGATGGTCCGCCGCAGGCTCCTCTGAAGGTCGAGGAGCCAGTCCTGGAGCTGCCTCCGGGTAAGGGCGTCGAGAGCGCCGAAGGGCTCGTCGAGAAGCAGG
>CAZLDK010000247.1:0-5232 GCA_964558285.1 uncultured Spirochaetaceae bacterium | reverse complement strand
CTAAGAGGCTACGATGTCGTTGGACCTTCCGAAGGACTCGGACGGCTCGAACAGGTTCTGTTTTCTCCGCAGACCGGGGAGTGTAAGTTCTTGCAGTTCTCCAGCAGCGGGTTTCTGCCCTTTTCCACCCTCGATTCCATCGACGACGACTCAAAAACGATCGCGCTGAAGGATCACGGCGACGCCGGGGGCCGCCAGGGGCGCGTAGACTCGGACCCGGACCCCCGGTTGGTCGGCACCCGGGACCTCCTCGAGTACGCCGTTGTCGAAGACCGCATCCACCTCGGTTTTGTATCCGACTTTGTCTTGGACCCCAACTCGGCCTTCGTCGAGCACATAATCGTGTACTTCCTACACGGGGTCCGAGAGCAGGTTGTCGACATGAAGCGAATTATCGAAATCGATCACACCCATTCCGTTCTATTTATGGATGGAGACTAACAAAAGGAGTTTAGTGTGGATGACGCACAAGCACGCATAGAGAACCAGGAATGGCTCGATTCGCTGCAATACGTCCTCGATAACGAAGAGCCGGACCGGGCGAGAGAGATTCTATCGCTCTTACAAATTCGTGCCCAGCAACACGGGGTCGAGTTTATCTGTCCCGGAAACACGCCTTACATAAACACCATCCCGGCGGAAGCGGAAAGCCCCTTCCCGGGTAGCCGAGAGATAGAACGGCGCATCAAGAGCGTTGTCCGGTGGAATGCCATGGCGATGGTGGTCCGAGCGAACCGGGGCTCCAGCGGCATCGGCGGACATATCTCGACCTTTGCCTCCGCCGCGACGCTTTACGAGATCGCCCTTAACCACTTTCTCCGGGGGCCCGAGGCCCCCGAGGGACCCGACGTGGTCTATTTTCAGGGACACGCCTCCCCGGGCATGTACTCCCGCTCCTTCGTCGAGGGCCGGTTGACCCAGAAGGATCTGGAAAACTTCCGGCAAGAGCTCCGGCCCGCCGGAGGGCTCCCCTCTTATCCGCATCCCCGGGCGATGCCGGACTACTGGCAGTTCCCAACCGTCTCGATGGGTCTTACCTCCATTCAGGCGATCTACCAGGCCCGGTTCATGCGCTACCTCGAGGATACCGGTATGAGGGACCACAAGGACCAGCGCGTCTGGGCCTTCCTCGGGGACGGCGAGTTCGACGAGCCGGAATCCATGGGCGCCTTGACCGTCGCTTCTCGGGAAGAGCTCGACAACCTGATTTTTGTCGTCAATTGCAACCTCCAGCGCCTCGACGGCCCGGTTCGGGGGAACGGCAAGGTGATACAGGAGTTGGAATCCGCCTTCCGGGGTGCCGGATGGAACGTTCTCAAGGTGATCTGGGGAGAGGACTGGGATCCGATTCTCGCGAAGGACACCGACGGGGCTCTCGTACAGAGGATGAACGACCTCGTCGACGGGGAGCTGCAGAAGTACAGCGTCTCCAGCGGAGACTACATCCGGGAGCACTTCTTCGGCAGCGACGAACGCCTCGCGAAGCTCGTAGAGAACTACTCCGACGACGAGCTGCAGCGGCTTCGCAGGGGGGGGCACGACCCGGTTAAGGTCTACAACGCCTTCCGGGCTGCGGAGGCTCACAACGGCAGTCCGACGGTTGTCCTTGCTCAGACGATCAAAGGGTACGGACTCGGAGAGGCCGGAGAGGGGCGGAACGTGACCCATCAACAGAAGAAGCTCAACGAAGAGGAGCTCCGCCACTTTCGAAGCCGTTTCGGCATACCCATCTCCGACGAGCAGCTCCCGGAGGCGCCCTTCTATTCCTTTCCCGAGGATAGTGAGGAGGCGAAGTACATCGCCGAGCGCCGCAAGGAGCTTGGGGGCTACCTTCCCGCCAGGGCGCAGCCGGACGCCCCCCTCGATCCTCCGGGAGACAAGATCTTCGAGGAGTTCTTCGAAGGGTCCGACCGCCCGGTGGCAACGACCATGGCGATTGTCCAGATGCTCGGAGACCTCTTGAAAGATGAATCCGTCGGTCGCCACATGGTGCCGATTGTTCCCGACGAATCGAGGACATTTGGGATGGAAGCTCTCTTCCGGCAGGTCGGCATCTACGCCCACGCAGGGCAAAAGTACGATCCCGTCGACAAGAAGAGCCTGCTTTACTACAAGGAGGCGGAAGACGGGGTTATTCTCGAGGAAGGCATAACCGAAGCGGGATGCATGTCCTCCTTTATCGCCGCCGGCACCTCGTACAGCACCTACGGTATCCCGATGATCCCCTTCTTTATCTATTACTCGATGTTCGGCTTCCAGCGAATCGGCGACCTTGTCTGGGCCGCCGGAGACGCCCGAGCCCGCGGCTTTATGGTCGGCGGCACCTCGGGGCGGACGACGCTCCCGGGGGAAGGGCTCCAGCACGCCGACGGGCAGAGCCACATCTACGCCCTGGCGGTGCCGAACGTTCGAGCCTACGACCCCGCCTTCGCCTACGAAGTAGCGGTAGTCCTCCGCGAGGGGATGCACCGCATGTTCGTCGACCAGGAAGACCTAATCTTCTACATCACCGTAATGAACGAGACCTATCCCCAGCCGAAGATGCCCGAGGGTGTGGAAGAGGGGATTATTAAGGGACTCTATCGCTACCAAAAGAGCCGGAAGAAGAACCAGAAGAAAGAGAAGGGCGCAAAGGCTCACCTCCTTGGAAGCGGAGCCATCCTTAACGAAGCCGTCGAGGCCGCCCGGATTCTCGAAGAGGAGTACGACGTGTCGGCCGACGTCTGGAGTGCGCCGGGGTACAAACAACTCTACGACCACGGAAACCAAACCGACAGGTGGAACAGACTGAACCCCGGGGAAGAGCCCAAAAAGAACTATGTCGAAGAGTGCTTCGACGGGGAAAGCGGCATCGTGGTTGCCGCCTGCGACTACCTCAAGGCACTGCCCCTTTCCATCTCTCAATGGATCCCAATGCCCGTAACCGCGCTCGGAACCGACGGCTACGGCCGGAGCGACAACCGAGGGGCCTTGCGGGACTACTTCGAAGTCGACCGTCGTCATATCGTCCTGGCGGCTCTCTCCTCCCTTGCGGAAGAAGGCACCATCGAAAAATCCGTCGTGACCAAGGCGGCAAAAGCCTTGGAAATCGAACCGGACAAGAGTAACCCCCTGGACCTCTAAGGAAGAAACGATGATCAAAGAGATAAAACTACCCGAGATATCCGAAGGCACCGAGGCGGGAACCGTTGTATCGGTCCTTGTCTCCGAAGGTGACACCATTAAAGAAGACGATCCCATCGTCGAGCTGGAAACCGACAAGGCGTCGGTGGAAGTTCCCGCCTCCGACGGCGGTACGGTGAAAGAGATTCTCGTGTCCGAAGGAGACGAAGTATCGGTCGGCCGGACCATCCTAAAGGTCGAGACCGAGGGAGGTGGTGAAGAAGCCGCCGAGGACGAGAAACCAGAGGAGGAGCCGGAAGAGGAAGCGCCGGAAGAAGAGCCCGAGGCCGAAAAAGAGGCGCCGGAGAAAGAAACGAAGGCGGCGGACCGGCGGCCGGCCAAGGCCGAAGAGCCGAAAGCCGAGAAGCCGAAAGCCGAAAAGCCGAAAGCCGAAAAGGCGCCGGAACAACAGCCCGAAGCCAAAGAAGTGCAGTCCGAAGCCGCGTCCGTTCCCGCCGCCCCCTCCACCCGGCGCCTTGCCCGGGAGCTCGGGGTCGACATCACCCGGGTCTCGGGTTCGGAGCCCGGGGGGAGGATAAGCCCGGACGATGTTAAAGCCCACGTACGAGAGGGTGGCTCAAGAGGCGCGGCGACGGGAGCCGGTGACCAGGCCCGGGGGACGGCTTCCAAAGGCCGGGGTCCCGCGGCCAAGCCGCTCCCCGACTTCTCCAAGTGGGGGAAGACCCGACGTCAATCCCAGAACCGAATACGCAGCCTGACCGCGGAGAATACCCAACACTCCTGGCAGACGGTACCCCACGTTACCCAGTTCGACGAGGCGAATATCTCGGCGATCGAAGAGTTCCGGGAGCGTTATAGCGCTCTTGCCGAACAGCAGGACGCCAAGCTCACCGTCACGGCAGTCCTCGTCAAAGTGGTAGCGGAAGCGCTGAAGCGCTTTCCCCGGTTTAATTCCAGCCTCGACGAAGAAACGGACGAGGTCGTTCTAAAAGAGTTCGTAAACGTCGGCGTCGCAGTCGACTCCGACCGGGGACTCTTGGTTCCGGTGCTCCGGGACGCTGACAAGCGCTCCCTCATCGACATCGCCCGTAGCCTCGGCCGGGTGGCCAAGGCCGCGCGTAACAAGAAGATCAAGCCCGAGGAGCTGCAAGGGGGTACGTTCACCATTTCCAACCTCGGCGGCATCGGAGGAACCGGGTTTACTCCGGTCATCTTCCATCCTCAGGTGGCGATACTCGGCGTGGCTCGGGCCACGACAGTACCTGTCTGGCAGGAGGGCAGCTTTGTGCCCCAGCTCCGGCTCCCGTTGACCCTGTCCTACGACCATCGGGTTATCGACGGCGCCGACGGGGCACGATTTCTCAGATGGATTTGCGAAGCGCTGGAACACCCCTTGTTCCTGCACCTCGAAGACGAGGCCCCAGAAGGAGAACCAGAAGGAGAACAGGATGAGTAAGGATAAACCAACCCGTTTAGCGGTAATCGGTGGCGGTCCCGGTGGCTACGCCGCAGCCTTTCGGGCGGCGGACCTCGGTATGGACGTCACCTTGGTTGACCCTCAAGAGAATCCAGGTGGCGTCTGCCTCTACTGGGGCTGTATTCCTACAAAGGCGCTTCTCCACGTAGTCAAGGTCAAGGACGAGGCCCAGGCGGCAACGGAGTGGGGCCTTAGCTTCGGCGAACCCAAGGTCGACATTGACAAGTTGCGAAGCTTCAAAGACGGCGTTATCAAGAAGCTCACCGGTGGTCTCGGGCAGCTGACCAAGAAGCACAAGATACGCCATCTACGGGGCTACGGACGCCTCGAGGGGCCCGGCTCCCTCTCCGTCGACCTTGTCGAGGGAGAAACCGAAACGGTCGACTTCGATAAGGCGATTGTGGCCGTCGGATCCTCTCCAATTTCGTTACCGAACGTCGATCTCGAGTCGGACCGAATTCTCTACGCACAATCCGCCTTGGACCTCGAAGAGATCCCCGAGTCGCTCTTGGTGGTCGGAGGAGGATACATCGGTCTCGAGCTCGGTTCGGTATACGGAAAGCTCGGCGCCAAGGTATCGATCGTCGAGATGACCGACGGAATTATGCCCGGAGCCGACCGGGACTTGGTCG
>CAZLDK010000246.1:0-5241 GCA_964558285.1 uncultured Spirochaetaceae bacterium | reverse complement strand
CCGACGGGTACGCCCGGGAAGCGGGAATGCGCAACTACGAGAAGGCCCTCGACCGTATCCACCGAAAGCTTGCCAGCAAGACGGTGACCGAAACGGCGAAGCCCCCCTACTCCATCGACGCTGAGGATCTTACTGATCTCTTGGGTCAGGCCCCCTTTCGGGCGGAAGACGCGGCGGAGCTTACCCGACCGGGAATGGCCACCGGCCTCGCCTGGACTCCCTACGGCGGGCAAACCCTGACCATCGAGTCGGCGGCGGTACCGGGGAAGGGCTCCTTCAAGCTCTCGGGGCAGATGGGGGAGGTGATGCAGGAGAGCGCCGGCATTGCCTACACCCACGTTCGGGAGATCGCAGGGAACTTCGGCGTCGACAAGGACTACTTCGAATCGCAACTGGTCCATCTGCACATCCCGGCGGGAGCCACCCCGAAAGACGGCCCTTCGGCGGGTATCACCATGGCGTCGAGCCTGCTATCATTGGCGACGGGCAAGAAGATCAAGAAGCGCCTCGCCATGACCGGAGAGCTCTCCCTGGTGGGAAACGTCCTTCCGATCGGCGGGCTCAAGGAGAAGGTGATTGCGGCCCGACGGAACAAGGTCAAAGAGATTGTCTATCCGAAGGCCAACGAGCGGGACCTTCTCGAGGTTCCGGAACACATCCGAAAGGGCATTATTTTCCACCCGGTGGAGCGGATGGATGAGGTTATCTCGCATCTCTTCTAAGTGGGCGCCGCTTGGTCTTGTGGTGACGGCGGTGATGCTTGCGGGTTGCGCCCCGGACGGGGAGACGCCGGGGGCAGATCTGCCGGCCCCGGCGGCACCCGCGGCGGTGGACCCGGCCTTGGAGGTTCTCGATCCGCTTCTCGGTACCCTGCCCCTGGAAGTCCGGAGCGCGATAAAGGCGAGTCCCGACGGCTTTCTCCGGTCGGCGATCGCGGTAGCCGAATCCCGGTCCCTGAACTGGGTTCTCGTCGATAAGGAGCACGCTCTCTCGCCGGATTTCGTACCCGGGGATCTGGTTCTCTTGGAGGAGCTCCCGGGTCCCCTCGTCGTCAACCGAGAGGGGATGCTCCTCGAGCGCCGGGCCGCCGAGGCGCTGGCCGGAATGGCCGAAGCTGCCGCCGGGGAAGGGGTCATTCTGGACGTCTCTTCGGCGTACCGAAGCTACGACTACCAAAAGGGTCTCTTCGATCGCCACGTCGCCCAGCTCGGTATGGAAGAAGCCTCCCGGGTCTCGGCGAGGCCGGGGCACTCGCAGCATCAGTTGGGCACCGCCGTCGATTTCGGGTCGATTACCCTCCCCTTCGCCGATACTGCCGCGGGCAGATGGCTTGCCCAGGAAGCCTGGCGCTTCGGCTTCTCCCTCTCATACCCGGAAGGCGCCGAGGAGATTACCGGCTACTCCTACGAGCCCTGGCATTTTCGGTACCTTGGAACCGAGGCGACGCTTCTCGAGCGGAACTATTTCGCCGGAGTGCAGCAGTGGATGTTGGAGTTTCTCGACGCCCACGCTCGGCATCTCGTGGTTGCCCGAGAGTAGCCTGGCGGATATGCTTCCGGAGTCATGCAGAACTGGAACGAGCTAAACGACAGAGCGGGGCGGCTGGGGTTTCGATTCGGCAGCTACCTGCTCCCGGGCCCCGAGATAGACCCTGACACCTGGGCGGTTATCGCCTGTGACCAGCACACCTCGAACCCCGAATACTGGCAAGAGGTCGAAGCCACGGTCGACGATGCCCCCTCGACGCTCCGGCTGGTCCTCCCGGAGGTCTACCTCGGGAGCGGCACGGAAGAGGGTCGCCTCAAAGAGATCCGAGGTACCATGGAGGGCTATCTTGAAGCGGGGCTCCTTCGGGAAACGGGGGTCTCGGTTATCGCCATAGAACGATCCACACCCCACGTGGCCCGACGGCGTGGGCTGATGGTGCTTTTGGATTTGGAACGCTACGACTATCACCCGGAATCGCGCCTTCCGGCCCGGGCGACCGAAGAAACCTTAGAACACCGCCTCCCTCCCCGGATGGCCATTCGGCGGGAGGCCGCAGTAGAGGTCTCCCACGTCCTCGTCCTTCTCGACGACCCGGAGAACACGGTTATCGGGCCCGTGTTCGCGGCCCTAGAGGGAGAACAGCCTGACTACCACGCCCGGCTGATGAAGAACGGCGGCGAGCTTTCGGGGTACGTCGTCGAAGATACCGACCGTGCAGCCGGGGTGCTTGACGCCCTGGAGGCCATCGCCGCCGCGGGTCCCGAGCGCTACCAGTCTGAGGATCCCCTCCTCTTCGCCATCGGCGACGGGAACCACTCCCTGGCTTCGGCCAAAAAGGTCTGGGACGAGCGGAAAGGCGCCCTTGGGCCGGAGCATCCCCTGCGCTACGTGATGGTCGAGCTCGTCAACAGCCACGACCCGAACCTGAACGTCCAGCCTATACACCGGTTGGTCTTGAACAGAACACCGGCGGATCTCCGGCGGGATATCGACGCAATCGACGAGGTGAATACGGTTCTCGTTGAGGCGACCGAGGATCGCGGTGTTTCCGAGGGGCTCTACGTCTGGAGCGGCAAAGGCTCCTATCGCCTCGTTTCGAGCACCCTGAGCCCGACTGAGATCGGAATTCGCCTTCAGCGTCGGTTAGAAAGGGTGGAAGAGGCTGTTCCGGGGGTCGAGGTCGACTACATCCACGGCGCGGAGGAGACCATCCGGATCGCTCGGGAGCGGGGGGGATGCGCCATCCTCTATCCGGAGATAGACCCGAAGATTGTCTTCGAGACGGTCGCCCACCATCAGGTGCTTCCCCGGAAGTTCTTCTCCCTCGGAGAATCGGAAGAGAAGCGCTACTACTTCGAATGCCGGCGGCTCGATTCCTTGTAAGGCGCCTCCACGAAGGAGAGAATCAAGAAACAGAGCAAGGCGGCGACGAAGGCTATCGATCGAAAGAGGGGGCGTCGGTCCGGAGGCGGAGCGATGTGCCGGACCACCACCGATCCGGGTCTGAGATTGGTCGCGTCTTTTAGCTGTCGGGGAAGGTACACAATCATCTCGTTCTCTCCGAAGAGAAGAAGCCGTCGTGCCTCCACCTCGATAAGGTGAGGATCGAACCGGAGGCGCTCTACCTGGCTTTCCAGGACCGCCCGCTGGGTCTCTATCGCCTCGACGTTGGCAGACAAGGCGTCCCGGTAGGATTCCAATTGATTGTAGGCTTCCGAACTGTAGGGCCCACCGATGAGCGTCAGCGACAGCTGAACGCATAGACCGACGGCAAGGGAGAGCAGAAGGGGCTGTAACCTCACATCACCTAGTACGGATAGATTTGGTCTATACTTTACCGCCGAATTTGGAGAATATTGACAAGTGTGTGGGCGCGGGCTACAGTGATTGATGGTTCAACAGTCTCATCTCTCGTGCCGATAAAATAGAAGAACAGCACTGGCCCAGGAGAATATATGGCAGACAAGGATCAGAACCAGAATCTCGAAGACAGCGCGAGCCTCGGCGAGGATCTCGAAGAGTACGGGGTCTGGGTAAAGGCTGGGCCGGAAGATGTAGACGAGAATGAAGGCGAGTCCTTGTTCGGTCTTGCGGACCTCGACGAAGAAAGCGAAGAAGACCCCTTCGAGACGGAAACCACCCTGACCAGCGAAGAAGAAGACCTCTTGGCGGATCTCGAAGAGTCTGAACCCGAACCGGAAGCTGCCGAGTCGATAGAATCGTTGGATCTCGAAGGCGATGATCTCTCCTTCGACGACCTCGACCTTCCTGAGCCCTCCTTCGAAGACGATCTCGCGGACCTTTCCCTCGACCAAGAGGATGAGAAGCTCGAAGAGCCGGAGGGCGAATCCCTCGACAATCTGATAGAAGACGAAGGCCTCGACCTCGGTGGTATTCCCGGTAGCGAAGAGGACGATTTCGAGGACCTCGTTATCGAAGACGAGGAAGAGAGCCGGGGAACCGAGGAGCTCCCGGAGCTGGAGTTCGAGGCGGAGACGACCTTCGACGAGATCGAGCTCGAGGAGCCGCAGCCGGAAGACGAGGCCCTAGAGTTAGACGGCGAGGTCCTGCCGACCCCCGAGAGCCTCGAAGATGACTTCGACGATATTTCCGCCGTGGAAGCGTCTATGACGGCTCCCGCGTACGAGCCGGTAGCTGCCGAAGGTCAGAGTCAGTCCCAGGCCGACGACCGGGTACTCGCCACCATCGAAGAGGAGCTTGCCTCGATAAAGTCGGAGCTGCATCAGCTTCGGGCGGAGCTTGCGACCTTCCGGGGTGGGCAGTCGCAGCCCCCGGAAAGACGGGGAGAGCCGGTCCCCTCCGACGAGGAGGACCAGGACGTCACCGGTTTCTTCGAAGAAGACGAGGACGAAACCATCGCCCTGACCGGCGACGAACTAGACAATATTCTTAACACCGCGGAGTTCACCGAGGAGGCGGGCAAGCCTTCGGACTACGAGGACTTCGACCTCTCATCGGATTTTGAGGACTCGGACATACTAGGGGAGGGTGAAGACCTTATTCCCGAGGAAATAGACCTGACGCCTTCCGAGGATACCGATACCGACGAGCATACCGAAGTTGCTTCGGTGGACCTCGACCTCGACCTCGACGGATTCGGAGAGGAACCGGAAGATCAAAGCCCGATAGAGGAAATTACCCTCGACGACATCGAAGACGAAACCGGCGGAATCGACGACCTGACGATTGGCTCCGAGGACGTTCCGGCCCTGGAGCTTCCGGGAGACGAGAGCTTCGGAGGAGACGAGGACGTCGCTGCGCTTGCGGAAATGGACATCGACTCCGAGCTCGCCGGCATCGACGAGCTAAAGGACGAGCCCGAAACGGAGGAGATCACCTTCGAGACGGAGGAAATGGAGGAAGATGTTCCCGAGGAGATCGGCGAAGAGGACGCGATCGAGATCGACCTGTCGGAACCGGAACCCGAAGAGCTCCTGGGAGACCTCGAAGATCCCGACCTTATCGAAGAAGAAATCATCGAAGAGGAAGTGGTTACCGAGGTGGATGTCCCCGAGGAAGAGGATATCGTCGCCGAGTCTTCGCTTCCCCCGGACCTCAAAACGGAAATCCGATCGGTACTCTCTTACATGGATCAACTCCTCGAGGCACTTCCGGAAGACAAGATAGAAGAGTTTGCTCGTTCGGAGCATTTCGAAGTCTACAAGCGCCTCTTCGAGGAGCTTGGACTGGAGCAGCGATAATGGGCCTTTTCAGCAAAGCGATAGGCCTCGA
>CAZLDK010000245.1:0-5251 GCA_964558285.1 uncultured Spirochaetaceae bacterium | reverse complement strand
GAAAGAATTATCGATTAAACCCGCCACTCCCCTCAAAATGAGAACTGCTGGGAACTCTGAGTAGCAATGCGCTGTACCTCGCGCCGGCGGCCTCCGCTGACGGAGAGGTCGTGGTCACAGACCGTTTCGGGTCGACTGCTTCCGCCACGATACGGGTTTTCGGACCGCTGCGTGCCTCGCCGTCGTCGATTTCGGTAGAAGTTGGACAATCAGCGGACATCGAAATTGTGGGAGGACGAGGCACCATCGAGTACGCGGCAGCTGATACTGGTACCGTTTCGGTGGAAGCGAATCCGAGTCCGAGGACACCTACCGGTCCCGGAGAGGTTCGTTACACTGCTCCGGGTAGCGTCGGCACCGGCGAGGATGAGATAGAAGTTTCCGATGAGTACGGAAGCTCGGCTTTTGTAACGGTAACCGTATACGAGGTCGATGAGCTGCGAATCGATCCATCGGTTGAAACCATTCAGGACGGCGAAGAGATCGTACTGACGGTGCTCGGCGGAGTAGACCCAATCGCCGCGGCCACTATTCTGTCACCCTACTCGGCCGGCGATCTGGGCTTCTCGGATGGTAACCGGACGATAACATTCACGCACCCCGGCGGCGGAGTGCTCGATGACGCCCGAATCTCTGTAACCGACGGCTCTTCCGCCGGCGCCGGCGCCACGGTTCACGTAATAGCGGAAGACCCGGGCGACATCGACGAGCTTACTATTTCACCTAACAGCGGCGATTTCCAGGACGGTACCACAGTCGAGTTCACCGCCTCCGGCGGCGTTCCGCCGTATACCTTCGAGCGGGTCGGACCAGGGGGCGGCCAGCCGGTAGCCGTCGGCGAAAACAGGGCCCGGTATACGGTATCCTTTCCGCCGGGTGCCGCGCATATCAGGCTCACCGACCACACCGGTGAGCACGTAACCGCCAAGCTCAAAGTCAGCAAATAGCGCGGTCGGCAAATTACGCGCGTCAGCGCAGCAGCAGTTGAAGTTGCTGCAAAATATCCTGTGCGACGGCCCCTTCGGCCTCGGCAAACCGTCCTTCGAGATTGGCGGTGGCCGAACCGGAACCGCTGACCCGCTGAAGAAGCGCTACCGCCTCCTGAAGGCCGGCGGTACGGCCTTCACGCCGGGATTCTGCGGCCAGTGTATCCAGGTAGTCCTCCAGCTGCCGGTCGAGCCCCGGATGGCGACTGCTGATCGGTTCTGTGCTCAGAATGCGCAGTACCTCCACCTTGGCCTCAACCTTCTCCAGCATTTCTTGACGCCCCGGTGCGGTAGCGGCACGAGCATCGGCCAGAGCACCGGTGACGCTATCGAGCCGGGCGCGCAACGCCGCTCGTCGCCCCTCGGCGCTACGGGCGGTTGCCAGCTCGCGTTCGAGCTGTGAGACCGTACTCTGCAGTCGTGATACGCCGGCCCGAAGCCGGTCGCCCTCGGCGATCAGCTGGGTCCGCTGCGCTGCCAGTGACGCTCGCTCGGCGGCGAGGCTGTCGCGCTCCCCGCGCAGTCGAGCAAGCTCGGCCTCCAACTGCTGCAACTCTACCGGATCTCCTTCAGAAAGATCGCGGGTCCCCGTCGGCTCCGGGGCCGTCGGCTCCGGGGCCGACGGTTCGGGTTGTTGCGATAGCTCTGCTTCCAGCTCCCGGATGCGCGTCAGCGCAGCCGACAGTTGCGCCGCGAGCAGCTCTTCCTGCCGCTGCAACCGCTGCAGCCTGCTGAGCGTCTCGGCGGATTCTACCTCCCGCAGCAGCACCCGTTCCTCCTCCAGTGCCCCCTCGAGCTCGGCTTCCAGTGTAGCAACGCGATCGACTGTGGCCTGGTCGCGCTGGTCCGCAGGGGCCTGCTCCAGCAGCTCTTGCAACTCGGCACGTATCTGTTCTATGTCGCGCTCGCTCTGCTGTAGCTGTGCGTCGGCATCTGCGCGAAACTGATCCAGCAGCCGCGCCTCGGCGGTTTGTCCTACCGCCGACACATCCGCCAGGCGCCGCTCATCGCGCTCAAACAGAGCGATGAGAAAGAGCACCGCGCCCGCGGTAAGAGCCAGCGCGCCAACGTTTATCAGCAGGGGCAGCAACGCACCACGACGGAGGGGAGCGTAGCGAAAGCGACTTTCGTCGTGGGCACCGTGCCGGGCGAGAAACGTTTTTTCGATCTCCGCCTGGATATCGGCCTGCTCATCGGATGAAATCCCGTGGGTGGCGTGATCGGATTCTGCCTCTGCAGCTCCACCCGGTCGACCGTTTGGTTCTATCATTGCTTCTAATAGCCTACGCCGGAACAGCGCGGTCATCAAGCACTCTGCGTTGACGCTGCTGAGGTGCAGCTATACGCTTACGGTAAGGTGAGCATTCGATACAAGATCCTTTTGGTCATTCTGCCGCTGTTGATCGCCCCCTTGATTATCGCCGGCGTTGCAGCTTCGCTGTCCGCGCGGAGCGGCATAACCGAGGTCGCGCAGGAGTTTCTACAGTTCAAAGCCGAGGAGCTGGCCCGGTACGCCGGCGAGCAGTGGCAACTCTTGGTCGAAAACGACCTGGCTGATCGGGAAGAGTACGTGCGAGTCGCTCAGCGCTCGGTGGAAGCACACGCGAGAGGGCTGATACGCCGGGAATCGGAGTTGATTCTGGCGCTGGAAGCCGACGGACAAATGGCCTTCAGCACCCGCCCGGTAGAACTGCTACAAGACGAGAGAGCCGAGCTGCAGCGCCTTGCCGCCGAAGGTGTGCCCGGCTGGCACAGCGTTTCGCTCGGTGGCGAACCGCGGGTGGCGCAGTCGGTCCGACTTGAACCCTTCGACTGGATACTCTTCGTCACCGAACAGCAGAACGTATTCTACCGCGCCGTGCGCACCATCACCAACCAGACCGCTCTTATCCTTGCGGTTACTCTGGTGGTAGCGGTTGTGCTATCCATCATTCTGACTCAGAATCTGCTGCTGCCCCTGGGCCGCATGGCTACCACCATGCGCGAGATTATCGGCGAACGCGATCTTTCCAAGCGGGTTCCTATTCTTTACCGCGATGAGATCGGTGACCTGGGCCACACCTTCAACGTGATGACGGAAGAGCTTGATGAGGCGTCCCAGCAGATCAAGCAGTACGCTTTCCAGGCGGTGTTGGCGCGGCGCCAGGAACAGAAGATCCGCAATATCTTCCAGAAGTACGTGCCGGTCGACGTAATAGATCAGTTCTTCGCCAACCCGGAATCGATGCTGATTGGGCAGAAACGGACGCTGGCGGTGCTGTTCTCCGATATCCGCAGTTTTACCTCGATCGCCGAAAAGCTGCCTTCCGATCAGATTGTGGAGTCGCTCAACACCTACTTTGCCGCGATGGTTGATGCGATTATCGATCGCGACGGTATTGTCGACAAGTACATAGGTGACGCTATCATGGCGTTCTTCGGCGCTCCGGTTCAGCGCGAGGACGATGCCGCCCGGGCGGTCCGCGCCGGTCTCGATATGCTGGCCGCTCTCGAGGCGTTCAATCGCGCTCAGCGTCAGAAAAACAGGCCCACCTTTCGCATCGGCATCGGCATAAACTACGGCCCGGTTACCATCGGTAACATCGGCACCGAAAAGAAGATGGACTACACCGTGGTAGGTGACATGGTCAACCTGGCTTCGCGGCTTGAAGGCCTAACGAAAACCTACAACGTGCCGATGCTTATCTCCGAGTCGGTTCAACGCCACATCGCCTCCGAAATTCCGTGCCGCCTTGTGGATACCGTCACCGTCAAAGGCAAACGCGATACAACCCGCATCTATGCGCCTGCGGCGAAGGTTACAGCCGAGGAGCGCAAAGCGTGGCAGCTGCAGCACAAAGGCCTGGAGCACTACTACCGGCGCGAGTTTACCCAGGCAGCACGCCATCTGTTGGCTGCTCGCAAACTGCTCCCCGATGACTCGATCATCAAGATGTTCCTGCTGCGCTGCAAGCGCTACCTCGACACGCCGCCGCCTCCCGAGTGGAACGGGGTCACTGCAATCGCCGAGAAGTAGACGAGAACGGTCGCCCTCGAGCCGTTTCTGTTCCAATAGAGGCATTTCTTGCTAACGCCCGGTCGGGCTGGGCGGTCGCGGGGGTCCAGGCCACACAGAGCTTCCCTGACCAAGCTCGGAATCACGCGGCCAGGATTCCCGACGAACTGCCCCGATTCCCAGACTACCGCGACGGGCTTCCATCTGTGTCAGAGGCGCTCTGTGTGGACTGGACCTGCGGCTGGGCTGGCTTCCCCGGGCTAACGCCCGGTCGGGCTGGGCGGACTCTGCGTAAGCAGAGACCGCGAAACCTACTGGCTCTCCCGTGGAGAGCACACATCGGGCTGGGCGGTCGCGGGGGTCCAGGCCACACAGAGCTTCGCTGACCAAGCTCGGAATCACGCGGCCAGGATTCCCGACGAACTGCCCCGATTCCCAGACTACCGCGACGGGCTTCCATCTGTGTCAGAGGCGCTCTGTGTGGACTGGACCTGCGGCTGGGCTGGCTTCCCCGGGCTAACGCCCGGTCGGGCTGGGCGGACTCTGCGTAAGCAGAGACCGCGAAACCTACTGGCTCTCCCGTGGAGAGCACACATCGGGCTGGGCGGTCGCTGCGAAGCAGCATCCGCCGGACCTACTGGTTCATTCCTATGAACAGATTTCGGGCTGGGCGGATTTGAACCGCCGACCCCTTGTCCCCCAGACAAGTACGCTAAACCCCTGCGCTACAGCCCGATTAGTGAGAGAGAAAGCTACCACCCAGTGCGCGGCGGTGTCAAGAACGGCCGGCCGCTCGCCAGGAACCGAGCCAGGAACTTTCCTGGTCGTAGTCCTCCACGAGGATCACTCGGTGGGGGTCGCTGAAGGTGCCCACGATGGAGCTGATTTGTCGGCGCATAATCCTCAGGCAGTTGTCGATTAGGTCGCTTCGGAAACCTCGTTCGCCGAGGTCGATGACCATCTGCATGGAAACCAGGCGGCTGAGGATACGACCGAGGTCGACCATCTTTCGTTGAGGTACACCCGGGTCCAAAGAGAAATCGAGGAGCTCCCGTACCCGGGCGGCGGCCCGGGAGGTAAGGTCGAAACCTTTGAGAAAACGATAGAGGTTGCTCTCTTTGAGCCTGGTCATCGACTTGACGACAAACTCGGAGATCTGTTCGTAGAGAATGTCGTTGGAGCCCTCGAAGATCTGGAAGGGTCGGCTATCGACAAGGGCGCTTCCGGCGATGTAGTCCCGACGGTACCCCTTTGCTCCGATCAATTGTAG
>CAZLDK010000244.1:0-5268 GCA_964558285.1 uncultured Spirochaetaceae bacterium | reverse complement strand
GTCCAACGACTCTTCTTCCCCGCTTTGGATCAACCCCAACCAATCCATCTCCTCGGCCCGGTCACGGAAGTCCAGCTCCATAAACGGATCCGAGAAGAGCTCCAATTGCCCCTCAACCGCCCCGGATTCGAGGTCCGATTGGAAGCTTGCGTCGAAGAGATATCGTACCGGGAGAGATAGCGAACCCAGGTACGCTGTGTTCCAGTCGTCCTCCGCTTCTCCGTCGACGACGCGAAAGGGAGAATAGGAAAAGAGCCCCTGGGAGTAGATGTGCCGGCTGGCGGCTAGGCTAGTGCGAAACTCGATAGAGTCGAAGAGACCGATGTCGACCAAGCTACCGTCCATCCCGATGTGCGCCCCGAGGGTGGTGTAGATATCCGAGAGGAACTTCAGCGTCCAATCCGGTCTCTCCTCTTCCGACGGCTCCTCGACCACCCGAAGAAAGAGTCCTTCCCGTTCTCTCGGAACCTGACCGCTCCCCTCCTCCGCTATCTGGAGGAAGGAGATCGGGGACGAGGTCTCCTCCTTCTGCCCGATGAGATAGGTCGTCGTCTGAATGTAGGTTCCTTCGCGGCTGCGATAGCCGGCAGAGGGGTGAAAGAAGAGCTTGTCCCCGGGACGAAAATAGAACGGAAAGTAGAAGACCGGCATCCGGCCGACGTGGAGAGCGGCGTGCTGGAGACCCCATTCTCCCACGTCGAGGAGCCAAATCTTTCGGGCCCGAATTTGGTAGTTAGGAGGGTCTGCTTCGGATGAGGTTATAACGCCGTCTTCCATCACGATAATGTCTTCCGGAGATCGGGTAACGACCGACCCCGAATATGTAAAGGTCAGCTCCTCGTCTTCGATGGTCCGGGGACGACGGGACGCCCCGTCGAGGAAGATGCCTTCCCAGGTGTCGAGGTAGAAGGTCAGTCGCTCCCCTTGGAAGGTCTCGATCCCGTCGTCGCGCTCGATGGTGTACCGGACCCCACCGAGAGCGGTAAGCGCCTGCTCCTCCTGGTTTACGACGATCTCTTCGGCCTCGATTCGGTGTACGGCTCCTTCCTCCCGATCCTCGAGAGTAAGGACTACCCCGCCCCGGAGCCGGACGTAGCCCTCTTCGACTGCTTCGATTTCGAAGTATTCGGTCTGCAGTGCGGAGTCGATTGTCAAAACTCGACGGCTCCCCGAAGAGTCCTCCTCCTCCGCTTCTATATCGAAGTAGTCGAAGAGTCGCGCCTCTAGATCGCCCCGCCCGCCTTGGGTCGAGAGGCCAAGACTCTCCAACCACGCCGAGAGCTCGTAGAACCCGGCAGTGCGGATATCCTGGGCAAGGGTTCGTCGGAGAAGCGATTCTTCGGTTTCGGTGGTCTCGGCGGTCTCGGTCTCTTGCGCCGTCAGCACTGTCCCGGGCAGTAGCAGGAGGCTCACCGACACGAAGAGAACCAGGGGTCTCACCGACGCGCCTTTAGTACCTCGGCGACGAAGCGCCCGGTGTGGGACTCCGGTGATTGGGCTAGGGCTTCCGGAGGACCGACGGCGACGACCTTTCCCCCGCGGTTTCCTCCTTCCGGGCCGAGGTCGATAAGGTGGTCCGCCTGGAGGATGACGTCGAGATTGTGCTCGATGACGATGACCGTGTTCCCCTTGTCTACCAGCAGGTTCAACACCTCCAGGAGCTTCTTTACGTCGGCAAAATGCAAACCGGTTGTCGGTTCGTCGAGGATGTAGAGCGTCTTCCCGGTGCTTCGCTTCGAGAGCTCGAGGGAGAGCTTTACCCGCTGCGCCTCACCTCCCGAAAGGGTGACCGCCGACTGGCCGAGGCAGATATAGTCCAGACCCACGGCCTGCAGCGTTTCGAGGCGACGCACCACCTGAGGTATTGCGGAGAAGAAACCCAACGCCTCCTCTATAGACATCTCGAGGACGTCGTGGATGTTCTTTCCCTTGTAGTGGATGTCCAGCGTCTCCCGGTTGAAGCGTCGCCCGTGACAGACGTCGCAGGTAACATAGACATCCGGAAGAAAGTGCATCTCGATCTTTATCGTCCCGGCACCCTGGCAGTTTTCGCACCTCCCTCCCTTTACGTTGAAGGAGAAACGCCCGGGCTTGTACCCTCTCGCACGAGATTCAGGGAGGGCTGCGAAAAGCTCCCGAATCGGGGTAAAGACGCCGACGTAGGTCGCCGGATTGGACCGAGGGGTCCGGCCGATGGGGCTCTGGTCGATGTTGATTATCTTGTCGACGTTCTCGGTACCCGACACCTTTTTGTGCCGCCCGACGGGATGGTGGGAACGGTTGAGTCGGTTCGCGACGGCCGGGTAGGTAACGTCGCTCAGGAGGGTCGATTTGCCGGACCCCGAGACACCGGTGATCGCGATAAAGGTTCCGAGAGGATAGTCGACGTCGATCGATTTAAGGTTGTGCTCTTCGATACCGGTAATGCTCAGCCGCTTTCCATTCCCCCCCCGCCGCATTTCGGGAACCGGGATGGTGATTGCTCCCGAAAGGTACTGCCCCGTCAGGCTTTCCGGGTTGGCCATTACCGATTCGGGGGTTCCCTCGGCGACGACGGAGCCACCGTGGATGCCTGCTCCGGGGCCCAGGTCCACGATGTAGTCGGCCATCCGGAGTGTCTGCTCGTCGTGCTCGACGACGATCAGGGTGTTGCCCAGGTCCCGGAGATGGAAGAGCGTGTTCAACAGCCGCTCGTTGTCCCGTTGATGGAGACCGATCGTCGGCTCGTCGAGAATGTAGAGGACGCCAACCAGCGATGAGCCGATCTGGGTTGCAAGACGTATCCGCTGGGCCTCGCCGCCGGATAGTGTTCCCGCGTTGCGGTCCAAGGTCAGGTACTCGAGGCCCACGCTCTTCATAAAGGTTAGCCGAGATTCGATCTCTTTCAAGATCTCTCGGGTAATCTCCACCTCGGTGTCGCTCAGTTCTAGGGTATCAAAGAAGGTCAGCGCCTCCTCGACGGACATCGTCGTGACGTCGTGGATGCTTTTGCGATTGATGAGGACGCTCAGGGCCTCGGGTCGGAGCCGTTGCCCCCGACAGGTGGGACAGACGCGTTGCGACATGTACCCCTCGAGCCATTCCTTAACCCCGTCGGAGGTGCTCTCGACGTATCGCCGCTTTAGGTCTTCCAAGACCCCTGGAAACGGCGCCTGGTACTCGAACTTTCCCGTCCGGTCGCGGTTGACGTAGGTCACCTCTATCGCCTCTCCGGTACCGTTCCAGATAGCGTCGAGAACCTTCTCCGGGAGCTCTTCGAGGGGGGCATCGAGGGAAAAACCGAGGTGCTCCGCCAGGGCGGTAAACCGGCTCCGGTGCCAAGCGGCCTTTGGGTTGTACGGCTTCAGCCCGCCTTGGTTGAAGGACAGGGTGGCGTCGGGCACGATAAGGTCCCGGTTGAACTCCAGGGTCATACCGAGCCCGGAACAGGAAGGACAGGCGCCGAAGGGACTGTTGAAACTAAAGAGCCGTGGCTCCAATTCCGGAAAGACCAGATCGCTGTCCGGGTAGGCGTAGTTTTGGGAGAAGCTCTCCTCGAAGCTCTCCTTCCCCTCCTGCCGAAGGACAACAACCATTCCGTTGGCCGTCGTCGCCGCCGTCTCGACGGCTTCCGCGAGACGTTTGCGCTGGTCTGCACGCACCTTGAGCCTGTCGACAACGATCTCGACTGTATGCTTTCGCTTCTTGTCGAGGCTTATCTCCTCCTCGAGTGCGACAATCTCTCCGTCTATCCTCGCCCGGACAAAACCGACCTTCTTCGCGTCCTCGAGAATCTTTTTGTGCTCCCCTTTCCGGCCCCGGACGACGGGTGCCAGAATCATCAGTCGGCTATCCTCGGGGTGCACAAGGATGCGATCGACTATCTCGTCGATAGTCTGCTTCTCGATACGCTTTCCGCTGACCGGGTCGTGGGGCACGCCTACCCGGGCGAAAAGGAGACGGTAGTAGTCGTAGATCTCGGTGACGGTACCGACCGTCGACCGAGGGTTCCGGTTTGTGGATTTCTGCTCGATCGATATTGCCGGGGAGAGTCCCTCGATGTAGTCGACGTCCGGCTTGTCCATCCGCCCGAGGAACTGGCGCGCATAGGCCGAGAGCGACTCGACGTACCTTCGCTGTCCTTCGGCGAAGATAGTGTCGAAAGCGAGGGACGATTTTCCGGAGCCGCTGAGGCCCGATACAACGATAAATTTATCTCGGGGCAGCTCCAGGTCGACGTTCTTAAGGTTGTGTTCCCGGGCCCCTCGGATGATGATTTTTTCCATCTGGGTGATCGCGTTGGCGACAGCCTATGCTAATCCGTATCGAGTATCAACCAGCGGCTATGCGCTCCGGGGTCACCGGGGAACGATCAGGGGATCGGTTTCCGGCGTTTCGGCTCGCCTCCGAGCCTTGCTCCCGGCAACCGAACCCCTCGGGGAGTGGGTAGCGACGAGTTGCCACAGCTCCCGGGAGCGAACCGAGCCGCCGCTGAGCCGAAAGGACGCCTGGGCGAGCCGCTCCAGAGTGTCAAAAAGGCCCGACCGAGCAAGGTAGCTCTCTATCCCCGAATACTCGCCGGCTGCGGAGAGAAGCTCATCCAAGGTCTCGAACTGATAGAGGGGACTAAAGAGCCGAAGCTCTTCCACGACGACTGTGACGATCTTTACCGTAGCCATGATGTCGTGATCGAAGGCGGCTTCGTAGCGCCCCATGCCCAGAAATTGGCGTCCGAGGTTCTGGTTGGCGTCGATACTCGCGGTACCCTCCTGGCGGTAGAGCTGCAAGAGCCGATCGATCCCCTCTTCCCAGAAGATACGCTGATAGTTATCGAGAACCCCTCGTGTAGCAGGAGAGTCGATAGCGTCGACCTCTTCGACGATGGCCAGCCATTGCTGTTGGGCCAACCGACGCTGCTGAGACATGTTGTATACCTCGGCCAGCTCGTATCGAATTGCCCATTCGCTTTCCGGAATCGAGAGACGGTCCGAAGAGTCGAGAGCCCTGAGGTAGTGTCGTTCCGCGAGGGCTAGGTTGCCTTCGATCAGGTAGACCCGGGCCAGACCGGCTTCGGCCTCGGGAAAGAGACTCGCGTCGGTCGCCGGCTCTATGCCCGTCGCCGCCAGCTCCGTTTCTCGCTGAGAAATCGCCCTGCGAAACAGGCGGAGCGCTTCTCCGGGATCGTTCCCGCCACTTTGGGAAATGACGTCGTCCGGAGAAGGGAGCAGCTCGAGGCCCTGCTGGTAGAGAGCCCAGGAAGGAAGGTGCAGGTCCGCCTCCACCACGACG
>CAZLDK010000243.1:0-5293 GCA_964558285.1 uncultured Spirochaetaceae bacterium | reverse complement strand
CCCCCCGGGCTTGAGTACCCGAAAGAGCTCTCCGAGGCCCTTTGACGGATTCTCGACGCTACAGAAGACAAGGTTCGACACGGTGGTATCGAATCGATCGTCTCCGAAGGGCAGCGATTCCACCGAAAGCTCCCGGATATCGGTCGGCGTCGAGAGCTCCGCGGCCCGGCGCTCCAAGGGGGGGCGTATCTCCCGGTCGATCAGGGTAAGGGAGCGGACCAGTCTGTGGTCGTAGTAGGAGAGTGCCGCCCCGGTTCCTGCACCGACCTCCAGAACACTGCCGGACGCCTGGGGCAGGAGCCACCGCCGCAACTCGGCGAGGTGCAGCGATTCGAGAGGGATCATGGCGGCATCGTAGATGAGAGAGTAGACGTCGGCCACAGCTACTGGGGAAGGAAGGCGTCACGTCCCGGGTAGTGAAGCTTTTTGCGGGCGACGGACTCGGAAAAGATGGCGTAGCAGCAGACCGCTCGCGCCTTGAGGCTCTCGCCCTGGTAGAGCTCGATATCGAGGGTGGCCTCCTTCTTGGACTCCACTCCGACTTCGCCTCTAATGACCACGGGTGGCCCTTCTACCTGGACGTTTTCTAAGTAATCGACCTGCATGCTCTTCGTAAAACCGGATGTTCCGAGGACCACCGAGACTACCCAACTCGCCGTTTCGTCCATTAGGGTGGCCTGGATGCCGCCGTGGAGAATACCGTGGAAGCCTTGAAACCGCTCCCGGGGCTGCCACTTGCTCCACACGGTTTCTCCGTCGGAGTAGAACTCCATCTGCAAGCCGAACTGGTTCCCCGGGGCGCACCCGAAACAGTCGTAGGCGTCGTATCCCTCGCTGGTGGCGTAGGGGTTTACGAGTTTGGTTCCCCGCGGTTCTACCATGGTACGTCGACGCTCCTATTCGGTATAAAGCCAGACCTCCGACGCTTTGGCGAAGGCTCGCTTCTTTGCAATCAGGAGGTAGCTCACGAATACAAAGACAAGGTACGCGCCACTTACTGCCAGGGCGATCCAAAAATAGATCATGTTGCCGGTTACATAGGTCCGCAATGGAAAGCTAATCGAGAGGATAAGGGGTATGACAAGCAAGAAGGTTATGCCGGAGGCGTAGGTGTAGTCCCGGGCGACGGGAGTCTCGAACTCCGGGTCGATAACCCGGAGGAGCGCCAACCCGGTCGAAAGGGTCCCGGAGGAGACTCCGAAAATCAGCATCATTCGGTGGAACTGATGATCCTCGAAGAGACGGGAGCAGAACCAGGGGACGATCAAGAAGAGCATGAGGGTCGCGACGGCCGAAAGCAAGAGGATAGGCAGCCAATACGCGGTCACCACTACGATCGAGATGGCGGCGATGGCGCTGGTCACCATAAAGTCGACCGAGAGTCCGGAAATGCGGTTGAGGGTGTTGTTGTCCAAAACGTAGTGAAATTTTAGCCCCTTGAGAATCTGCTTCACGAAGAGGCCCGAGAGTGCGGCAAAGATAAAGCTTACGCCCCAGAGGTTGGTCGCGAACTCGGCGCCGAGGGGCCCGAGCATAGAGAGCGTATAAGTGAGGAACCGAAGGAAGAGATAGGCGAGAAAGTAACAGATAAGCACCATGGCAGAGTTGAAGGTCATCGAATCGATGGCCTCGCTCTCCGTGGTCAAGATCGAACCGACCTTCTTCGGCGCCTCCGGGCCGTAGACCCCCGTCTTGATTCCCTGATTCTGCAACGCCTCCTGGAACTGCTTCCCGACCCAGTGGCGCCGGATGCCGTAGTTTATAAGAAAGACACCCCCAAAACAGGAGACGACGAAGCCGAGGGCGGCGAAGGTCAGACCAACACTCCCGGCGCCGACGATTCCCGAAGCTTCCCAGCTCTGCCCGATGGCAAAAGCCTGCCCGGGACCTTGAACGAAGCCCAGGGGCAGAAGATAGCCGAAGGGCTCGTAGAGATCCGGCATGATGGTACGGATAAGGATGAAGGTTCCGAGGAGGCCGATGATAATCTGAACCGAAAACTGCGAGATAATGGCCACGCTGGTCGGAAAGAAGCCCTGACCTTTATTCTTATGGGCCGGTGGTGCCTGCCGAAGTGCCATAGCGACGAAAGAGATGCTCAAGAGGTGGTAGGCCAGCTCCCCGAGACCGAGAGAATCGATACCGATACTCGGAAGAACGAAGTTGTAGAGCGGTAGGAGCAAGAAACCCGCCGTCAGGGCGTTGGGTATGAGGTATTTTTG
Source organism: uncultured Spirochaetaceae bacterium (assembly GCA_964558285.1). Taxonomy (GTDB): domain Bacteria; phylum Spirochaetota; class Spirochaetia; order DSM-27196; family PWMO01; genus CAYPUT01. Next base: position 3,071 of record CAZLDK010000243.1, on the reverse strand, counting down.
AAAGAATCGCACCTTCACACGGATGGCGGTCGCAAGAACCAATGCCAATGAGATAAGCCCGAGGTCGATGAATACGTGCCAGGAAAAGTTCATTGTGCCCTCCCGGTGCTGCGACGAGAAATGCGCTAGTTGTAACCCTATTACTTGAAGTAGTCAACATTTCCTCGGTACCATCATGGCCTACCATCGATGGCAGCCAAACGCGGAATTCGGGCCTATTCACTCTTTATTCGCTTCCTCCGCGTCGTTCTCGGCGTCTATTTGAAGCTCCGATTCAACATGAAGGCCGAAAACCACGGATTGATAGCCCGGTTGAAGCCTCCCTACCTGGTACTTCCGAACCACGTCGGCTATTGGGACCCCTTTATGGTCAGCATTTTCGTTCCCCAGGCCATCCACTGGGTCGCTGCCGACGCCAATTTTCGCTCCCGGGTTCTCCGACGATTCTTGGGCCTCGTCGGGGCCATCCCAAAGGCGAAGGCCGTTACCGATTTCGAAGCCATCCGGTACATTCTTTCGGTTCGGGAGTCCGGGGGCGTCGTGGGCGTTTTCGCCGAGGGGCAGCGGACCTGGGACGGCGCCACCCTACCCCTGCTCTACTCCACGGCGAAGCTCGTTCGACTCATGAAGTCGCCGGTCGTCACGCCTATCTTCTTAGGAGGCTATTTTTCCCACCCCCGGTGGTCCCACAAGCCGCGGCGAGGTCGGCTCACGGTGCAGTTCAAGCTGGCGCTGACCGCCGAGGAAACCCGGACCCTCTCGGTCGATCAGATCTACGACCGCCTTACCGCCGCCTTGGCCCACGACGATTACGCCTACCAGTCACAGCAGATGATTCCCTACCGTGGCGACCGCCTCGCCGAAGACCTGGAGCACACCCTCTTCGTCTGTCCCGCGTGTCGTGGGATGGCGACGCTTCGGTCGAGAGGTTCTCGCTTCGGGTGCCGAAGCTGCGGTTACGCGGTGCGGTACACCGAGCGAGGCTTTCTTAGGTCGGAGAACGAGGGGGAAGAGGCGCGGTTCGAGACCATCCGGGACTGGCACCGCTGGCAGCTCGCGGAGCTTTCGAGCTTGATCGAGGAGGGCGTCGCAACGTACCTTCGAGACGGTACACCGATTCTCGAGGACCGCGATATCCAGGTATCCCGGGGTTACCGTAGCAGCCGCCTGACGCGACTGGGCTCCGGAAGGCTTCGGCTACTCCCGGACCGGCTTGCCTTTGAACTTGCTACAGACGACGGAGCGGCCAAGCCCCTGGAGATACCGCTGGAGGGGATTCGTGGTCTCAACGTGCAGCTGACCCGGCACCTCGAGCTGTATTATAAGGGACAGTTGTACGTCTTCTTTCCCGCAAGCCGGAAGGTCTCGGCGTACAAGTGGCAGAACGCCGTCGAAACTCTCTCCCAACGCAACGCAGCAAAGGAGCGCTAACTATGTCCGGAATCATCGAACCTCGAGTCCTCAAGGGCTTTCGAGACTTCCTCCCGGACCAGGAGAGCAGCCGAAAGCGCGTAAGAGCCCTCTTGGAAAAGGGCTTCGTCCGCCACGGATTCGTTCCCATCGATACTCCGATTCTCGAGTACACCGAGGTGCTCCTCGGCAAGGGGGGCGGCGATACCGACAAACAGGTCTACCGCTTCGAGGACCACGGCGGCCGCGACGTCGCCATGCGCTTCGACCTGACGGTGCCCTTCGCTCGCTTTATGGCTCAACACCGCCCGGAGCTCTACCTCCCCTTCCGTCGGTATCACATCGACAAGGTGTTTCGGGGCGAGAATACCCAGCGGGGGCGTTACCGCGAGTTTGTCCAGTGCGACTTCGACGTCGTCGGGGTCGACAACGCCAGCGCCGACTTCGAGATTCTCCTGTTGATGGTGCGGTCCCTCGAATCGCTTTCGATACCGGCCTTTACGATCCATGTCTCCCACCGGGGGCTCCTTCGGGCTTTCCTTGCGAAGATCGAGCATTCCGGGGAGGAGTCGGAGGTGTTGCGGGCCCTGGACAAGCTGCCAAAGGTCGGGGAGGAGGAGACCAAGGAATCGCTAACCGCGGTGACCGACGCACAATCCGCGGAGGCGCTCCTCGCGTTCTGCCGGAGCGCCGGGGGCTGGCACGACACCTTTGTCGCCCTCAAAGAGCATCTCGGGCCGACGGAGCCGGCGATTGTGCGCCTCGGCGAGATCTACGCCGCGGCGGAAAAGGTGGGGATCGAGCATCGCCTGGTGTTGGACCCGGCGATCACCAGGGGACTCGACTACTATACCGGCGTCGTCTTCGAGACATTCCTGGACAAGCTCCCGGGAATCGGCTCGGTCTGCTCCGGCGGCCGGTACAACGACCTTGCCGGACTCTACACCAAGGAGCATCTGCCGGGCGTCGGTGCTTCGATCGGCCTCGACCGGCTCTTGGCGGCCCTCGAAGAGCTTGGGGTCTCGAGTTTCCGGGGCGCCGCTCCGGAGCTTCTGGTTCTCTGCCTGGATGAGACCCTCATTCCCCACTATCACGACCTCTCGGAAGTGGTCCGAAGCTTGGGGCTCGGTGCCGAGGTCTACCCCGAGGCGAAAAAGCTGCCTCAGCAGTACGGCTACGCCGATTCCAAGGGGATACCCTTCGGAATTGTCTGCGACGCGGAGGCTGCCGCCGCCGGCCGGGTCCACCTTCGGATCTTCTCCGAAAGAAGGAACGTCGAAGGAATTACCATCGAAGAGGCGGCGGCAGAGGTAGCCAAGCGGACGGCGGGGGAATGACGCCTCAAAACGGCAACGGCGACTCTCCCGCCGCCGGGAGCCTCCGGGAGCGGCAGCGACAGCTTCCCGTCTACGCCCAACGGGAACGGATACTCTCGGCCCTCGAGACCCATCGAGTCGTCGTCGTCGAAAGCCCGACGGGTTCCGGAAAGACCACTCAGCTACCCATAATCCTCGACGAAGCGGGCTACGGGGCCCGGGGAGTCATCGGCGTTACCCAACCCCGAAGAATCGCGGCAGTGTCGGTATCCTCCTTCGTTGCAAAACATATTCAAGGAATTAAAAAACGATTTGAATACACTAATTGAAAAATATAATTATCAA
>CAZLDK010000242.1:0-5330 GCA_964558285.1 uncultured Spirochaetaceae bacterium | reverse complement strand
CGAAAACACGGACTACCTCCTTCAGATTGTAGTCCAAGTTTTTGTCCGCACCCCCATGTCTGCGGGCACGGCTCCCTGGTTGTGGATTCGAACGACGATCGGTGTACCGTGTACGAATTCGACGGTGACCGTCTCGTCCTCCGGTGATGCCTCCACGGCGTTTTTGAGCAGATTTGAGATAACCGAATACGCAAGGAGTCTGTCACCGAGAACCATGACGTGGTCCACCTCCGGAGAGTCAAACCCTCGGGCTGTGATCGTCGTCGTAACGCCCTTGACGGCGGCCGCGGCTTTCTGCTCCCGGGCCCACTGTTTGACCAGCACTGCCAGATCAAGGGGTTCCGGTTTGTAATCGTAACGGCCGGATTCGATGTTCAACAGCGTTACCGAGAGATTCATGACCTCCAGGACGTTGCGACCCGAGTGAGCGATGAGGGCAAGATCCTCCCGTTGCTCAGCGGTCAACCCGGGGTCTTTCAGCATCAACTCCGGGAGTGCAATGACTGCGTTGAGGGGTGACCGGATGTCATGCCGGGTAATTCTGTCCACCTCTTCCCGGAGCGTGTCCAGCTCTTTCCGGTCGGTAATGTCTTCCTTCACGCCGACGTACTGGATGATCGTCCCGTCCTCATCAGCTATCGGAGAAAGCGCCGCCTGTTCCCAGTACAGGGACCCGTCTTTCTTCCGGTTTCGTAGTTCCCCGTGCCACGGTCTGCCGCCGGTCAACGTTGCCCACATCTGTTCGTAGTGGACGTCGTCATGGTATCCGGACCGCAGGATCTTCGGGTTTTGGCCGACCGCTTCGCGCTTGCTGTACCCAGTCAGTCTCTCGAAGAACGGATTCACGTAGGTGATCGTGGCCTCGGCGTCGGTAATGACAACCGAGACCTGGGCGTTCTCTATCGCCAGCCCCAGGGTTCTCAGCTCCCGCTCAGCCTCCTTCTCCCGGGTAACGTCGTCGAAAAAGACCAGCGTGCCGATGCCGCCCCGCCCGGAGAGACGCACCGCCTTGCCTCGCAGGTGGTAGTAGCCGCGGGCTTTGGGAGTGATGACGGAGACCTCCCGCTCCCATCGGCGGCCGTGTTCGTCGCGTGGTTTAATCGGTATTTCGAGTCCGAAGAGCTCGAGGAACTGCTTTCCGACTGCGCCGGTTTCGCCAACGCCAAGGAGCTCTCGCGCCGCCGGATTGGTCCGGACGACGCGCTGCTGCGAGTCCAGCAGGATAATACCGTGGAGCGCATTCTCTACGATTGATCGGTAGGTTGCCGTGGATACGGGAAACAGCTCTTCCCGGAAGACACCCCAGGCGAGCACAGCAAAACCAACCGTAAAAAAGAGCGGGGACAGGTCGACGTTGTCGGGAATCAAGCCGGCGAACAACAGAATTCCGCCGACCCAAGGTATGATGAGTCCCACCAGAACAGCCCACGGCTGCCGTACCCGCCCGCGGCTGCGGCGGAACATATGCCGTGCGAGCATTACCAGAGCTGCGGTGTAGAGAACGAGGGCGTACAGGGTGGAAATCCACAGCCACGGTCCCCAGTCGTACGAGAGGAGCGTAAACGACTCGAGCACCTCGATCCGCGGGTTGTCCCGGATCAGCGTATGCGCGCCACTCGTCCATGCCAGGACATTGGTTGCCACCGGCTCCAGCGCCAGAAGCGGGATGAGATAGCGCGGTTTCGAAACGCTCCGCCCGCTGTAGGCGCGGACAAACAGCAGAACAGCCGGGATCAGGAGCGAGTACCCGAGAAACTGAACGTTGTCCCAGAACAGCTTTGCCGCCACGCCGTCTGCAGCCAACTCAAAGTAGGCGCCGAGGGACCACTGACCGACCGACAGAAGCATCACGATCATGGGGATTGTGCCGGAGAACTCGCGGTAGCGAACCACCATGGCGCCGAGGCCGATTGAAACCAACGCTGCTGCTATCGCGAAAAGGTGTAGGCCCGTCCAGATCATATATACGGCGATTATACTATGGATTTGCTTATATGCTATCGAGCGGGGCTCGGGACGCTCCCCGTGTGAGGCGACATGAGAAACTGACCCCCCTGAAGGAAGGGAGCAAGAAGATCTGAGAGAGGGTCAATTCGTGGTAGGAGCTTCTCACTACGATGGTGAGAGGCAGCTTATTCAGGATCCGGAGGACGTTGCCAGTCATAGTGCAGCTTCACAATAGAGGCTGGGGCAGTAAGCGTATTGCCCGGGAGTCACTATGACTAGATAGTCGTAGTAGAGGTATGGTGTTGACACCATACTAGATGTATGGCATCATGGTAAGACGATCTGAGTGAGAAGAGGGCAAAGCGGTGGCGGAGTCGCAGAAGGTGACGTATCAGATATCGAGCAGCGTTGTGGACGAGGTGCGCGAAGCAGTAGAGCACGGCTACGCATCGTCCATGAGCAGGTTCGTTGAGGACGCGCTGCGACGGCGGCTCCGGGATCTGCAGACCGAGCGGGTTCGGGAGCATTGCAGGCGGGCCGCGCAGGATACGCGCTTGGCAGCGGAGATCGCGCAGGTTGAGGCGGCGTTCGAGCGTGTCGACTCCCGGCAGATTCCGGATGGGTGAGGGAAAGCGATGCAATGGAGTGTCTTCGGGCTTGGAGCACAGCGAAGGGTGATGATCCTCGTGATCAGCGACTCTGTAATCAATCAGACGCTTGCGCACGTGACGGTGCTCCCCGTCGTAGAACCCGGCGGCGCGCGCGAGACTTACCCAAACGAAGCTGTTTGCGTCGTGCAGCCCGAGAACGGTGGGTCAATGGAGATCACCGTTCTGGCTCACCAGGTGCGAACGCTCAGGAAGAGCGATCTGGGGCGTCAAGTCGGTACGGTGAACTCGGCCTCAGACAGGCGAAGAGTCCTGGATGCACTCGAGGTGCAACTGGGAGTGTCGATTACCGGCGATGATCAGCAGGAGGAGGATAATGGCTGATAGAAACGGTCTGTTCGTTTACGAGGCGCTCGAGTTGCGTTCCGAGTACGACGGTAGACTGCAGACGCTGCGCGCGTGTCTACCTGAGTCTCGTGCGGCCGGCAAGACATGGCCGCTTTCTCGCGTCGACGCGGATGCATCACGGCCGGCGCAGGGCGTTGACCTGAGCGCGCTCCGGGCCGAGCTTCGTACGCTCGAGTACAAGCGGCACAAGCTCAACACGGCGATTCAGCGCGGGAACTTCGCCAGTTCCGTACGCATTGGAGATGAGGAGGTCTCATTGAGCGAGGCGCTCGAGCTCCGCAAGGCGGCGAAGGAGCGCGTGAGTGAGCTGAGTACGCAACTTGCCAACAGCTCGACGGCCAGGGTGATCCACAAGGAGGATCGGGACATCGTTGAGGAACCCGAGACTCCATTCCTGGTGGTGCGGGATGAGCTCGAGAAAGCGCGGCTTGAGTTTCGCCGACTCAACCGCGCGCTGCGAAAGGCGAGCTTCGAGGTATCCGTGGAGTTCGCCGACGAAACAACAACGTGATCTACGGGAGACAGGGGGGCACGCGCGAACGCTTCGGCGACGGAGCGTAGCCCGGTTTCCGGAACCGCTAAACCGGACCACTTATCGGGATCGAAACCCCTTCAATGGTGCCGGAGCACCAGAGCCGCACAACCCCGCACGGTTGAGCACGCAGAGCGCCGAACGCCAGAGCCCCATGGCCCCGCGTCTCCCCTTTTCTCTTGTCCGACTTCGAGCCCGCCTTACCAGGCCGTTCTGCATGGAAGACTACCGGTTCATATTCGCCGGGGTGATTTTAGCTTGTACATTTATGGCATCGGTGTTACCATTTTACCATGACCGTTACCATCGACCGCTTAGGCCGCATCGTCGTTCCCAAGGCTGTCCGGGACCGGCTCCATCTGGTACCCGGGACGAATCTGGAGTTGACGGCGGACGCCGGCGGTATTCGCATCGTTCCCGTCAACTCTGAGCCCTCCCTGGTCCGCAAGGAGGGGATTCTGATTCATCACGGGACAGAGACGACGGACCTTGATATTCGAAAGGTGATAGACCAGGAACGGGCGAACCGGAACGACTATCTCGTGGCCGAGGAACCGGATGAAAGTACTCTTTGATACCTCGGTGCTGGTTCCGGCCTTCGTCGATCAGCTATCTAACCATCCCACCTGCTTCTCCACCCTTGTTACGTATACCTCCGGACACAACACGGGCGTCTGTGCAAGCCACGCGTTGGCGGAGGTCTACTCGGTCCTGACGGCGCTCCCGGTTCCGCGGCGGGTGAGCCCTCTCGAGGCAAGGCAAATCATCGAAGAGAGTATTCTCGGCCGTCTCAGCGTCATCGACCTCGATGCGGAGGACTACCGCTGGGCCGTCACTGCAGTTTCAGATTCGGGATTGACCAGCGGCATTGTCTATGACGGCCTGCATCTGGCTGCCGCCCGGAAGGCCGGATGCAGCCGCATCTATACCTACAACGTCCGCCACTTCGCCCGGATCGCGTCGCCGGAGATTGAGATTTCGGCGCCTTAGGGACCCGCAGACACATCAGCTACCGGTACGGACCTGCCGGAGGAAGCTGTCAGTCACTCAGAGCGTGCCCACGCTCCCCGCGAGGAGCAAGTGCAATCCTCCTGAGTTTGACCGACAGGACGCGGCCTTACCCCGAACCCGAAGCCACGAGTGTCAAACGCTCGGTGCATCCCCCCGTGAAGGGTCCTTATCAAACGCCTGTACCCGCGCCACGGAGAGCACGGGCAGCAGCGCTTTGACACGATCTCCAACATCGTCTTCGTGATCAAACATGTCTGCTGAGATGCGGATGGCTTTGCCTTGACCGGCGGAGGCTTTGGGCAACACCGCGCCGGTGTCGGCGTCGATTATCTGTGTGGCTTTGAGGCGGAGAGGTTCAAAACGGGTGGGGGAGAGAAACTCGACCACATCACCCTTTCTTATCGTGTTCCGCACCTCGAGTATTAGGTCGTTCCCCTCCCATGCCCGGACGACGCCGGCCGTACGCCATGCACTGTCGCTTAGGGTCGTCTCGTAGTCTTGGGCGTGGTGGGTGAGGCGGCCTTCGTGAAACGCGAGGGTATAGCCGCGGTGTTGGACCTTTTCAAGCTCGGCCATAAAGGGATCCGGCGACCACGTTTCGGGGCTCTCATAATAGGCGTCAATCGCGGCCCGATACGCCCGGGCGACACTGGCCACGTAGTATTCGCTCTTGTTGCGCCCCTCAATTTTGAGCGAGTCGATCCCCGCCTCGAGGAAGCTGTTCAATTTCGGCATCAGGCACAAGTCTTTTGAATTGAGTATATAGGCGCCGTGATCATCCTCGGAAATTTCCAGAAACTCGCCGGGGCGAAGCTCTTCCTCCA
>CAZLDK010000241.1:0-5354 GCA_964558285.1 uncultured Spirochaetaceae bacterium | reverse complement strand
AAAGCCGGCGACGATTATCTTCGGACGGTGCTTCCGGGCGGTGTCTCGTACCTCGTCGAAATCGACCCGCCCCGTCTCCCGGGAGACCCCGTAGGTTACAATCTTATAGAGCTGACCCGAAAAGTTGACCGCTGCGCCGTGGGTAAGATGTCCTCCGTGCGCCAGATCCATCCCTAGGATGGTGTCTCCGGGTTTTAGGACTGCGAAGTAGACCGCCATGTTGGCGCTGCTCCCGGAGTGGGGCTGGACGTTCGCGTAATCCGCCGCAAAGAGCTCCTTCGCCCGGTCCCGTGCGAGATTCTCCGCCATATCGACGTACTCGCAGCCACCGTAGTAGCGTTTACCGGGATAGCCCTCGGCGTATTTGTTGGTGAGAACCGTGCCGGCTGTTTCCAAGACCGCGGCGCTGGTGAAGTTTTCGCTGGCGATAAGCTCCAGCTTCTCCCTCTGACGGGTCTCTTCGAGTCGGACTATATCGGCAATCTCGGGATCGTGGGTCGGAAGGTACTGCAACGGCTACTCCTTCGGGGGGTACTCTCCAATGATCTCGACATCATACCAACGCGTTCGGTGAGAATCAACGTTCCCTACCAGCTCTTCGTGGAATAGCTGCAGCGAGTAGTGCTCCTCCACCCGGTTTCGGACACCGTCGGGGTGCATCGGCTGCGCAGCGGCGATTCCACGGCTGAATACGATGCGATGGGCGTCGACGGCGCCGAAGTAGGAGTCTAGGCGTTCCTCTTCGGGAATCTCTTCGGCGTATAACCCCGCCTCGAGAGCCGGATCCACCGGAACCCACCCGATCGCAGGGACGTAGAACTCGGCCCAGTAGTGCCGAAGGGCGCCGTGCCCCTCCCCGTCGGGCCCCGGAACGACCAGCACGCCGGCCTGGATTCGGGCCGGAAGCCCGGCTTGCCGGGCCAGGGCGACGAAGAGCGCCGAGAAGGCGCGAGTGTTACCCCTCCCCTCCTCGATCAGCTCCAACGCCGAACTGCTTCGCTCGGTAGCACGAGGAGTATAGGTGTCGGCGACGAAGCGAAAGAGTCTGCGCCCAACCTCGAAAGGATGGGACCCGGGAGCCACGAGCCGCCTTACCAGGGCGACGACCTCCGGCGCGTCCGACGGCGAAAGCTCGTCCGGTCCCCCAAACTCCTCCAGAAGCTCATCGGGCATGTCCAGGCTGAGCGTCAATCGCTCGACGTCCGTGCGAATCTCGTACCGGTCGACGAGAAAGAGACGGGTCACCCGCCTGTTCTCGGCGCTATCGAGAACGAGCCGGTAGACCGATAGACCGCCTACCCCATCGAATAGGGGCTCGGCGCTCTGCGAAACCAGTTGAACCGGTCCCTGGGCCGGAGAGCGCTCCGGCGAGGAGAGCCAGAGATAGAGTTCCGGGGGACGATTGGCTTCGCCGGCGTCCTCCGGAAGGTCTGGAAGTGCAATCCGGTCGATTTCGACCGAAACAAGGACGGCGTAGCTCCGGGGATTGATGTAGTCGTTCCCTCCCAAGGGCTGGGGGACTTCGAAGCCGCGTCCCTCGCTCGCCCCCTGGGCCGTCCGAATAACGAGTGGCCCCGTAGCCGCCCCATCGGGAACCCGCAAGACTACCCGGCGGTCCGACCAGGAGAGGTACTCCCAGGGAGCCGGTGTTACCGTCCGATCGTCTCCAGGTCCCGCCCAAGCAAAGTGGACGCTACTCTCCCGGCGATCTCGGCCGAAGTGCCTCCCCACGAGGGTGATGGTTTCGCCCACCTGGGCCCGGATTGGCTCTACGGAGCGGATAAGCGGGCCGACACCTTGGCGGTCGACGACGGCGAGAGAGGGGATATCCCGCTCAAGGGTAACCATTACTCCGTTGCTCCGCCGTGAGCCGCGTTGGACGTAGACCAGGCCGGACGACGCATCCCCCGGGAGACGAACCGTAATCTCCCCTTCGTCCCAGGCGAGGTAGGACCCCGACGGTAGGGGTTGGCCTGAGAAGAGTAGTCGGGATCGCCCTCTGTTGGCACCAAAGTGTTCTCCGGTCACGGTAAGGCGAGCCTCGCCGCCGCCGGTATCCAGATTCACGGTGTCTATCTGGGGGTGCCGGCCGGTGCCCCACATCAGAAGGGCAAGGGTCAGAAAAAGAACTGCAAAGGCGAGAGCAGGGACGAAAGATGCCCGCTGTCGGAGGGTCGGCCACAGAGATGGGAGACTCATGCGCTCGTTATGCTATCCGGTTGTTTCGACGTACTGCTCGACGGTAACCTCAAGCTCGATATTGAAACTCTCCGCGGCGTCGGTGTCAAGGGTTACCCCGAGGGGGCTACTACCGAGGGGGAAAAAGAGCGCGGGCTCTCCGAGGCTGACGGGAAGAGAGGTAAACGACGTGCGGTACTGGACATCCGTTTCCGGGTCGTCGTCGGAGATCCAGGTTTGACCCTGGGCGACAAGGAGCACGGAATCGCCCTCCTCCCGGTAGGGGGTAAAATTCGCAACGACGACAATGTTGCTTCCTTCGAGACGGACGGTGACGGTGCGGCCGGAAATGGTAACCCGGGTAAGCTCCATGTCCCAGACTGTCTCCTCGTCGTTTTGGGTAATTCGGGCGGTAATGTGGATGCTGAGGGCTTTTTCGGTAAGAAGGTCGAAGGTTTCCTCTTCGTCTTGCGCCGGAAGCGGGAGCGCGAGAAAGGGTAGAAGGCCGAAGACTATCCTTCTTACGAGCCTAAGCCGCATTAGCCGTTACCATCGGATCGCTGGGGAATCCGGCTTGTCTCCGACGCTCTGATGAGAGCAGGTTCTCCCTGGAGTCGAAACGTCGGGGAGGCCGGAAGCTCTATTGTCACCTGGTCGAGCATATCACGGTGGTTGAGCCAATCCAACATCTCCTGGATGTCGAGCTGATCCACGGTAATAGTGACATCCACGTCGCGAGGCGCCGCCGTTTCGGTTACCTGTGGCGAAGCGACCGGAAGAACCAGGCCCCGAAGAGCAATGACGCCGACGGCAAAAAGGACCATCGCGGCGGCGGCGAGAGCCGGTAGCGGAACATTCACGCGGCGCTGCCAAACCGTCGGGTGCTGAGGAACGTGGCGCTCGAGACGGAGAAAGACCTTCTCCCGAACCTCCTCCTCTCCGTAGACCGGGGTCGAGAGCTTTTCCCGAAGGGCGGCAAATTGCCGATACCGCGCCGCTGTGGCTGAATCTTCCTCGAGCTGCCGTTTGACGATACCGGAGGTAACATCGTCGAGCTCATTGTCGAGGTAGGATGAAAGACGCTGATCTTTATGGGACATATACGTCACTCTCCTTCAAGAGCTGCGTGAGCCGCTCACGAGCTCGAAACACGCGCACTTTTACGTTCGCCTCGGTAATGCCGAGTGTTTCCGCAATGTCACGGTAACTAAGTTCACCATATTCTTTTAGAACGAGTACTGATTTTAATTTTTCCGGCAGCTTTTCCACCGCGGCGCGAACGAGGGCGGAAGCCTCGCTCTTTAGGACGGCAGTTTCGCCGCTTTCCGAGGGATGGGAGGGCTCAAAGTATGCACGCTGGTACGCGCGTCGTTCGCGGCCGCGCCGCTTTTGGTAGTTCAAAGCCAGGTTCTTGGTCACCCGTATGAGCCAGTACTTCGCCTGGTTGGCATCAGGAAAGGATCCGTCCCGTTCCACATACCGAACAAAGGCTTCATGACACAATTCTTCGGACACCAGGACATCCTCCGTCACACGAAAGGCTATCCGATAGACTATCGGAAAGACTTCGTCGTAAAGAGCCCGGAAATCCGGTCCGTCTAAGTCGCGGTAACGCATTAGATAAACAACGTACTCGAGGGAGAGTTACACCCTCTTGGCCCGTTTCCATCTGGTTCCACCGGGCAGATCCTCAAGTACTATTCCTTTCTTTAGTAGTGTGTCGCGGATTTCGTCGGCTCTCTGAAAGTCTTTGCTCTTTCGAGCCTCGTTTCGCTCTTCGATAAGGGCCTGAATATCCGAGTCGATAAGCTCTTCCGCATCCTTTCCGGCCGAAGCCAGCTTCAAGGCAAAGAGCCGGTCCATCCATTCGGCCAGCTCCAGGCGCTCCCCGGCAGGGAGCTCCGGGTCCTTTACCACAGTCCAGAGGACGGCAAGCGCCTTGGGTACGTTGAGGTCTTCGGAGAGGCTCTCCATGAACTGCCGGCGGTACCCTTCGGTCCGGGCCTCGACGGCTTCCACTGCGGGGCCCTCCGCGGGGCCGGGGTCAGACTCACCGACCTCCCGGCGAAGCAGATCGAGGCGATCCATCAGGTTCAGCCTGGCGTTTCGAGCCTGCTGCAGGCCGTCGAAGGAGAATTGGAGCTGGGTTCGGTAGTGTCCTCCGAGACAGAAATAGCGATAGTCGAGGGGATCGAAGCCCTCCTCTTCGAGAGAGGAGAGCGTCAAGAAACCACCCTTGGACTTCGACATCTTTCCGGAGTTCATCACCAAGAACTCGCCGTGGAGCCAGTAGTGGACCCACCTGTGCTCCGTGACGGACTCCGCCTGGGCAATCTCGTTCGTGTGATGTACCGGGATGTGGTCGACACCGCCGCAGTGAATATCGAACTCCTCCCCGAGGTACTTCATGCTCATGGCGCTGCACTCGATATGCCACCCCGGGTAGCCCCGGCCCCAGGGGGAATCCCAGAGCATCGCCTGATGCTCAAACTTCGATTTCGTGAACCAGAGGACAAAATCCCGGGGGTTGCGCTTATTCTCGTCGGCGGCGACCCGGGACTGCTGCTCTTCCTGCCGGTCGAGGAGTGCCATCCTCCCATACTCGGGGAACTTCTGGGTATCAAAGTAGACGTTCCCGCCTGCCTGGTAGGTGTATCCCTTGGCCTCGATCCGCTTTATCAGCTCGATCATATCCTCGATGTGATCCGTCGCCCGGCAGGTTACCGTCGGTCGGAGGATGTTGAGGGCGTCGGTATCTTTGAAGAAGGCGTCGGTAAAGAACTCCGCGATATCCCAAACGGTCTTTCCCATTTCCCGGGAGCTCTTTATTAGTTTGTCCTCTCCCGCGTCGGCATCGTCGGTCAGGTGGCCAACGTCGGTCACGTTCATCACGTGCTCCACGGTGTACCCGAAGAGCTCAAGGCTCCGGCGGAGGGTGTCCTCGAAGACGTAGGAGCGCAGGTTGCCTATGTGGGCGTAGTTGTAGACCGTCGGGCCGCAACAGTACATCTTCACCTCACGGTCGTGTATGGGCTTGAAGTCCTGTACGCTGCGACCTTGAGTGTTATAGAGGCGAAGAGTCACGTTACATCTCCTGTCGGTGGATTCGAGAGCGCCGGTTGTATATGATGAACTCGTGCCAAGCGTACGGAATATCCTCGAAAAGATCAACGTGA
>CAZLDK010000240.1:0-5371 GCA_964558285.1 uncultured Spirochaetaceae bacterium | reverse complement strand
CAGAACGGCTCCGGGCCCTCAACCGGGCGGCCTGCGCCTGGAACTGGGTCGGGACCTACGCCCCGGAGGATTTCCGCTTCACCCTCAATACCGGGGAAGAGGAGCCGATCGGCCTCGGCGAGGAGGAACGCTCGGCGGTGCGAGAGCTCCGGGACGACGTTCTTCCGAGGATCGAACAGATGGACGAGAAAGAGCTCGGCGAGGCTATCTACGCCCTTGCCCGGTCCCGGGGAATCGAGCCGAAGGAGCTCTTTGTGACTCTGTACCGGGTATTCGTCGGAAAGGAGAAGGGGCCCCGCCTCGCGGGATTCCTCAAGACCATCGGCCGGGAGCGCTGTGTCGAGATCCTCAAGAAGTACTGAGCCCCGGTGCTCCGGCGGGCTCTTCGGCCGGAACGGCGCCTCCTATGTCAGCCGGTCCCGGAGCGCTTCGAGGTTCTTCCTCCGGTTTTGCGCCTTAAAGAGGTAGGATCCGACGACGAAGATGTTGGCCCCGGCGGACTTCGCGTCGCCGATGGTGCCCTCGTCGATCCCGCCGTCGACCTCTATGTCGACCTGGTCTCCCAGGAGCTTCCGGGCCCGCTCGATCTTCCCGAGCATCTCGGGGATCAACTTCTGCCCCCCGAAGCCGGGCTCGACGGTCATAATCAGCAAGCGGTCGATGTACTCGGCAATCGAGGTGAGGGCGGAGACCGGTGTCCCGGGGGTTATCGATATACCCGCCTGGACCCCCGCTTTTCGAAGGTCCCGGAGGAGGATGTAGCTGTGGTGTGTCGCCTCGTAGTGAAAGGTGATGATGCCGGAGCCGATCTCCTTGAACTGCCGCCAGTAGTCCTGGGGCCGGATAATCATCAGGTGGGCCTCCAGGGGCATGCCGGGGTACGCCCCGGCGATCCCGGAGACTACCGAAGGGCCGAAGGAGATGTTCTCCACGAAGACCCCGTCCATCACATCGAGATGAATCTCGTCGATTCCATCGGCAACGTCGTCGATCTCTTCCTTCAGCCGGAGAAAGTCGGCGTTGAGGATGCTCGCGGCAATCTTGTAATCCATAGCCAAACTATACGGTCCCCCCGAATCCCGGTCAACGCAGCAACCGCCGAAGAACGGCGTCCTTCTTGCGCCACTTCGGGTTGACCTTTACCCGGAGGTCCAAGGATACCGGATAGGGAAAGAGCTCCCGGAGCGTCTGCTCGGCGCCCTTGCGGATGTCGCGGATCATCGCGCCCCCCTTGCCGACGACGATGCCCTTTTGCGATTCCCGCTCGACGTAAATGGCGGCCCGGACCGCGAGGCGCTGCGGCCGCGGGCCCTCCTGTGGAGAGCGGCCTTTCGGTGAGCGGATGGTTTCGAAGGCGCTGTCGAGAATATCGACGTAGACGGCATGAGGCACCTCTTGGGTCGTCCGGCGCATTACCTGCTCCCGGATGGTTTCCGAGATGCGGAAGCTCGGATCCTGGTCGGTGTAGAACTCCTCGGGGTAGAAGAGCTCCCCTTCGGGGGCGCAGTCAAAGAGGGCGGCGGTAACCTCCTCGATGCCGTTTCCGGTGGCGGCGCTCACTTCGAACCGGGGGGCGTCGGGGAACCGTTCGTCGAGAAAAGCGACCCAGGGGGCCGGGACGACGCCCTGGGTCCGGGCCTCCTGCCCGGGTGCCGGCGCCGACCCGGGTTCCGCCTCGCCGGACAACAGATCCATCTTGTTTATAGCGACAACCGCCTGCTGGGGCGCCGCGACGACGGCGTCGGCGATCATCCTCTCTTCCTCCCCCGGTTCCCTGGTAACGTCGGCGACGTAGAGCACCAGATCGACCTCGTCGAGGCTTGCCAGGGCAACCCTCTTTAGCTCCTGGTTCATCTTCTGGTCGGAAAGGTGGAACCCCGGCGTGTCGAGAAAGACGAGCTGTCCCGCGGGGCTCGTCAGGATTCCCCGAACGCGATTCCGGGTGGTCTGGGGAACCGGGGATACGATGGAAACCTTGTGGCCGCAGATGCGGTTTACGAGGCTACTTTTTCCCGCCGAAGGGCGTCCGACGACGGCTACGAATGCGACTCTCATGTTTTAACCTTTTGCAAATCGACGATCTTTGCTAGTATATTCACGCCTATGTGGAACATATCCCAGAGACTCGAAGAAGAAAACGACGAAGAAAAGCAGGACCCCAACGCCGGTGCCAGCGAGCAGTTCATGCAGAAGATGCTCAAGACCCGGACTATCCTGCTTTCCGGCGAGATAAACAAGAACCTGGCGGAACGGGTTGTACGGCAACTCCTCCTCCTCGAAGACGCGAGCGACGAGCCTATCCGGATATTTATCGATTCTCCCGGGGGCGACGCGGACGCAGGGTACGCGATAGTGGACATGATCCGCTTCGTAAAACCCGAAGTATTTGCCATCGGCATGGGCCTCGTGGCGAGCGCCGGCGCCTTGATCCTCTTGGGTGCGCCGAAAAAGCAACGCCTCGGACTCCCTAATTCGCACTATCTTATTCACCAACCCTTGAGCGGAATGCGGGGGGTAGCGACGGATATCGAGATCCACGCCCGAGAAATCGAGAAGATGCGGACGCGCATCAATCAGCTTATCAGCGACGAGACGGGCAAACCGATGGAGCAGGTCGAAAAGGACACCGACCGCGACTTTTGGATGGGAGCCGAGGAGGCGGTGGAATACGGACTTCTTTCGGCTATCGTCTCGACGCGAGAAGACTTGGAGAAGCACCTAGGCTCCTAGGCTGACGAGCAATGGTATCTTCACTTAACGATCCCTACGGTGCACAGGCGTTCCAGGGCTTCTCGGACGACCAACTTACCGACCGTCCCTTTTTTACCCAGGGCAAAGTCCGGGACATCTTCGACTTGGGCGAAAGGCTTCTCATCTACACTTCGGACCGCATATCGGCCTTCGACCGCGTCCTTGGTCTAGTGCCCCACAAGGGAGAGGTCCTCAACGCCCTCTCCCTCTACTGGTTCCGCCACACCTCCGACATCGTCCCGAATCACATCATCGAGTCGATTACACCCCGGAGCGTCCTGGTCAAGAAGTGTGACGTCTTCCCCGTCGAGGTCGTGGTCCGCGGCTACCTGACCGGTTCCGCGTGGCGGGACTATTCCGCCGGCCGTTCGGTGTCCGGCATAGAGCTGCCCTTGGGAATGCGGATGAACGAGCGCTTCGAAGAGCCGCTGGTAACTCCTTCGACCAAGGCGGAGCGAGGAACTCACGACGCCCCGATATCCTCAGAAGGGGTGGTATCCGAGGGCCTTGCGACCCCGGAGCAGTGGGATACGATAAGGAAGGCCGCCCTCTCGCTCTACGGCCGGGGCAGCGAAATCTGCGCTCACCGGGGGCTGATCCTGGTAGACACCAAGTACGAGTTCGGACTCCTAGACGGGCAGATCGTGCTTATCGACGAGCTCCACACCCCCGATTCCTCCCGGTTCTGGTACGCCGACAGCTACGAAGAGCTCTTCGCACAGGGGGAGAAGCAGCGGAAGATCGACAAGGAGTACTTCCGGCAGTGGCTGATGGAGGAAGGCTTCTCCGGCGACGGTGAGCCACCGGAAATACCCGAAGAGGTGCTCCGAGAGGTGTCTAAACGCTACATTCGAGCGTACGAAGCGATTATCGGAAAATCTTTCGACCCAAAATCAAAGAACTTTGAAGCAGAACGCGCAGAAATCCTGTCTTACTTGGTAGAGCACCGCTAACTCTCTACCAGGAGCGTCTTACATGAAACTCTTCTCCTCCTTTCTGCGTTTCTGCTGCATCGCGTCGCTTACGGTATCCGTCGCCGGGTGCGGGGAACTCTTTCGGGGCGGCGACGGGATAACCGTCGTCAGCTACAACCTGCAAAACCTCTTCGACGGCGTCTCCGACGGTACCGAGTACCCGGCCTTCGACCCGGATCGGGGAACCTACTCGTCGGAGGAATACCGCCGGCGCCTGTCGACCCTCGGCGACCTTCTGTCCGACGCCTTTCCCGCCGCGCCGACGGTTCTCGTTCTCCAGGAGGCGGAAAACCGAGGTGTTGCGGCGGACCTTCTCGAAGCCGCCGGGTGGACCCACCTCTACCGACACCTGCTCTTCGACCCGGCGCCGGTCGGGAGTAACGGGGTCGCGGTGGCCTCCCTCTTGCCGGTGGTAGACGTCCGGAGCCATCGAAGCGTGCATCGAGGACGACCCGGTCGCACTATTCTCGAGGTCCGCCTCGGAACCGGGGGCGTCGTCCTCTTCGCCAACCATTGGAAGTCACGGCGTCCGACCCGGGAGGCAACCGAGCCGCAACGCCGCCTTGCCGCCGCGGCGGTCGAGTTCCGGCTCTCGGCGACCGACGCGGATCTGTTTCTCGTCGTCGGCGACTTGAACACGGATGCTCCGAAGCTCCCCGGCCTATCGCAGCCCTGGGAGGCTACCCTATTCCCCGGGAGCTACTTCTACCAGGGAGAGTGGGAGCGGATCGACCACATCCTCTACCGGACCGGCGTCGGAAATGGCTCCGGCGGTGACCAGGCGGCCGCGTATCGACTCGACTCCTTTGATGTCGTCGCGGCCCCGGGGTTCCTGACTCCGGAGGGCCACCCGAGGCGGTGGCTGCCCCGCCACGGAGGCGTGTCGGACCACCTGCCGGTCGTCGCGCGATTCTCGGGCGCCGGGAAGCTGCCTACCAGATTCCCGCGTCTTCGAGGGTCGCGGTAACCGCTTCGGCCCACCCTCGGTTCGCCGCCGGGCTCGCGGGGCTCGGATGGAGGATCCGAAGAATCCGGGGGGCGTGTTCTCCGGGGGGGCGGTGCTCGGTGATCGCCCGGAGCCGGTCCTCGGCAAAGCGTCCGATTCCTATCAAAAACCGCGGGCCGAGAAGCTCGATGACACGCCCGAGACCACGGTCACAGGCGTCGAAGAGACCGCGCCTCTCCGCCGCAGAAAGCTTGTCCGGAGTGATGTTTCTGCCGGTTTCCCCGAGAAAGGCCAGGGGGCAGTAGTTGGCGACGTAGTGGTCGGCGAAGAAGCGCTCCGGTGTCTCAAAGCGGTCGTGGAAGAGCCCCCAGAGACGTTTCCCGCTCACCTCCCGACGCTCGCTTCCTAGTCCGATGACCGGCCGCTTGGGATGGGAGACCGTCGGTTCGGCGACCTCGGCGGAGATTGCCAGCCAGTCCCGAACGTAGACCGGGTCCCCGAAGGGAATGCCGGTCTGGACCATCCCGAAGGGCCCTGGGTTCATCCCGAGGAAGAGGACCCTCGGAGAAGGGCGGGCGTAGGTCAGGTGGTACTCTTCGAAGGGAGCCCATGCGTAGGAGAGCGGGTTGTAGACCGTCTCTACCGGCGGGGCAAAGGAAAGGCCCCGGAGCTCTTCTGAGAGATCCCGGTACGCCGAGAG
>CAZLDK010000239.1:2561-5427 GCA_964558285.1 uncultured Spirochaetaceae bacterium | reverse complement strand
AGCGTGGCAACGAGGGGATGCCGGTTCTGGGTCTGATCTATCCGTCAGTTGCCTTGTCGAGGATATCACTCAGGGACGATCATTTCGATGCTACGCCGGGTCGTGATGCTTTGCTCGATCGAATCACCCGGAGCCTCGAGGCACACACTGCGGATCTGGGCCGAAGATTCGGTGATTCGACAGCTGACGCAGACCGGAACTGGTACTGGGCCGCGCCGATCTTGATGGACTTTGAAGAACCTGCGCTCAGAACCGTCGAGTGGCTCGAAACGTGGTTCATCAAGATCGGTGCGCATGAGGCATCCGCCGGAAGCTCCTCCGACACGAACTGGGTATCGCACGTCCGGTACGCGATGGATGTGCTCAAGGGCAAAGAGCGCCTGGGGGCAATGCCGCACGACCTAGATCGCGTGTTGGCGCGGATAGCCGTTGGCGGCTTGGGTACGGTCGCGCTCCGGGGATTGTCTAGAGTTCGGAGCGATGGTGGTGACGCAGGAATGGACACCCTCCGCTATGAGGCCGCACGGATCGGGTGGGCACTACGCAACTTCTTCAACCGCCCTGAGGCGACTGCAGTGGTGCATATCTCATACGAAGGTGAGCCGTACTGGCAGCGCGTCCTTGACTACGCAGTGGCAGGGTGCCTCCAGGCGGTACTCGACGAGTACTTCCACATCCTGGACGAGTCACTGGGCACTGCCTACCTGGAACAGAAAGATGCCATCCCACGAATCGTCGACACATGCGTGGCCGCGCTATCTCTCAGAGCGTCTCGACTGGAGTACGACGACTTCGTCCCTGCGGGCGGAAAGGTTGAGCGCCGAACCGCAAGCATTCGAACCCGCTTCGCGTTGCGTTATGGCGAACAGACATCGGACACGGATGGATCCACGACCTTCGGTTCACAGGTTCGATCCGCCTTCAACTCGCCATTCTGGCCGTTCGTACTGGCCACAACCTCTGTAGGCCAGGAAGGGCTCGACTTCCACTCATACTGCCACGCTGTCGTACATTGGAATGCTCCGCATAACCCGGTCGACATAGAACAAAGAGACGGGCGGGTACACCGGTACAAGGGACACGCAGTACGGCGGAACGCGGCTCACAACTTCGGTGAACAGGCACTGAGCGAAGACGACAACCCTTGGAGAAGGCTGTTCACCATTGCATCCCCTGTCTCCGATCGGTCGCGTGGCATGGTGCCATTCTGGCTCTGCGATGGCCCGCACCGGGTCGAACGCCACGTATACGCGCTTCCGTTCAGCCGCGGCTCGGAGCGGTACGCACGCCTTCGCCGCGCGCTCGCAGTCTACCGAATGGTGTTCGGACAACCGCACCAGCAAGACCTAGTCTCGTTTCTCCTGGAACACGTGGACGGTGCCGATGAACTCGCAGACTCCTGCGTAATCGACCTCCGGCCGTTGCCTTGGGATGTATAGGCCCTTACGTCAAGGCGCGCTGTGCCGTAGAGCAGGCCATTACCTGGTCTGCTCAAACCTCTATCACTTTTCGAGCCGGCGGGCGAAAAACCTCTGCGACGTGCCACTCCAGGAACGTTTCCCTGGGAGCATACTCAGCCCGAAGCGGTCGGTTAAGCTCGCGTCCGTGAAAGTCCAACACAACATGCTCAAACATTGCGCTTCCATTCGCGCTTTCTGAGACAAGCACCTGCATCAATGGCGAGATCGTGAAAACACCGCGATCGAAGAGCTTATGGTGGAGTGAACACAACGCAACCCCATTCTCGAATCGATCAGGACCGCCGGCCTGGTGCCACTTGATATGCGGAGCCTCTACGCCTACGAGCACCTGTCTTACCCGACTGTAGACCTCCACTCCTTCGCGCGGCACGCGCTTCCCTACGAGCTGGGCGGGGCCCTCCGGCGCCCGGAGATTTGCATCGGCACCGATGATTTCCACACCCCGGAGGAGCTTGCCGCGGGTGCCGAAGCGCTCTTCCGGGCGGCGGGTCTGGAGACGGTGCGGAACGAGCCCTTTGCCGGGGCGATCGTGCCGGGGGCCTTCTACCGCGCCGACCCCCGGGTGTCCTCCCTGATGATCGAAGTCCGCCGGAACCTCTACATGGACGAGGCCACCGGAGAGCGTGCCGCTGGCCTGCGGCGCATCGCCGCCCTCATCGATTCTCTGGCCGGTTTCTTGGCCGATACCTTGGGCGGCCGGCTGCTCCGGGACCATCATCCCTGACCACCCCCTCCCATATCCGTGACGGGAAGTACAAAACGCCCCTATGTGAACCGGCTAACCGTCATGGACTCCCAGGCTTGAGCGCTCAGATAGGGCCAGCGAAGCCGTAGCACGTTTCATTTCTCCTTCCCGTCGGAGAACCACTTCCGAACCTCTCCCCGCCCCACCAGGTGCGAGTACCTGCGATAGTTCTTGGTGTGGTACTGAATATGGCCGGCTAAGATTCCCGGATGTCTGCTCTGCTCCTGGGCATAGCGGCTAATCGCCGTGGCACTGGCCTCCACCCAATCGTCTACCTCGAAGTCCTCCGGCAATAGGGCCGATTCCGCCCAGCGGTCGGCTTCTTGCTCGCGCTCGCTGTCACCGACTGCCCCTCTCCGGCTAAAGTCGTCTACAATCGAGCCCCCCGGCTCCAGGTGGAGGGCCAGGTGCGCCAACTCGTGCATAAGGGTAAACCAGAAGTTATCCACCCGGTCATGCCGGAGCGTTAGGGCAACCACCGGCTTTCCCGCCTCCGGTAGGAAGGCCGCTCCATCGAGATAGGTCCGCTTTAGATGGGGTGCCACCACCAGCCGTATCCCATGCTTTGCCAGGAACTCCTGCGCAAGCCGGGGCCCCTCTTCCAAGACGCTCAACTGAGCCAAACCGGCAGCCAGGTCTC
>CAZLDK010000239.1:0-2551 GCA_964558285.1 uncultured Spirochaetaceae bacterium | reverse complement strand
GTCGATTGCTCCCGGACGGTAGGGGGGAAGCGGCTCCTGATCTTTTGCCAGAGCCAGGGCATAGATACTCCATGCGAGGAGGGAGGATTCCTTAGCGTTAGCGGAAAGCCGCGGCGACTGGCTTTTCCGGGCAAGACCTACCGGCAGCGCAGAGGGGCCGCCGATTTTCTCGATAAGCAGCTGAATGCCTTTTGCGGCCTCTTGCATCGGGTTCGACAGATTTAGGCCATCGAAAGCGCCGAGCTTCGCAAGCTCTTTTGCGGGAAGCTCTTCGATCTTGATGTCGGCGATCTTCTCAAGTGTAGCCACGCTGCGTTCACCGAGAAGCACATCGGCGGGTATACCCAGATTCCGATTCAAGGCCCGAATCATAGGTAGCGACAGAGGCCGCTTTTTGGAAAGGACTTCCGAAACCTTCGACTTGCTTCCGATGATGGGCACGAGGTCCTTTTGCGAAAGTCCCTGCTGATCCATCCGGAACTTGATGGCCTCAACGGGGTCCGGCAGATCGATCGGGTAGTGCTGCTCTTCGTAGTCTTCGATGAGTACGGCGAGCACGTCCCGCGCATCTGCCTCTTCGGTGCCCTCTTCGGCGTCAAAAAGCATATCGAGCTGCTTTAGAGCTTCCTCGTAGTCTTGGTCAGTTCGTATTGGTTTGACCATTGTCATCGAGCTCATACTGTCTCCACATCGATCTTGTCGTACTCGGCGTGCGTCCCCAAGAAGCGGACATACACTAATCCGGCCTTGTAGTTGACCTTCACGACAAGGCGATACCTGTTGCCTAGAATGTTGAACACGACGCGATCCTTACCGACGATCCGGGCCTTCGAGAAGCTGCTTCGAAGGTCGGCAGGCGTCCTCCACTCCTCGCGCTTTGCTTCGTGATACCACGATTGAAGTGCCTGCTTGCTCTCCGGGTATCGTTCTTCATAGAACAGCCTCAAGGTCTTCCGGGAAATAACCCTCATCCACCGCCTGCCAACACTTGGTTCCCACTATGTTTGCAATAGTATATTCCCGAAATGGGAACTTTTCAAGTCAATTAACTCGATCGTGAGGAGAAAAATGGACGCGGGCTGAAGCGTGGGGAAGTCCGCAACAGCGGCTCTCGAAGAGGCTCGGCGGGCCGTAGATGCCGGCGTCTCGTTGAATCAATACCTGTCGAATGTGGTGCAACGGGGGCTGTGGGATATTCCGCGCCGGCGGCAGGGATGATAGAATACGGAACAGTTGATGTTTTCTATGGTAGATTCTATCATTTGCATATCGTGGAAGACCAAACTAGGCAGCGCATAGAGAACTACCTGAAAGAGCACGCCGGGGTCATCCGCACAATGGAATTCCAGCGAGCCGGTTTTCATAACTCATACCTTAGCATCCTGGCCGACGAGGGCCGGATCGTTCGCATAAAGCCCGGCCTCTATGTTGGATCCGAAGCTCAGACTGCGTCGGGTTTCTTTGAGGTCCAGCTTGCACTCCCGAATGCCGTAGTCTGCCTTGCCTCGGCCCTCGCTTACCATGAGCTATCTTCCTACGACCCTCCATCTATCCACGTGGCGATTCCTAGGGGCGACAGGACCAAGCCGCCGTCCTTCCCTCCCGTCAGGCGATTTTCTTTTGGTGGCGCGCGCTACGAATTAGGGATGCAAGATTTCGAGGTAGAAGGGAAAGAAATCAAGATCTATGATCGAGAAAAGGTGGTGTGCGATGCCATCCGGTTTCGCCGCACCCTTGGCCAAGATATCGTCAACGAGGCAATCCGGACCTATCTACGGGGACCGAGTGCTAACGTTGACCGCGTAGTCGAGTATTCCCGCATGCTGCGGGACGAAGGACCGGTTCGGACGCATCTCCGGATTTCGGCATGAGGAACATAGCCGCCTCGATTGGGATACTGTCAAGTTTGGTGGATGGGCAGTGCTAGAACTCGGCTGGACGCTGGGAATCAACAGCATTCAACGTTGAATGGAACCGTTTCCTCGAAAGAATCGGCGCTGATGGACCGGAACTCGCCATGCTTAGTAATGAACTCCGCCCTCGGCTGGTAAGAATCTACTCCAAAGCTAGATCCCGCATAATGGAAAAGTAGCGGTCTCGACTTTGCGTATCTTATTGGACACAATGCGAAGGCCCTAAGAACCTAAACGGTGCATGGCGGCCTGTTACGTATCCTCAGAGGGCCAGGTTGAGATTCCCTGGCTCACGGTAATCGACACGTTGTCGGCATCCAGGTCGGTGTCGGTCGGATATATTAGAAACTCCTCTCCGCCCCATCGGCATATGATGTCCGAGGACCGGAAGCTGGAGATCAGTTTGTGGGCGACTCGCTTTAGAATAACGTCCCCGGCGTCATGCCCAAGGGTGTCGTTGATGTTCTTGAAGCTGTCCACGTAAGGTGTGGCTTGTTCCAGTTTGGCCTTGACGACGTCACCAAAGCTGCGTCGGCTTCAGAAAACTTGGGGAGTCTTCTATCTTCGATGTACCGGACAGGTCTGCCGGGCTCCGGTTTTCTGGCCAGAAGCACCTGTTCTGCGTCCATTATGCTGAT
>CAZLDK010000238.1:2203-5431 GCA_964558285.1 uncultured Spirochaetaceae bacterium | reverse complement strand
GCCGACTACGTTGCCCTCGGTCACATCCACCAGGGAAGTGAACGCATCCATGACGGGGTACCGGTTGTGTACCCAGGCTCCTCCCGGGTCTGGCGTCTAGGGGAAGCCGGTCCCCGGGGGGTATACATCGTCGACGTCGGCAAAGAGCTCTCCTATTACCGCAAGACCCTCGCCTCCGCCGGAGAGCTCCGGGATGTCAGCGTTCTCCTCGACGAAGGCGCAACGGAGGCGATTGCCGCAGGGTCCCTCGAGTGGAAGCCGGTCGATTGGGTCCACCTTCGCTTCTTCGGGTTGAAAGAGAGCGAAGAGACGGTTCGGAAGGAGACGGAAGAGCACGCCCTATCGCTGTCGAGGCGCTTTCGTCGTGTAACCGTCGACCGGAGCGACGTGCTGATAGTCCCGGAGGCGGAGGACTCTCCCCTGGTCGCTCGTTTTCTGTCAGAGTGGGAAAAGCTCGGCGATACCTACAAGGGGACCGAGCTGCAGGGCGCATGGGAAAACTCCCGTCTTCTGGGGTTGGAAAAGATAGCGAGGGCCCTAAGATGATATCGAAACTCCTCTTGCCCCGCTACGGTCTCTTTGCCGACGCGGAGTTCGACTTCGGCCCGGTGACCGTCTTCGCCGGACCCAACGAGAGCGGGAAATCAACCATCTTTGACGCCCTCTTCGATTCGATAACCGTTGCTCCGGGGACTCACACAAAAGTTAGGGCAAACACATCTCGTTACGGCTCGGAGCGCCTCGCCTCCATTGAGGGTTCCTTTCCCCCTCCGGAGATTTCCCCGGAGGAATTTCTCTCGATCCTTGCGGTCGACTCGGGAGACCTGACGGTTCCGGAAGGGAAGGGCCCCTGGGTCGATCGATTGAAGGCTCACCTGTTTACCGACGGGGTCGACCCGAGGCAATTGGCTCAGGAGTTGAACGGGGAGTCGACGGAACGGAAGAATGCCCGGCACATGAAGGAGCTCCAGGGCCTCGTAGCTAGACGAAAAGAGCTTACCGAAGCGCAGGATCAGGCGGTGGGCCGGCGAAGCGACATGGTCCTGCGGCGGAAGGAGGCTGACGCGGCGCTCTCCCGACGGCAGGCACTGGAGAAGCGCCTCGCAGAGGTTACCGCCGAGCGAAAACGAACCGACAGCACCTTGGCCGCCGCCGAGCAGCAGTGGCGTCGGAGCCAGCTTCGTCAGGCCCTCGCCGAAATCGGCACCCTGCGGGAAATCGAAGAGGAAATTGCCGCGTCATCCCTGCCGGATAAAGAGGAGCTCCAGGAGTTGGAGAGGCTTAAGAAGCGCCGTGACGCCGCAGCTGCCGAATGTGAAGAGGCGACACGGGAACTAGGTCTCTTGAGATCTCGATTGGAAGAGGAAAATGCGGGGCTTTCGTCGATAGAGTCGGAAGCCGCGGCGCTTCGCCGGCAGGTTCCCGTCGCGCAACAGCTCCGGGGGCTTATCGAGGAGCGCTTCGGCGGAGGAGCCAAAACCAGGAGGGTCGTCGCGCTGGTGTCAGGGGCCGTGCTGATGCTCTTCTCGACCCTTGGAGGGCTCCTGCTCTTCGAGGGAGCATGGGCCTTCGGGGTCGCTACCGTCGGAGCCCTGGTCGGACTGGTTGTGGTGCTCTTCGCTGCCCTTCGGCGGGGTCCTGGGATCGCCGACATTCGAGACCGGTGGGCCGCAACTACCGGCACCCAACCCCTCTCCGAAGGAGTCGAGGGGCTGACTCGGGAGCTGGCAGGAATCGAATCCGTGCTTCAACACCTCGAAAGTCGACTGACCGAATCGCGGCGCTCGGCGGGAGTGATTGCCGAGAAGGTCCGGGAGGTCGAGACGTTGTTGAGAGAGCTCGAAGAGTCCCGGCGGAGGGCCGGGGCCCTGGTAGAGAGATGGCTCTCGGAGCATCACGTGGCAACCCCGGAGGAAGCGACCCATAGAGGGAACCGGAAAAGGGACCTCGATCAGCGCCGGACGCTGCTCCGGGGCCACCTGAGACCCTGGCAAGAGGATCTCGGCGTCTCGGACTTGGCAGCCCTACAGGAGGAGCTTCGGGCCCAGCTGGTGGCCCTGGACGCTTTGTCGGCCCAGGTTCGTCTCGAGGAGCAGGATATCGCAAGCATCCGGGATCGGCTTTCCGACCTTGAAGCCGAAGAGGAGCGCCTCAAAAACAGCATCCAGGCCTTAGAAACAGAGGTGCGAACCAAGCGGGCAACCTACTCTGAAGTCTTTGCCGGCCTCCCGGAACAAATTCTGTCGATCGAACGAGAGCTCGAGTCCACCGTTTCTCGAATAGCCGCTCTCGAGCTCCGGCGCCGGAGCGCCGGAATCGCCGCCGAGATCTTTGAACGGCTTTCAGTCGACGCGTCGATCGAGCTCGGTTCCTTGGCGGAAGAGCTCGGAAAGACGTACCGCACCATAACCGGCAGCGACGCCACTATCGTTCTCGAGAGCATCGGCGCTGCGAATGCATCCGCGGTCGATGCCGGAGGGGAAACCAGAAGGATCGGAAACCTTTCCCAGGGAACCAAGGACGTGTTGCTGTGGACCTTCCGCATTGCGATGGCGACGAAGGCGCGGTCGGAACCGGCTCTTTTCGTTCTCGACGACCCCTTTCTTGCCGTCGATTGGGAACGAATTGGTAAGTGTCTTCACGTCCTCCGAGAGACTCTCGTGTCTGCCGGATGGCAGATCGTCCTGCTGACGAAGGATGACCGGCTCGCCGAGGCTGCTGCCGCCCTCCATCCGGCGAGTATCGTACATCAACTGAACCGCATCGGGAGAAGAGCCGATAATAGAATCAGATAGATGAACAAGAAGCGGCTTCTCCATACTCTCTGTGCGCTCCTGCTTCTGGTCCCGGCCCTGGCCGAAAGCCAGTCTAGGGAGATCCGGACGCCGCTCCACTGGGCAGCCCGACACGGGTTGGTTGACATCGCGGATCAACTGATCGAGGCGGGTGCGGACATCGATTCGGCGGACATTCTCGGTCGAAGGCCGCTTCACCTCGCGGTGCGATTCCCCGGTATGGTCAGTTTTTTGGTCTCCGAAGGCGCCGCCGTCGACGCTCGGGACCATCTTTCCAACACACCGCTCCACTCCGCCATCTGGGTTCAGAGCGCCGAAACGGTCCAAATCCTGGTCGCAGCCGGGGCGGACGTCGATGCGAAGAACACCACCGGACACACGCCCCTCGATCTTGCGATACGCCGGGGACCAACACGGGCCAACCGGCGGGTGG
>CAZLDK010000238.1:0-2193 GCA_964558285.1 uncultured Spirochaetaceae bacterium | reverse complement strand
CGGAGCCCAGTGAGGCAACCCCGAAAGAATCACTCCCGGCCGGGGAAATCTTCCTCCTCCCGCCCCTTTATCCTCTCGACTATCAGACGGTGTGCTTCGCCGGGGTCGTCTACGTCGATCAATAGCTCTTCGGTTGCACAGAGTATTCGCTCTACCTGCCGGTCGTAGGTGACCGTCGCCCCCGCCGCTTCCAACGCGGACTTGCCGAGCACGCTGACGGTCTCTGCATGAACCGTCCCGATACCAAGTCGCAGGGTCAAGAGAGCCGCAGCCTTGCCGACTACTCGATCCCGGACGGACAGCATCTCAGGATCGATCTGCCGCCCCGCAGGATCAACCGAGAGAAAGCTTTCGAGTTTTAGTAGGGGATAGAGCCACTTTTCGGTGCTTGTGAATACCGTATTGCCGCCGAGGGACACGGTAAGAGTCGGGTCTCGATTCTCTTTCACGGTGGCGAAGTATACCAGGGCGTTTGAGGCGTCAACAAGCCCGCCGGATACAACCGACCCTTTCAAGAGGCTTGTTGATACGTCTGATCCGCTGTAGCCTTCTTCGGTGCAGGACGCGAAAAACCTCCGAACCGACGGTCTGCTTCTCCTCACCTCCGCCATCTGGGGCTTTGCTTTTGTCGCCCAGCGTGCCGGGATGGAGACGATCGGACCCTTTACCTACAACGGCGTACGCTTCCTCCTCGGTACCGCGACACTGTTGCCATTGTCATTTCTGATCCGAAGGCGTCCCGGCGCTTCGGGACTGAGGGTCTCCGATGCGCTGGTCGCCGGGGTTCTTCTCTTTCTCGGATCCTCGCTCCAGCAGGTAGGCCTGGTCTACACCACGGCTGGAAAGGCGGGTTTCATAACAGGATCCTACGTTGTCATGGTTCCCATCGTCGGAACCGTGGCCGGAGTCTCTCGAACCGGGGTAGGGCGATGGATAGCCGTATTCCTCGCGGTTTCGGGCCTCTACCTTCTGAGTATCCGGGAGGGGTTTGCAGTCGGTCAAGGTGATGCCCTTGTGGCTCTGTCGGCCGTGTTCTTCGCCCTCCACGTTCTCTATTTGGCGCAGGTAGCACCGAGAAACCCGGTAGTACCCTTGGCGATCATACAGTTCTTCGTGACGGGGGTGGCGAGTATGCTCGGGGCTTTTCTCCTCGAGGCGCCGGCCCTCTCCCCCGTAGTTGCAACCTGGCTTCCGATTCTCTACGGCGGCTGTTTTAGCGTCGGGATTGCCTACTCCTTGCAAGTCGTCGCCCAGCGCACCGCCCATCCGACGCACGCCGCCATCATTCTAAGCTTGGAAGGTGCCTTTGCCGCTCTGGGAGGTTTTCTGCTCTTAAACGAGCGGCTTTCGACCCGGGAAGCAATCGGGTCCGGGGTGCTCCTAGTTGCGATGCTTCTTAGCCAGCTGGCGGTGCCCCGGCGGGGTAAGGCGGCCAAGCCTCTGTGACCTTCAAGGCATTCGAATCCTACGTGACCGAGGCAAAACGGGCGCTGCTGGAGCCGTTGCCGGGTCTCGATGCCCAGATAGCGATGGCGCCGGAAGGGCGAATTACGGATGACTATAATCCCGAACCGGCGACCGCTCGAAGAGGGGCGGTCCTTATACTCGTCTATCCTGGAGCTCAAGGGGTAACCATCCCCCTTATCAAGCGTCCCGAGGACCGATCGGTACACTCCGGTCAGATAGCCTTCCCCGGGGGTGCCTTCGAATCGCCGGAGAGCTTTCCCCTGGAGACTGCGTTACGGGAAACCGAAGAAGAGATCGGGATACCCCGGGACGC
This sequence comes from uncultured Spirochaetaceae bacterium, assembly GCA_964558285.1. Classification (GTDB taxonomy): domain Bacteria; phylum Spirochaetota; class Spirochaetia; order DSM-27196; family PWMO01; genus CAYPUT01. The sequence continues at coordinate 413 of CAZLDK010000238.1, read as the reverse complement.
GGTAGAGGTACTCGGCCTTCTCTCTCCCCTCTACATCCCGCCGAGCAATTTCTCCGAGAAACAGAACCGAACTACCTTCGGGAGCCCGGTGAGGTGGCGGCGGTCATACAGCTTCCGTTGGACCACCTCCTCCCATCAAAGAAGATTACCCGGGTCGTCGGCAGCAGAGGCCCGGTTCTTGCCCCCTGCTACCATGTCGGCAACGCCATTGTCTGGGGGGCGACGGCGATGATTCTCAGTGAGTTCCTTGCTCTCCACGTTCATGTTTTGTTTAGTGGTCCGAACCTTGGGGAGTGTTGAATCCAGGGGAAATCTAGGCCGGTATAGAGGAGTGTGATAACTTCCCTGTTGCAACAGGTGGTACCCATTAACACCCCTCCTTTTTGCCCGAACTCCGACTGTGACGCACATCA
>CAZLDK010000237.1:0-5440 GCA_964558285.1 uncultured Spirochaetaceae bacterium | reverse complement strand
CCTCCACCACGCGGTGCCACCAGGTGGGGTCGGATTCGTAGACCTCTTTAAGGATCCGCATGAGCGCCTTTTCGTCGGGGCTGTTTCCGGCGTCCTCGAGGAGCTCAGGCTTTTTCTCGATCTCGTAGCCGAGGTGGATCATGAGGGTGGCGTCGCCGCCGTCGTCGACAACCTGCTGGGGGCCGAGAAAGCGGCCGTCAGGCCCCGGAAAGCGGAGGGCGTCGAGTAGGAGCGCCCAGTACTCCTCCAAGGTCTCCCCCTTCCAGGCAAAGACCGGGACGCCGGCGGGGTTCTCCGGGGTCCCCTCGGGTCCGACGACCACCGCGGAGGCGGCGTGGTCCTGGGTGGAGAAGATGTTGCAGCTTGCCCACCGGACGTCGGCGCCGAGATCCCGGAGGGTCTCGATGAGGACGGCGGTCTGGATGGTCATGTGGAGGCTGCCGGTTACCCGGACCCCGGCGAGGGGCTTGTCGGGGCCGTACTTGGCCCGGGTGGCCATGAGGCCGGGCATCTCTTTCTCTGCGATGGTCATTTCTTTCCGGCCCCAGTCCGCGAGGGCTATGTCCCTAACGCGGTAGTCTAAGGCGGTTGCCGTTTTCGTACTCACTGTGGTGCTCCTAACTCTTTACCAGAGGCGTCCGGCGGAGGGAAGAACTTGTTCGGCCTCCGCGGGCGCCGGGCTTGGTTTTGACGAGAGAATGGTTCTGAGGTAGCCGTGGGACTCCCTCTTGTGGGCCTCCGGCTCCTCGTAGTTTTCGCTGAAGAGAAAGTATGTTTCTCGGCCGGGTTCGGCAAGCGGGTCGCTGGGTTCCGGAACGGGTACCGGGGCCGCCGACTGACTATACCGGACCCCGAACTTGCCACAGACGTGCTCGACGACGAAATCGAGGGCGCTCGAGCCCAACAGATGGATCTCGGTATACCCCAATCGCTTTACGGCTACCACCAGCTCTTCGATCGCCTGCTTGGAGTCGACGACGTTACGAATGGTGCTCTTTAGATAGCGAACGCTCCGTTTTGCCAGGGCCTCCATGCCGTCGGCGGACACAACGTAGCGGATGTTCCGGTTGTTTACCTTTCGGACGGTAAGAAGCCCTTTCTGTCCCAGGCGGCGAATAATGGCGTTGGTCATCCCGACGGATATGCCGAGGACGTGCGCCAGATCTCGCTGCTTTATGTTGCGCCGGTTGTGGATAGCTTCGAGTATGTCGAGCTCTCGCTCGTAGAGAGTGGGGTTCATGATGGACCTATCTCAAAGGAGGGGAAGAGAAGATACCGAATCTCTTGGGACCGTACAGCCGAAACGTGCTACGAAAAGACCCGGCACATGTTCAAGAACTGAACAATAGTGAAAGGAGGTGTCGGGGTCAAGGCCGCAGGGGAAGCGGGGCCTGGGTTTGCAGCCACGGGCTAAAGCGCCGTTCGCGGGTCGGGACAGAACCCGCCCCAGGCGGCGCGCTATTCCTCGAGGCCCTTGGTGTATTCCTCGTAGTCGCCGGCGCCAAGAAGGTCCTTCTCCTCGCCGGGATCCGAGGCTTTTACCTTAATGAGCCACCCCTTACCGAAGGGGTCTTCGTTTACCAGGCCGGATTCGTCCTCTAGGTCTGCGTTAACTTCCACAACCTCTCCGGAGAGCGGCATGTAGACGTCGCTCGCCGCCTTCACGCTCTCTACGACGCCGAAGGGCTCGCTCCGTTGCTTGACCGTTCCGACCTCCGGCAGCTCGACGTAGACGACATCCCCAAGGCTATCCTGGGCGTAGTCCGATATTCCGACGATGTAGACGTCGCCGTCTTTCTTTGCCCATTCGTGGGATTTCTGGTAACGAACCGACTCATCAAAGGTCATTGGTATCTCCTCAGGATTCTGTAGAAGAAGAATAACGCAGGGCCCGGGGCTGCGCAACTGCCACAGGGAGCCCTAGGCAGTCCTAGAGGTAAAAACCGACGAGTTTTCCACAATTAATGCACACGGATCGGATCCCGAGGGAAACTATCGAGATTTAAGAATTCTCGAATTTAGCCGAATTAGTCGTCAGAACATGTCATGGATCGCGCTCCCGATGCATAAATGAGAGGTTTTGGAGCGCTCACAGAGAGAGGCGCGCTGTTTCGATATTTTTAGTGCTTTTTCTACACAAACTATCCACAACCACCGATTCCTGACGGTTAGCTGCGTTTGTCAATCCCTTTGTAGAAAATTCTCACTTGTTTGTAGAGACCATCGCCTTCGCTTTCGGTACCGAGCTCCGATATGTCGTTCAGTGCGGTGTGGATAAGGCGTCGCTCGAAGGGATTCATCGGCTCCAGTAGCCGAGAGCTACGGGTACGCTTTACCTGGTCCCCAACCTTGTGGGCAAGGCGGACGAGGTTCTCTTCCCGGCGAGCTCTATAGTTCTCGCTGTCGAGGACGATTTTTACGTCGCTGTGGTCCAGCTTGCCGGCGACAATGTTCGCGAGGAGCTGCAGGGCGTCGAGGTTCTTTCCTTTCTTCCCGATAAGGATGGAGGAGTGTTCCGTGTCGAGGCGGACGCCAAGCTTCTCCGGTTCTCGATACATTATCTTGGCCTCCGCCGGAAAGCCCATCTTATCGGTAACGTTTTGTAGGAAGTCTACGATTGCGTGCTCGAAGTCGTTTTCCGGAGACGGGTTTCGGGTGGCAGTCGCGACCGGTGGAGCGTCGTGAAGGTGGACCCGGATCCGCACCTTCTTCTGAATCCCGAGAAAGCCACCCTTCTGTGAGTCGAGAAGCTCGACGTCAAACTCATCCGGCTCTAACCCAAGGGTATCGATCGCGAGATCGATGGCATCCCTCTCTGTTTTTCCTTCGAATTCGTGAACCATGTGTTGTCTCCAGCGTCACCGGCCCTTCTAGGCCGGATGTTTTTTAATCTTGTTGAAGAACTGCTGCCCGGCGGTCAATACGTTCGTGACGATCCAGTACACCAGAAGCCCCGAGGGCATGTTGTACAGGACAAAGAAGAAGACGATCGGCAGCATGTAAGTCATCATCTTCATATTTCCGGCGCTGGCCTGAGGCGTCTGCATGGTCTTGCTGGTGACCAACTGCGTCGCCACGAAAAGCACAGGGAGAAGCCGCAGGTCGTTCCACCCGAGAAACGGCAAGGTGAACTCGCCGAAGTTCCAGATCGACTCCGGCGATGAGAGGTCATTTATCCAGCCGGCAATAAACGTCGCACCACGAAGGTCGAAGTGATTGTTGAAAAGCCCGAACATCGCGATAAAGAAGGGAAACTGCAGCGCCATCGGCAGACAGCCGCCGAGGGGATTTATCCCTTCTTTCTTGTAGACCGAGGCCATCTCGGCGTTGAGCTTCTGTGGGTTGTCCTTGTACTTCTCCCGGAGCTCGGTAATCTTCGGGCTCATCTCCTGCATCCGGGCCGTCGACTCGTAGCTCTTCTTGGTAAGGGGGAACATCAACACCTTGACGATAACGGTCAGGATAATGATGGCGATGCCGTAGTTGGGAACGAGCTGGTAGATGAGGTTCAACAGAAACTTGAGAACGTTTTCGAGCCAGCCGAGGAGAAACCGGGAATCTATAGCCGCGTCGAGCTCCTCGGAGATCCCGAACGCATTGTCCCCCGAATCGGTGTATCGAGCGAGAACCCTGTTTATTTTGGGGCCGAGGTAGAAACGGAAGGTGTCGCTGTTTACGCTACTTCGGATCGGCGGCCGGGCGAAGTACACCTGGGAAGCTTCTGGAACGCCGGGAACCGGGTCGGTCGATACCGTAATGTCGTATTGAGTCACCCCGGGGATCCCGATAAAGCTAAAATACTTGCCGACGACTGCGACCCAGTCGACGCGCTCCTCGATAAGCTCGGTATTCCGCCTGTTGAGGTTGATGTTATCTCGATCGCCGTCGTGGTAGGAGAAGTAGCGTCGATACTCGTTTCTGTTGTCGAGCTCCCGGAACTCCGGCCCGATTTGGGGACCGAAGCTCAGAGTGTAGGCGTAGCCCTCTTCCGAAGCAGGGAGAAACTCGTTAACGCTGTTCTCGAGGGTAACCTCGAGCTCGAAGAGGTACTCCCCGTCCGCAAAACGGTAGGTCTTGGTAATGGTAAAGGGGGTGTCTTCCCGGCCTGGAATGTAGAAGTCCCGGAAAAACTCGACGGTTTTGCCGTTGTCCCGGACCCGGACGTCGTAGACGGCGTCGATTGCCGGTGTGTCGGGGCCGCCGAAGTGGAGCCGGAAAGCTCCCGGGGTGTCCCCGGGGTTAAAGACCATGTCGACGGGGCTGCCCTGGGAGGTGTCGGTGTGCTCCTTGAGAAGGAACTCGCTGACCTGGGCGCCTCGGCTATCGATAACAACCTGAAGGAGATCGGTGGAGACCGTGACTTCCCGGCGACGGATGCCCGCATCCTCCACGGGGACGATCCGGGACGCCGACAACACGCGACCGCTACTCGGAGTAGCCCCTTGGGTGTCTCCTCCGGTGCCGGTGCCGTCGGTCTCCGAGGGCGTCGCCTCCTCAGGCGCCGGCTGAGCGGCGCTTTCCGCGGGGGCCGTTTCCGGTGGGTAGAGGGCGTTTTGAATCATGAAGCCGGCGGTAATGACCACCACCGACAGAACCACCGCCAAAAGCGTTTGTTTATCCATCTAATCGTTCCATTTGTCCGTTACCAGGTCGAGACGCCTCAGTGCCGCCTGAAGCTCTGAAAGCTGCTGTCCAAAGGGAGGCTCCGCCGAGTCGACCAGTAGGACGATGTCAAAGCCAGGGCGAATTTCTCCCTTGGCCTGGCGATACAGCTCTCGTCCGCGGCGGCGGAGGCGGTTACGCTCCACCGCTGATTTGGTCTTGCGGCGCCCGGCAAATAGTGCCCGGCTTATTTCCATCCCATTGGGGACGCAGCGAAGGCGCAAAGCTCCGACCCGGCAACCGGACCGGCTGCGAAACACTCGTTGAATGTCGCTTCTGCGCCTAAGGATCTCGTCCTTAGTAAGGCTTTTTTTCGTCGGCAACGGATAGCTTCTTGCGCCCCTTCGCTCGACGTCGTTTTAGAACCATCCGGCCGCCCTTGGTGTTCATTCGTGCCCGGAATCCAAAGGTCCGGCGGCGCTTTCTTCTACTAGGCTGATATGTACGTTTCATTGTCTTTGTCCTTGCGAGATAACCGGCGAAGTATACTAGCCGCCCCCGGTGGTGTCAATCGCGATCCTCGATGTGGTCCTTCAGCCGCTCGAGGGAGCGCTTGAGGTTCGATTCCGGCAATCGCTCAAGGGCTTCGGTGGCGTTTTCCTGGCCGAACGCCCGGATGCTGTCGTATTCATCCGGCAGGATTACGTCATCCATGGGGATATGCGGGATGGTAAACGAGCGCACCGTGCGCTTGCCCATTTTGTTCTTGGTTCCCGGAGCGCCAACCGGCTTGGTGGGCAGCAGGTTCAACACCCCGTTTTGCTCTTCCACCATTACG
>CAZLDK010000236.1:0-5465 GCA_964558285.1 uncultured Spirochaetaceae bacterium | reverse complement strand
ACGTCCTGGAGGGTCTTCTCGCAGGTAAACATGGTGTCCCGGAGCCGGGTCGCAAAGCCGCCGGGAAAGTCGGCCCGGACGCCCCCGGGAATCATGTACATGTGGTAGATCCGTCCCCCGGTCAGCTCCTCGAAGCGGTCAAGGATGTAGTCCCGCATGGTGACGGTCCACTGCCCCTGGGTTCCGAGGCCGAAGGCGCCGGCCTGACCCCCGAGCCACATAAAGAAGCTCGCGAGGCGGGCCATCTCCAGCTGCAGGGTGCGGATCCACGTAGCCCGGTCGGGGATCTCGATTCCCGCAAGCTCCTCGACGGTCGCGGCGAAGAGGTACTCGTTGAAGTCCGGCTCCGGGACGGCGATCCGGCAGACGATCGGGAAACACTGGATGTACTTCCGCCGCTCCATCAGCTTCTCGAAACCCCGGTGAAGATAGCCCACATGCGTCTTGCACTCGACAATCTCGTCGCCGCAGATAACCAATTCCAGGCTCATGTTCCCGGTTATGCCGGGGTGCTGGGGGCCCTGCCAGACCTTCAGGTACTTTCCGTTCTCCAGGTCGAAGTGGGCCTTACCGTCGACGATGGCGGGCATCTTGGGGTTGTCGTTTATATGCGCTTGGTTGCGCGTTTGCAGGTTTGGGCAGCCTTTCGATGCCGTCGGCGACAACGGTGCCCGGGTGGTGGCTGGGGCTGGGGTGCTGTTTACCATGTCTCGGCCTCGCTGGGGTAGAGTTTGTCTTTCATATGCTCTCTGGTGTCGTGGGTTTGGCGCCCCGGGCGCTGGTAGTAGATCCGCTCGGAGTACTCCCGGGTGTCGAAGTCCCGGCGCATCGGCGGCAGGTCTTCCCACCCTTCGAGGGCGAAGTCGTCGCCGAGGCGAGGACTTCCCGGAAAGTCGACGCCGTACATCTCCCGGAGCTCCCGCTGGTAGGTTTCGCCGGCGGGCCAGAGGTGGTGGATCGAGTCCATCGAGCAGCCCTCCCCCTCCCGGGGAATCTCCACGAAGACACCGAGGTCGTGTTTGTCGGCGTAGCTGTGGAGCATGTAGAGAAGGTCGAACTTTCCGTCCTCGATGCGGTCCACCGCGGTAAAGAAGGAGAGGTGCGTGTAGCCGCTTATGGTCTGCAGATAGGACAACAGGGCGATGGCGTCGTCCTTGTCCACCCGGATGTAGGCCTGGTCGGGCCGGTTCTCTTCGACACCCCGAACCCCAAAACGGTTCGCGAGGTCCTTGAATAATCCTTGTCTATCGGTACTCTGTTTCTCGGTCGTCTGCTTCTCGGGCGCCGGGTTACCGGCCGCCTGCGGTTCGCTATTCATCGTCCCTCCCCTACCAGTTGTAGTCCGGCATGTTCCAGTTCTTGATAATCCGCTTCTGGTTCGCCTTGTACCACGCGAAGTTCTCGGCGTAGCGGTTTGCCCCTTCGCACTCCCCGGCCTTGATCATCCTCTTGAGCTCCATAAACCCGGCCAGAAGCGCCTCGGGGCGCGGCATGCACCCGGCTATGTAGACGTCCACCGGGATGTAGTGGTCCAGACGATTCACCGTGTTGTAGCTGTCCCAGTACATGCCGCCGTTGATGGTGCAGCTGCCGAGGCCTAAGACGAACTTGGGTCCCTGCATCTGCTCGTAACTCCGGACGATACGCTTCATGGTCTTTACCGACGCGTAGCCGCCGATTACGAAGACCGAGCTCTGCCGGGGCGTGGGTCGCGGCTGGATACCGTACTGGTACATGTCGAAGCGGCTGGTCATCAGGGGCCGGAGCTCTATGGCGCCGCAACCGGTGCCGAATCCGAGAACCCAGAGGCTCTCGGAGCGAGCCCAGTTTAAGAACTTCTCCCAGAAGCCGCGGAACGGTTTGATGACCTCCGGGGGATGGTCGCAGAAGTTCCGTTGGTCCTCCGGGGATAGGCCGTCGTTGGCAAGCTTGAGGTTTTCGGTAAAGAGGCGCAGTTGGCCCTCGGCTGTTTCCCCGGCGGGTGTGTCGCTCGGTGCGGGGGCCAACTCCCCGGCCGGCGCCTCTGCCGGGGCCGGCGTCTGGGTGCCGGCCGGCGCCCGGGTTCCGGCTCCGGCGTCCCGGAGCGCAATCGCCTCCGGGAGGACCGTCCGGGGATCGGGGTTCCGGACCGGGGCCCCCTCGGGGGCTCCGGGCTCTTCGTACGTTCGCGTCGCTGTCATGTCTGCCATATCGACGGTCTCCTAGATCATCTGCAACACCACGGCGGCGACGCCGATGAGCGTCGGTACACCGAGGAAGAAGCGGATGGACTGTTCGGTTTTGAATCGCGGGAAGCTCGCCCCGACGATGGTCACGTAGAGATAGATCAGGAAGGTCTTCGCCATCAGAATCAGGAGGGCGACGAAGATATTCGGGTGCGCCGCTCCGCCCCAGAAGAGGTTCATAAAGAGCACCATCTTCGCGCCGTTAAAGATGGCCCGGTTGGTCTGGAGCATCCCGAGGAAGCTCGACTGCATCTCCGTGGGCGGCCCGATGGGAATCTCCTGCGGGGCGATTACGACCGAAAAGGGGTTTCCACCGCTCATTCCGAGGAAGGCAATCATCCCGGCTATCATCGCCAAAGGGTTGGTAAAGGCCACCCAGTTGGCCGCCCCGCCCTGCTGCGCCGCCACAATCTCGGTGATGGAGAAGGTCCCGTACTGCGCCGCTACGGCGATTACCGAGAGCGCAAAGGGAAGCTCGAAGGCGGTCATCTGCGCCAACCCCCGGGCGACGCCGATCGGGGCGTAGGGGTGGCCGCTCTCCCCGGCGCCGAGGGCCATACCGAGCTGGCCGAAGAAGATGAAGTACATCACCAAGAGCAGGTCTCCGGAGAAGCTGAAGTTGGAGAAGACCACCGACCCGAATATCACCGGGATAAAGAGGTAGGTCCCCAGGCCCCCGGCGAGGCGGAATACCGGCCCTAAGAAGAACATTACCCCGTGGTTTATGCTGGTGCGATTCGCGTTGTTCTTGATGATGTCGATATAGGGCTGATACACCGGCTGGCCGATGCGGCCCTGAACCTTCGCCCGGACCCGGGCCATCGTCCCTATCAAGAGGAGGGAGTAGTTCAGGATGACCGCCAGGGAGATGACGGTGTAGAGCGCCTTGGTAGCTAGTGCCGCTGCCATCTAGAGTCCTCCTCTGGCAATAAGAAAGGTCAACAGTAGATAGAGCATTATCTGGAAGGCGTAGGTCTGGGGATTGCCGGTGTTCCACCCCCGGAGTGCTCCCGAAATTGTGTTTCCGGTGGAGGCGGTCCCGGCCCAGAAACGCTGAACCCAGGGGCTCAAGAGAGACCCGAAGGCCTTCTGATAGTGCCCGAAGAAATTGAAGGCGTAGTGCGTGGTTTCGGGCTTGTAGGGCCGTTCCGCCGCATAGACGATGTTGAACTGCTCGACCTTGTAGACCCGGCCTTTGACCGCCAGCAGCCAGAGAAGCGGCGCGATAAAGACCCCCATGGTTACGTACATAACCGCGTTCCCGTTCCAGTACCCCAGGCTCGAGATAACGCTGTAGCCCTCCCACCGGACCGTGGATGCGAAGGCCGGCTCCACCACCGCCTGAAGCGGCTGGATAAGCAGGTTCGGGAACATCGAGACGGCCATGATGCCCGCGATAAAGAGGAACTGGGGAATCAAGACGACCGCCGGAGCCTCGGTCACCTCGTCGTGGATGGCCTTGCGTTGGCCCAAGAAGATCGCGTGGATCAACCGAAAGAGATAGAGAAAGGCCACACCGCTGGCAAAGAAGGCCAGAGCCGCCTGGAGGTACCAGCCGCTTTCGAGGAGCGCGGTGTAGAGCAGCCACTTCCCGCCGAAACCGGAGAGCGGGGGCACCCCCGAGAGGGCGATAATCGCGATCAAGACGCTGACAAAGCTGAAGGGCATCCGCCTTATCAACCCGCCCATCTGGTACATCAACCGGGTGCCGGTGCGCATAACCACCCCGGCGACGGCCAGGAAGAGCATCGCCTTGAACAGAAGGTGGGTTACCGCGAGGTAGAGGCTCGTGACCCACCCGAGGTGGCTCATCATGGCGAAGGCCAGGAGCATGTAGCCGATCTGGCTCATCGACGAGTAGGCCAGGGTGTATTTGATGTCCTCCTGGAAGAGGGCCATCATCGCGCCGGTAACTGCCGTGGCGACGCCGACCCACCCGAGAACGGCGTTCAACGGAACGCCGCCCCAGAGAGGCATGGCAAAGACCGTGGCCCCGGCGAAGAGTACGAAGAGCCCCGCCTTGCTCAAAACTGAGCTCATCAGGCTCGAGACATCGTCCTCCGCTTCTGCGTAGGCCGGGGGCAACCAAATGTGCAAGCCAAGGGCACCGAGCTTTGTCAGCACCGCCAACACCAGAAGTACCGTCGGCACGACGACCATCGCGGACATCCCAAAGGTAAAGATGCTCTCGTTCCCGGCGAGGGCGTCGAAGAGCCTGCTTCCCCCGAGGCCAAAGGCGGCCAACATCAAGAACGCCGAGGCAAGGCTAAAGACGATGTAGCGGTAGCCGGCGCCGGCCGACCGGCGTCCCCGGATAATTAGAAAGAAGGAAGTCAGGGTCATGAGCTCCCAGGCCACGAAGAGAGAGAGGGCCGAGGAGGCGGTTACAAGCGCGAGGAGAGAGAGCACCATGCCGGTGGTCATCCCGATAAGGCCGGAGTCGCGCCCTTTCCGGGCGAAGAAGGCGAAAAGCTGGGCTCCAGCCCCGACGCCGAAGATGCCGGCGAAGACCAGGCGGATTCCCGTAAGCCCCGGAAGCAGAATGCTCAAATAGTAGGCCAGGGCCCCGATCGCCAGGGCCACCTGAATCCGGGTGGGAATCCGAAGGAAATCCAGCAGAGTAAAGGCTACCACGGCCAGAAGCGCCAACAGGATCGGCAGCCCGACGCCGGCGCCAAAAAGGCCGAGGCCGGAGAGGAGCACCAGGAGAAGGGCCGTGCCACCGGCGGCGGCAAGGGTCCCGGGTGAGGCAGCGGGGGCCGGGGCCGGCACCGCGGCCGACAACGGCACCGCGGCTGCCGGTGCAAAATCCTCGGGGATCCGCTCCTCCAGGACCGCGCCGTCATCCTCGGCTCTCCGGGCTACTCCGACGAACCAGCGTATCAGATAGACCACCTCCAGAAAGCTTCCCAGGAGAACGACGAACAAGAGCGCGCCGCCCCCGGAGCTGCCGGTCCCCAGGTGCATCACCAGGCTCCACTTGGCCCAGAAGCCCGGAAAGGGCGGCAGGCCAAGGAGCGCCAAGGAGAGGACACCGGCGAGTATGAGGAGACCCGGCCGGTGGCGGAGGGACGCCGGCTGGTTTCCGGAGGTGCCGGTCCGGTCTTCGGCGGCGACTTCGGCTATCCAGAAGAGACCCGCCTTGGCGAGGGCGTGATTGATCAAGAGAACCAGAGCCACCGGCAGGCCGAGGCGGAGTCCCGTTGCCCCGAAGGAAACCTCCTCCGGCGCCAGGGCAAA
>CAZLDK010000235.1:0-5514 GCA_964558285.1 uncultured Spirochaetaceae bacterium | reverse complement strand
CGGCAGAGCCGGGTGTACCAGAGGGCGCTTCGCTTCGGGATCCGACGGAGGGTCGGGTAGTCGACGTAGTAGAGGCCGAATCGCTTCGATTTTCCGAAGGCCCACTCGAAGTTGTCGAGGAGACTCCAGACGAAGTAGCCCCGGACATCAACACCATCATCCATCGCCCTCTTGAGGGCGATAAGGTAGTGCTCGAGGTACTCGATCCGGTCTGCGTCCTCGACCATAGTGTCGTCGTGGCGATCCGGGTACGCGGCACCGTTCTCGGTAACGACGATCTCGGGGTTGTGGTATTCGTCCCGAATCCAGGTGAGGATGTCGTAGAAGCCCTGGGGATAGACCTCCCAGTCGAGGTCGGTAAAGATAACGTTTTCGTAGACCGGGCGCATCAGACGGACTCCAATGAAGGGCAAGAAGGTCCGGCGGGCTATGTAGCGGGAGTAGTGGTTTACTCCGACGAAGTCGAAGGGTGTCGACATCAGGTCGAAATCGCCGGGGCGGATCCCCCGATTGATAAGCCAGACAAGGCCTTCGAGCTCCTTTGGGTAGTGACCGAGGAGAATCGGGTCCATACAGAGCCGGTTCAAGGCGGCGCTCACCCGAGTCGCGACTCTAACGTCCTTCCTGTGGAACGGATAGACCGGTGAAAAGGCGTTCGCGATACCCACCCGGGCGTTCGGGCGCAGCTCCTTGATGGCCGCTACCCCCTGACCGTGGGCCAAGAGCAGGTGATGGAGCGCCCGAAGGGCGGCGATTACGTTTCGGCGCCCCGGGGCGTGGGCTCCTGCGAGATAGCCGGCGCCGACCACCGACAGCGGTTCGTTTATCGTAATCCAGTTGGAAACCCGGTCCCCGAGGCGGCTCACCACCACCCGGGTAAATTCGACGAAGTCCCGGACGGTTCGGCGGTTGGTCCAGCCTCCCTCGGTCTCCAGGCTTTCGGGCAGGTCCCAGTGGTAGAGCGTAACCATGGGATCTATGCCCCGGGCAAGGAGGCCGTCCACCAGGCGGTCGTAGAAGTCCACCCCCGGTCCATTCACCCGGCCCCGTCCATCGGGAAGCACCCTGGGCCAGCTGATCGAAAAGCGATAGGAGCCGCAACCGAGCCCGTCGATCAGCTCTAAGTCTTCCTGCCAACGGTGGTAATGGTCGCAGGCCACATCGCCGTCACTTCCATCTCGGATGACCCCCCGGCGCCGAGTGAACCGGTCCCAAATGGAAGGACCTTTGCCGCCCTCTTGCCAGGCGCCCTCGATCTGATACGCGGAGGTACTGACGCCCCAGAGGAAGTCGTCGGGAAAGGAGACGGTAGCCATTGGTGGAAACTACGGAGGGAAAAAAGTCCCGTCAACCTCTAAAGTAATTGAAATAATGGAGTTTATGGGATACAGTTAGATCCATCCAATGAGCGCAAAAGAAGAAGCAACAGAACAGCTGGATTTTCGCTGGATTGTCGACCGGCTGCCTATCGCGGTTATGATAACCGAGCTCGACGGAACGATCGAGTACGTAAACCAACACCTTGTGGAAGCTACCGGCTACGCCCGGGAGGAGCTTCTCGGTAAAGACTGTCGGGCAATCGCCCTGGGTGATTGCGATTCACGGTTCTGCGACGAGCTCTGGGATACGGTGCTCGCCGGCCGGGTATGGCACGGAGCTCTCGAGACCGAGGCGAAAGACGGAAGGCGTTATTCCGAGGTGGCCGATATTCTGCCGTTCCGGGGAGCCGACGGAGATATCTCGCATGTCGTAGCCGTCAAACGAGACGTTACCGAGTGTCAGGTGGCGCGGGAACGTCTCGCGGAGGCACTCGAGCGTGCCGAAGAGGCGAGCCGCGCCAAGACCGAGTTTCTGAGCAGTATGAGCCACGAGCTGCGAACTCCACTGACCGGAATCTCCGGCCTGGTAGATATCTTGATCGAAGAGGTCGAGGACACTCATCAGCTCGGGCACCTCAGGCTCCTCCGAGAAACGTCGAGCCACCTCACCGCCGTTCTTACTCAGATTCTCGATTTTTCCTCAGCGGAGACGACCACCCCGGAGATAGTCGAATCCGAGATCAACCTCGACGAGTTTCTCCGGAAGCTCCTTTCCCGGTTCGCCAACCGCGCCCATTCCCGGGGGCTAGAGCTTTCTGTCCGGGTCGGGAGAGACGTTCCCCCCCGGGTTCGCGTCGACGTCGACAAGCTCACGAGAATTCTCGAGCATCTTCTGGATAACGCCCTAAAGTTTACCCCTACCGGGGGCGTAGTTCTCTCGGCAGAAACTCGGGCACCGGACAGCGTCTACTCGCTGGAACTGTCGGTAGCCGACACGGGCGTCGGAGTGCCGACGGGGGATCGGGAGCGAGTCTTCGAGCCCTTTAGCCGCCTCGATAGCTCCTACGGCCGGTCGGATGCCGGCACCGGTATCGGCTTGGCTCTGGCGAAGCGTCTCGTGCGACTTCTCGGAGGGACGATCTGGGTCGAAACCGGTTCCGGCGGCGGCGCGATTTTTCGCTTTACCGTCGATGCCTCTGCGCCGGACCAGAGTACGAAGGATTTCCTTTGGGATGAGATGCCGAAACACGTGCTTCTTGCCGAAGACAACCGGATCAACGAGCTGGTGTTCCGCCACATCCTGGAGCAGGGTGGTATTGCGGTCACCTGTGCCAACAGCGGAAGCGACGCGGTACGAATGATGAAGAACGAGCTCTTCGACGCGGTGCTCCTGGATGTCGAGATGCCGGACCTCTGCGGCAGCGAGGTTGTCGCAGCCATCCGCGGATTCGAGGGGGAAACCGGCCGCCCGCGTCAGCGGATAGTCGCCCTGACGGCTCACAGCCTCGGTGTCGGCAGCGAACGGATACTCGAGGCGGGCATCGACGGTGTGGTGACCAAGCCCGTTAAGTCGGCGGAGTTGTTGGCGTCGATTCGGACTGCCCTGCGTTCTGCTGCGACCGGACGGGTCTCCTAGGCTTCTTCGCCGGGGCACGGAAGATCGTATTGTAGATTTTGTCCCGGACCTGCTCTCTAATCGAGACGAACTTCGTGTGGGCAATCTTTCCCTCGTTCGACAGACGAAGGACCTCCGCAAAGACCCGGAGGGGTTGGCCGTCGGTCGACGCAAACTCCAACTCGAGAATGTCTCCGACGTGGAAATCGTTCCTCTCGTTTCGCAGGCTCGCGCCGCCGCCTCCAAGATCCACAAAGGTTGTCTTGAGCGGGTCGAAGCTTCCCTGTACCGGCTTGACGACTACCGGTTCCCGGTAGGCGCGCCGAAAAAAGAGTCGCTGCTGCTTGTGGCTCAACTCCTCCGAATGCCGGAGCCAGACGAGGGAACCCTCCCGTTTCTGCACCAGCGTCGCGATACGAAAGATTCCCGCCGCATTCTGATAGAACACCTCGATGCTTCGCCCTTGAGTTATCGACGGGGCCCCGGAGCCGACCTCTACCCGGAAACTGTGGGGCGCGTGGGCGAGGACCGTGCCCCGGATCGGGGCATCCTGCTTCGAGAGCCGCAAGTAGACGGTGGTGCCTTCGGGAATACTCGCGGTTGAGGAGATCCTACTGTTTGGATTCTTTCGGAACCCGAGGCGTACCCGCAAAGCGCTGACGGTATCCGGTTGGACCGAACCGTCGGCGATTGCCTTGGAGGCCGTCCGATTGAAGAGACCCTCGTTTTCCAGAAGAAGGTATTTCTCCTTCGGCTCGTCGAGGTAGGAGGCCATCTTCTCCAGGGCGTCCTGCCAGGAGGGAGTTATCTCGAGAGCGGCAACCTGATCGGCGTAGATCTCCTGTGCCCGGCGGAGCCGTTCGGCCCGGAACCTTCTGTTCTCACGGACCGCGTAGTAGACTAAGACGCCGATGCCCCCGAGGATAAGCAGAACGAAGAGGGTGGCCTCGATCGGACTGCTTCGGTAGGCCGCCGCCACGTCGCTGACAAAATCTCGTGCTGCCTCGCTGTACACCGCTCCCAGTATAGTCGTAATCGGCGTCGTCGGACCACCGTGGACTGGAAGGGCTCCCAGGAGGTGCGCTACAGTTAGCCCATGCTACTCGCAGTCGATATCGGAAACACCAACATCGTCTTGGGACTCTTCGCAGGCGATACCATGGAGGCGCATTTTCGCATCCAGACGGATCCGGACAAGATGCCCGACGAATACTTACTGACCCTAAAAGGGCTCTTCGACGCCCGGGGTATCGTCCCCGCCGGGATTACCCGCGTCGTCGTTTCGAGCGTCGTCCCCTCCCTCACCGAGACGCTTCTGGAGGCGATCCGCTTTCTCTCGGAAGCGCCGCTTTTGACGGTCACTCCCTTTATCAAGCTGAACGTCCGATTGGAGACCCCGAACCCGGAGGAGGTCGGGTCCGACCTTATCGCAAACGCCGTAGCCGCCTACGACCGCTACGGCGGTGCCTGCATTACCGTCGACTTCGGGACCGCCCTCACTTTCACGGCGGTAGACGACTTCGGCGTTTTTCGCGGGGCCGCGATCGCCCCGGGGCTCAAGACGGCCTCCCGGGCGCTCTCGCTCCACACCGCCCAGCTGCCGGACGTCGAGCTGGTTCTGCCGGAGTCCTCCATCGGGGAGAATACGATCCACGCCCTCCAGTCGGGCATCGTTATCGGCTACACCGGGCTGGTGGACCGGATTCTTCAGAAGATGAAGGCGGAGCTCGGCGGAGAGGTCGCCGTGGTCGCGACCGGGGGACTCTCGGGGGCCTTTGCCAAAGAGATTCTGGAGATCGACGCCATCGACCCCTGGTTGACCCTCGAAGGGCTTCGGATTATCGACCGGCTTAATCCCTAGTTCTTTTCCGCCGGGCCGCCGGAGCCCGGTAGCGTGGCGCAGAGGGCCAGGAAGGATCCCCCGGTTCCTAGAATCAGGATCGTGGCCACGCTGCCGAGGAGCGTAGCCGCCCCTCCAAAGGCTAAGGGGACGACGCCGACTATCGTCGTCGCGGTGGCGCCGGCCATCGGTCTGAGAACCCGCCACAAGGCCACCAAGGCGCCGCCTTTCCCAAGGCCCTCCCAAACCAGGATCGTGTTGTTTACTGCGACTCCCGTCGTAACCACGAGGCCAAGGGCAACAGCCGGCGTCAAGGCGCTACCGGTGGCCGCCAAAAAGAGCGCCGGGGGCAGCCAGGAGAGTGGGAGCTGCAACAGACAGAACCCAACCGCCCGGAGGGACTCGAAGGCGGCCAGTATGGTGACGAGCACCAAGAAGAGGCTCAAGGCCCCCATGAGGAGGAGGCTCCGCCGTTCGGTCTCCCGCTCGCCGGCGTCTGCGTCTACGGTAACCGAAGCGCCCCGGGGCAGGTCGAGGCCGCCGAGGGTCTGCCGGAGGGCTATTGCGGTATCTCCCGCCGCCTTACGGTCGGTCAGCACCGAGAGCCGGGCGCTGTGGCGTCGGTTGTGGCGGTGGATGCGACCGACGTCCGGTTCCCGGGAGAAGGAGGCCAGGGCGCCGAGGACGGTGGCACCCGAATTGCCGCCCCCCGAACCGACGCTGGAGGCTCCCGAGCTATC
>CAZLDK010000234.1:0-5521 GCA_964558285.1 uncultured Spirochaetaceae bacterium | reverse complement strand
GGCTTCGCCTGCCGGGATCTAAGGCTGATGTATCAACAGGGATGTTGATACGTCAAGAGCATCAGGGCTTAGAACAACCAAAACACGTCCTGCCGCTAGCATCCTCCGGTTCGCTTCGGTGGAAAGGAGCCTCGCCGCATCCTGCTGGTTGATTATTAGGTCCGTCCGGTTGATGCCGAAGGCCTCCCGGGCTAGGATCCGTAGCGGCGATGAGCCAACCACGTCTTCCCACTCTTCAGGGTCTAGGGATGTAGTGTAGGAGACCACTCCTCGCTCGCTAAACACGTCTGGGACGATGTGCTCCGCGGTCAGAACGGGGTTCAGAGCCGTATCCATCACTTTGGGCAGCAAAGCCGGGCGAAGAAGCGCTTCACCATCCTCGCCCCGGAGGGGCAACGGGCTTCGGGCGAGTATCACTACGCCGCTGAACTCGTCAGTTGCCTGCCACCCGAGGACCCGGGGAAGGGGACGAGGGGCAGATGGGTTGTGTACCGCCTCTAGTACCGAAGGGTAGAGGGGTAGCGAAAAAGACACCTCGATTCTGGAAAGGTCCTCCGCAACTCGACTGTAGGAAGGTACTATGCCGTCGGCGACGTCGTGGATCTTGCCGATAGTATCCGGATGGGATTCGAAGACGTCGCCGACGGTTCGAGAGGAGTCGAGAAGAACGGTCGACAGCACTTCCTCGACGAGAGAGGGCAGCCATCGGAGAATCGCCTCCTCTCGGTAGTGTGGCTCTGCCGGGGCGTTTCGGCTTCGGGGGTTTAGGGGTGCGCTGACCGAGAGCTCCAGGGTGCCCAGCTCCCAATCGAGGGTTCCCGAAGACCGGAGGGCGTCTGGGGATGCGGGGACCGACTGGGCGGCAAGGGGAAGGCCGGAGAGAAGGGTAGCACAAATAACAACGAGCCCGCGTTTCATCGCCTAGAGTATCGGTTCCTAGAGCGCTTCACCAAAGAAAACGCCTGCCCACTCCCAGGTTCCGTGGATCGACGGATCGGCGGGGAAATCCACCCGGCGGAAGTAGAGGTACCAGGTGTTTATCCGGTAGGACCACCCCCAGGTCCGCAGGTAGGCCTCTCGAGCGTTCGAGTTGAGAGAAATTGCCGACGCGTATTGTATCCGGGGTGATCGAGCGAGGAAGATGCCGAGGTTGAAGGTAAGCTGGCTGTTAAAGTCGAACTCCTGCTGTTCCCAGGACATTGCGAAGAAGTTCTCCTTGGCGCGGTAGCGCAGGAGCTTGGCGACATCTTTCCGGTAGAGAGCATCCTTTATGTTAAGAACGAGGGACTCGAGGCTCTCCATCGTCCAGTCCTTAGCCGAATCGTAGAAATTTACCGCTGCGGCGATCTCCAGGCGTGCGTTGGGATAGCCCGCGATCCGCGTCTCTGGATACCGCAGAAACTCTTTGTACGCTTCGAAGGCGCTATCCCATTCACCGAGCTCCTCGTAGCTTTTGGCAACGTAGTAGTAGCTTCGGCCGAGCTCTATCCGGTTCGGAAAACGATCGATCAACTCTTCGTAGTAGCGTATTCGCGCTTCCGGATCCTCGGTCTGCTCCACCAGCTCTCGGAGGGCGACAAAGTGGACCGAGTTCCCCCGGACAGTAACGTCAGGGTAGTTTGCCAAGAGGCGGGCGTAGTAGTGACGAGCCATTTCCGGGGTCTCTGTCCCGAAACTCTGGGCAGCCAAGAGTAGGAGGTATGCGTTGAAAGGGCTTTCGGAATGAGTTTCGACCTCCCGGGTCACGAAGACCCGCATACGGTCGGGAAAGCCGGCCCGCCGGAGGTGGCCGGCAATCTGCTCGACAATGACGACTCGCTCGCCGTAGTCCTCCGTTGCCTCGAGGATCTCGAAGAGATCTTCCAACTGATTCTGCTGCTCTTCTGTTCCGACTAAGAAGTAGTCATCCCCGGAACCGCAGCCAATCGCCGCGAAAACTAAAGCCATCACGCTCAATAACAGAACAACCGAGCGCTTTCGGCGAAATGGTATATTCACGTTTGGGATTGTAAAGGGCCCGGCGCCGCTTGTGAATACTTCCCACGACTCTCGGAAGTCTGATAGCCTCTATCCGAATGAAGCAACTCTTGCCGAAGCGCCCTCTGGTTCCCGCGATTGTCCTGATGATTCTCGGTGCTCTCTTTCTGCCCTGGACGAGCGGTCTCTTGAACATCGTCAGTGCCTTCTGGCCGGTGCCCCTTATCCTTATCGGAGCCGTCCAACTCTTCTACGTCCTAGTAGGCAAAGCTCGGGAGGGATATCTCTTTTCCGGGTTTCTCCTCGTTGCCGGCGGCGTTGCGGCGTTGCTCTTTCTCGGTGGCTTCGCCCACGTCGAGCTCTCCCGGGGATGGCCCGGTTTCGTGAGCTTGACGGGACTGGTTCTCATCAGCTTCTCCTACGCTCAGCCGGTCAAAAAACGGCCTAGCTACCGCATCCCAGGCCTGGTATTCCTCCTTATGTCCGGCGTCTTTCTTCTCTTCAGCTTCGATATCGTAGCGGCAAGTTTCTCCGAGGTGGTGGCGGCGTGGTGGCCCCTCATACTCGTTCTTCTCGGTGGCTGGCTCCTTGTTCCCCGCCGGGGTGAGATATCCAAGGACGAGCCGGATAGCCCGGTGTCCTAGCATATGCCGGGTGGCATGGTGCCTTCGCCACAGCAACGGCTTGTCCTGACAACCTTCGATCGCTACCACAACCGGGATTTTCTCTCGCCGGATCCCCTCGAGCTTGTTTGGATGCACGCGGACCCCGGGGACCGGGAGGTCGCGGCGATCATCTGTTCCTCTCTCGCTCTCGGGCGGGTCGGCGCGATACTCGATATTTGCCGCCGGGTTCTTGGTTCTTTTCCGTCTCCTAGCCGGAGTCTCCAAGAGCTTTCTAAGAGAGAAATCTCACTCTGTCTGGGAGACGTTAAGTATCGATTCTTCGGCAACAGGGAGCTGACCAATTTTCTTTCCGGCATCGGTCGAGTGCTCACTCGGTACGGAAGCCTCGAGGCCTGTTTCGCCGAGGGCGTCTCTCCCGGGGAGCCGGTCTGGACCGCGGCGGGGCGCTTTTCCGGCACCCTCTCCGCTGCAGCCGGAGGGCCCCTTTCTATTCTCCTTCCCAGGGTCGAAAAGGGCGGTGCTTCCAAGCGGCTCAACCTCTTTCTGCGGTGGATGGTTCGCCGGGACCAAATCGACCCCGGCGGATGGACCTGCCTGAGTCCCCGGGAGCTCGCGGTCCCCGTGGATACCCACCTTCTGCGGGCGGCTCAGCTTCTTGGGATGACTAATCGCAGAACCGCGGATAGAAGGGCAAGCGAAGAGATTACCGCCTGGCTCCGGATCCTGCGACCCGAGGATCCGACCGCTTTCGATTTTTCTCTAACCCGCTACGGCATCCATCCTGTCCTGAGGCAGCAGGGCGCCCTTGATTCTGCCCTAGAAGATCTGCGATATTAGAGTAAATCAAAGAGAAAGAGCGAGGTGCGAAATGCAGCGCTACGTCTGTGAAGTATGTGGATATATCTACGACCCCGAAGAGGGTGACCCGGACAACGGAGTCGAAGCCGGAACCCCCTTTGCATCGATACCCGAGGATTGGGTCTGTCCAATGTGCGGTGCGAGTAAAGACGAGTTCTCCCCGGAAGAGGAGTAACTCCAGCGTCACGATCCCACGTTAGGAGTGAAGGGCCGCCTGGCGCTTGTAGTGATCTTCGAGCACCAGGCAGGCCATCGCTTCGACCACCGGAACGATCCGGGGGCAGATACACGCGTCGTGGCGTCCCTCGGTTCGAATGGTGCGTTCGGTACCTTCGAGGTCGATCGTCTGTTGGGGCCGAGCGATAGACGATGTCGGCTTTACGGCGACTCGAAAGACGATCTCCTCTCCGGTAGAGATTCCTCCGACAATGCCCCCGGCGTTGTTCGTCAGAAACCCGCTTGTTCCCATCTGATCGTTGTGCTCGCTTCCGGTCATCCCGGCAACTCTGAAGCCCGCACCGAACTCAATGCCCTTAACCGACCCGATCGAGAGCATCGCGTGGGCGAGTTCCGCGTCGAGCTTATCGAACACCGGCTCCCCTAGTCCGACGGCCACCCCCTGGATGCGGCATTCGACAATTCCTCCGACCGAATCTTGAGCTTCTTTGAGAGCGGAAATCTTCTCGAGTATCCTTTCCGCGGCCTCGGGGTCGCAGGCTCGCAAGGGGTTCTTCTCGATCGCGTCGAGGTCGATCTTCTCGCAAGCGATCCCGGCCGCGGCTTTCGTGTACGCAGTTACGGTTACACCCCTGCCCTCGATAAGCTTTCGGGCAATAGCCCCGGAAGCGACGCGGCCGGCGGTTTCCCGCCCGGACGCCCGTCCGCTTCCCCGCCAGTCTCGGATGCCGTACTTCTTTAGGTAGGTGTAGTCCGCGTGTCCCGGCCGGAAAAGCTGTTTTATGTCGTCGTACGCCGACGGATCTGCGTCGGAGTTGTAGAGAATCATCAGGATCGGCGTTCCGGTGGTCTTCCCCTCGAAGACCCCGGAGAGGATCGATACTGTGTCGGGCTCTTTTCTGGGGGTGGTTATCGAAGACTGGCCCGGTTTTCGTCGGTCGAGCTGCCTCTGAACTTCTTCGACCGAAATTTCTGTTCCCGGTGTGGCGCCGTCGACGACGACACCTACGGCGCCCCCGTGGGATTCGCCGAAGGTGGTAATACGAAAAAGGTGACCAAAACTACTTCCAGCCAGGGATATGCCTCCTGATTTCGCTCTGAGTTTTATCTAGAGCCTCGGCGATTCCGAGCCCCGTTAACTCGATAACTAGGCGAGCTCTGTTCCTGTACGCAGTGTCCCGACGCTCAAAGAGCCCCCGGAACTCCTCGTAGGGCCGCTCCGAAGTAAGAAACGCCGGTTTGCCTCGACGCATAATCCGTTCGTAGAGTACGTCGGCGTCCACGTGCAGGTAGATAAGATACCCATTTCGGTCTATCACTTCCAGAGCACCGGGGTTATCCGCAGCTCCTCCCCCGAGGGCTAGGACCATTCGGATCGGCGCGCCGGGGCTCTCGGCGGCGCCCGGTCCGGCGCGCCGGGGATCCGGGGCCGACTCCGCCTGCTTCGACAGCGCTTCGGCTTCGTAGCGCTTGAAACCCGCGGGGCCCACGAGGCGGTAGACCTCCCGGGCAGTAGATACTTCGAGGCCCCGCCCCCGGGCGGCCTCAACCGTCAGGTCGTCGCTGTCGTAGAATGTGACGCCGGCCTCCTCCGCGAGGAGCCGGCCGAGTGTAGACTTTCCGCTGTGTTTTATGCCGCCGAGGAACAAGACTTTGGGAGAAACCTCGGGACCAGGGCCTTCCATGGCCCTATTGTCGCTGAAGTTGCCCCACCCGCTCCAGTGGTTCTGGTCTCGAAATGGCGAAACCTTGGGCGTAGTCGACGTTCATGTCGATGAGCATCTGCCGTATGGTGTTGTTGCCCACAAACTCGGCGATCGTTTGCATGCCGATGGCGTGGCCGATGCTGTGGCCGAAATTCAGGTGCGCCCGCCGCCCGGTCT
>CAZLDK010000233.1:0-5561 GCA_964558285.1 uncultured Spirochaetaceae bacterium | reverse complement strand
CCGCAGGAATCCGGTTGACGAAGTCATTGGTGACGACCGTGGGGTCCGTTTGCGAGGGCTTTAGGACCGGCCAACCGTGCTCATCGACATACGAGTGCCGCTCCGCCTCGGCTTCCTGCGGGGATGCGCCGTCCGGCTTGTCCCCCTGGAGTCTCTGAGGTGGACCCCTTTGACCGCATGCTCTCGGCGCGGAGAGCCTGCGGGTGTCGCCGCTATTGACCACATCCGCACCCCGGGGCCTATACTTCTACTATGCCCACGCGTGTGTCCGCGGCTGCGGACCTGGAAAAGCAACTACTCACCGCGGCGGATTTTCTCGAATGGTTGGAGCCCGGGCGGCATGCCGACCTTATCGACGGGGAGATCTTTATGCATTCACCGGTTTCCATTCGCCACGCCGACCTCTTGAACTTTGTCGATCGACTGTTGGGCTCCTACATCGACCGTCACGAGCTCGGGATGCTCTACCGGGAGGTGGTGGCCGTCCGGTTGAGCGGGCGTAACGTCTTCCTGCCGGACCTGGCCTTCTACCGCGCCGGGCGGGAACAGGCCATCCAACCGACCCACCTGGCGGGAGCGCCGGATCTGGTGGTTGAGGTCCTGAGCCCCCGGACCGCCGACCGGGATATCGGGCCGAAGTTTGCCGAATACGAGCAGCACGGCGTCCGCGAGTACTGGGTCCTCGATCCCGAGACCCTGGCCCACCGCTTCTACCGCCTGGACAACGAGGAGCTCGTTGAATACGCCGACGGCGCCGACACCATAGACTCCGCGGTGGTAGCCGGCTTCTTCCTCCGGCGCGACTGGCTCGACCCCGAAAGGCTTCCGCGGATCGAGGATGCGCAGAGGATAATCGAGGCCGAGGGCGCGTGAGTGCCCCTGGGCCACGTGCACCCGTTGTATTAAGGTGAAGGCCCATGGCTACCGTGTTCGTGTAATATCGGCTTGAACTGCCCTTTTGCGCTTGGGCTCGGAAGGGGAGTCGCTCTCGATCATCGTTTCGGATTCATCCCTGGGCGTTACGATCGGTGGTGGCGTCTCATCCGTACAGCGGTGACGCTCCCGGCGAGTCACCTGACGGGGGGCAATCAAAGGGTGAACAACCCCTCCACATCCACCCGCAGCCCCTCCAGCACGGCGGACGCCACGGATCCCGTTTTGACGACTATCTCCGGGTCGTCGTAGTGGCCGTTCTCGTTCAATCGGTACACCTGAACACTTCCGGCGGGATCCACCACCCAGTATTCGCGTACACCGTGCCTCTCGTACAGCGAGAACTTATCGTTCAGGTCCTTCTTGCTGGTCCAGGGTGAGAGGATTTCCACTACCATATCCGGGGCGCCTCGGGCGCCCGCATCGGTCAGGCGCTCAGGATCGCAGAACACACTCAAATCCGGCTGCACCACGGTGTCTACCTTGTCTTCCGCCTGATCCGGATGGGACGGCAACTGGACATCAAAGGGAGCGATGTACACATGGCACGGCTTGTCCTTGAGCCACTCCCCGAAAACCAGGTGTAATCGCCCAAGTATCGCCTGGTGCGCACGGCTGGGTGCAGGAGACATGTTCCACGCCGTCCCTTCGATGAGCTCCCACCGCTCCTGTGGCGGCCACCGTCGATAGTCCCCGTAGGTATAATGCGCGCCGGTCTTTCGCAGTGCCTGCCCCATGACCCGATACTATCACGCACCGGGGCATCCCGAAAGGGGACTGGTAAACCCATGGATCGATTCAAACACCTGTCGATACCCTTCAATGTCTGCCGCGAAGAGCGCCGCCGGCGCCTAGACGCCCGCAGGCGCGTGAGTGCCCCTGGGCGCCTAGGCTCCTTTTTTTTCCCCTCTCCTGAAGCT
The DNA here is from genome assembly GCA_964558285.1 of uncultured Spirochaetaceae bacterium. Lineage (GTDB taxonomy): Bacteria > Spirochaetota > Spirochaetia > DSM-27196 > PWMO01 > CAYPUT01. The sequence continues at coordinate 3,708 of CAZLDK010000233.1, read as the reverse complement.
CTGGGCCACTTGCGCCCGTTATACTAAGGTGAAGGCCCATGGCTACCGTGTTCGACTATCTTCCGGAAGGCTTCTTCTCCCCTCTCGCGTCCCCGAACCGGCGGCACTACGCCGAGCTTCTCTTGCGTTACTACGAACTCTTCCTGGAGTATCACTCCGGGGTCGAGCGTCCGGTGGTGGTCGATGCCTTTGCCGACTATTTGGCCTCCGTCGACCCCGGGGAGCTGGACGACGAGGCGGCCGCCTCCCGGGAGGGCTCCGGAGAAACTTCCACCGAAGAGGCAGACGCCGGGCCCCGGGCCGCGGCGCAGCGCTTTCTGCGGCGGCTGTGTTCCTTCGGCTGGATGGAGGAAGAAGAGCTTCTCGATTTCTCCCGGGTCATCAACTTGCGTGACACCGCCCGGCCCTTCCTGGAGGCGCTTCACCAGGTAAGCCACGGGACCTCGGTGGAGTACGAAAGCCACGTGGTGGCCATCTATTCATCCTTGGGCAGCGACGCCGCGGAGGACAGCGGAGAGCACGCGGTGCTCATCGCCCACCGGCACACAAGGCTACTTTTGGAGTCGCTTAAGCTCTTGGACCAGAACATCCGGGGGCATCTACAACGCATCTTTTCCCGGGACGCGACGGTCCCGGAGCTCCTCCACGCCCACTACGACCTCTACATGCACGAGGTCGTCGACCGGGCCTACACCCGTCTGAAGACCTCGGACAATCTGTCGCGCTACCGGCCCCGGATCAACCGGCGGATTGCCGACTTCTTGAAGAACGAAGAGTGGATAGCCCGTACCGCCGAACGGCTGTCGGTGATCAAGCGCAGCTCCACCGAGGCGGCCCGGGAGGAGCTACGCCGGATGCTGGTGGAGATAAAGGACGATCTACAATCCATCGACCCCCTCTTGGAGCGCATCGACGACCGCAACCGGCGCTATTCCCGCCTCTCCACCGAGCGCATCCGCACCCAGATCCACGCCGACCGGGGCCTCGGGGCCCGGATTGCCACCATCGTCCGGGGATGGGCCGAGGGAAGCTATCCTCCCGAGGCGGGGCCCGAACGCCTGGTACACACCATCCTGCGGCTCCGCTCCCTCACCGGGGACTCCCTCTACACCCGGCGCCGACGATCGGTAACCGAGGCCGGACTGCTACGACAGAGCGACGAGCCGCCGGACGCCGAGATCGTCGAGCGGGAGCTGGTCTTGCGGGCCCGGCGGCAGCTGAGCCCGGTGAAGATCGCCGGCTTCCTCGCCGGGGCGGCGCCGAACCCCGGGGACCGCGCCCGGGCCGGAGCCCTGGTCACGGACCTCGACAGCTACATCAAGCTCCTCTACGCCGGGGCCTACGCCGAAGGCCGCGGCGAGAGCTTTCCCTACCAGGTCGAGTGGGGAGACACGATGCAGAGCGTCGGCTCTTTTCGTTTTCTAGATCATACTTTTGTCCGGAGGTTCCCCAGTGGATGAGCGCCTGTTGCGCTACCAAAAGCTCTCGGAGACAGACCGGGAGAGCTTTCGCATTGCCCTTCATTTGCTTCTGACCGAAAGCTTTCTGATCCGCTCCCTGGAGTCCCACGGCCGGGCCTATCGCTTCGCCGCGGCCAACACCGAGATAGTCGACGCCTACCTGGAGCTTGCCGGCTGGAGCCTTCGGAAGGACGAGCACCTCGGGGTCATCTCCTTCCAGGGCCCCCCGTCGGCCCGGCTTCAGCTAAAGAAGGACGAGAGCGTCTTTCTCCTGGTGCTCCGGCTGCTCTACGAGGAGAAGACCGGAGAGCTGGCGATCCACGGTGAGCGCACCGTCCGGCAGGAGGAGATCCAGGACCGGCTGCGGACGGTGGCGGACATCGCCTACAAGAAGACACCCTTCGTCTCCCTCCTCCGGCGCTTCCAGGCGCTCCGGCTTATCCAGGTCGTCGGCTCCGAGGATGATCCGGAAGCGACGGTGATCCTCTTTCCGAGCATTCCCTTCGTCCTCGACGGGGTCTCCCTGGAGGAGATCGCGAAGCGGATCGACACCTACAACCAGGGCTCCGAAGAGGAGCCCGAGGAGGATGATCTATGATGCTCCTCTCCCGGATGCGGTTGGTAAACTGGCACTTTTTCTCCGACGTCACCGTCGACTTCGGCATGATGAGCCTCCTTGCCGGGGACAACGGAAGCGGTAAGAGCACCATCATCGACGCGCTGCAGTACGCCCTGGTCGCCAAGGTACAGCGCATCCGCTTCAACGCCGCGGCCACCGACCGTCGCACCGCCCGGACCCTCGAGAGCTACACCCGGGCGAAGGTGGGCGCCGACGAGTTGGACTACCTCCGGCAGGAGTGCCTCTCCCACGTAATCCTCGAGTTCGACGGATCCGGCCGGCGGGCATGCGCCGGAATCATGGTGGAATCCTTCGCCGAGGGAGAGTGCCGAGAGAAGGCCTGGATCTTAAGCGACGCGAGCCTCGACGATGTACGCGTCTACGAGGAGGATCGATTCCTCGAGCCTGGTCGGTTTCGGGAGGCGATTAAATCCGCCGGGGGCCGGGTCTGCGCCACGAAGGGGGAATACAACAACCGCCTTACGCATCTGTTGGGGATCTACCGCCGGACGGGGGAGCACAACCCCTACCTGGAGGCCCTGGTCCGGTCGGTAAACTTTACGCCCTTCACCTCGGTCCACGACTTCGTCTGCAACTACATCCTCGAGGAGCGCACCGTGGACGTCGGCGCCATGAAGGAGAACCTGGAGAACTACCGGGCCGCCGAGCGGGAGGCGGCGGCGATGGAGGAGCGGATCGTCCTCTTGGAGGATGTGAGCCGCAAGCGGGACGCCCTCCTTCAGATATTGGGACAGATCCGGCGGCAGGAGTACCTGAGGCTGCGTCTCTTCGTGGAGCGGGAGCGCCTCAGTCTGGAGCAGAGCCGCTCCCGCCTGAGGGAGAGCGAGGGAAACTTTGCTGAGCTTTCGGCCAAGATCGAGGAGGCCACAGAGCGTAAACAGCGGCTCTCGGCGCAGCGGGACGAGCTACGAATCTCCCTGGCCCGGGACGAGACCAAGCAGGCCTACGACCGCATCAAGCGCGACCGGGACGACCTGGTTCAGCGCAAGACAACCGAACAGGAGCGCCTCCGCCGCCGGGATGCGGCCGCGGCGGAGCTGAAAGAGCTTCTCGGACGGAAGGTCGAGGATCCGGCACCCGAGTCGGAGATTGTCGCGGCGGAGATCCACCGCCTGAGCCTCGAGGCGGCGGCCGAAGAGCTGCGCCAGGGGGAGCTCAAGAGTAAGCTCGAGGTGCTCAAGGAGGAGCGGCAGGGCCTGGAGAAGGGGCTCCTTCGCTATCCGCCGGAGCTCGAGACCCTCCGGGGCGCCTTGAAGGAAGCCGGCATCGAGAGCGAGCTCTTCGGGGAGCTGGTGGAGGTAGCCGACGAGGCAAAGCAGGAGGTCCTCGAAAGCCGCCTCGGCCGGCACCGCTTTTCCGTCCTGGTCTCCAAAGAAGATTTCCAGCGGGCCCTGGCGATCTATGACAGCCTCCCGGCGGAGGTCGGGGCGATTCCCCTCCCGAACCTCGGGAGACTCCGGGGAGAGGAGGTCCGCCCCGGTTCCCTGGCGGAGCTGTTGGTGCCCGCAAACCCCGACGCCCGGCGCCTTGCCGCCCATCTCTTGGGCCAGGTTGTCGTGACCCCACTGGAGGATCTGACCCGGGAGAAGGACGCGGTCACCGAAGGCT
>CAZLDK010000232.1:0-5667 GCA_964558285.1 uncultured Spirochaetaceae bacterium | reverse complement strand
GATACAGTAGATCATTTTGATTGACTCCTTTTTGAAGGATAGCAGAAGAGGCCGGCCGAGAGAAGGAGCTATACCGAAGCGGAACGGAGCGTGAGGGGCGCAGCGAGGAGGAGAGCTCCAAGTCCGATAAAACCGCCGGCAAAGAGGTCTTGGTCCGCGAGGGCTCCGAAGACGCGGGGGGTTATCCCGGAACCGACGAAGTTTGCGAAGACGATCGGAATGACGATGCCGAGATTTCGAGCAGCTATCGGGGTAATCGCCGCGACTGCGGAGATCCCGAGGGGAAAGAAGGACTGGATTACGAGGGGCTGAAGAAAGACGAAGGCGATGAGGAGCGAACCCGACGCAATGCCGATGCCCGCGGTCATTACGCCGGAAAAAAGGAGGATGATCGTGGCGACGGGTCGAAAGCCGAATCGGTCGGATAGGAAACCCGCGGCGAGGATGGCGACAAAGCCGGTGGTCCGGGATAGTCCGACCAGTGTGTTGACCGTTGTTTCGGTGAGATCGTGGTGGACCACCAAGAAGGTCGGCAGAACGGCGTAGACCCCCACGGCCGCCGAGGCGGCTACCGCAAAGAGAAAGACCACTATCCAATAGGTGCGGTTGTGGGCGAAGAGCCGAAGGTTGTGAAAGTTGGGAGCTTCCGCCCGCCCCGTGTCCCGGCTACCGAAAACGGCAAAAACGGCGGCCGCCAGAAGTGAAACTACACCAGTCAGCAAGAAGATAGAGCGCCAGCCGAGGAGGGGCGCCAGGGCGGCCGATACCAGCGGCGCAAGAATGAACGCCATGTTCGGACCCGATTCGTGGATAGCGAGCGCCTTTCCCCGGTGGTGCTCCGGTACGACGGTGGTAACCGAGGTAACGCCGCTCCCCGGGTAGAGTCCGTTTGCGAAGCCTACGATGATCATAACGATATGGAAGGCGGTTGCATCCCGAACCACGACAACAGATAGGAGCGCGGCGCCGGCGATTGCGGTCGAGCCGACTATCGTGGCGAAGTGCCCGACTCGTTGAGCCACGAAACCGGAGGCGAGGAGCCCAGTGACGAAGCCCAGAGAGGCGGTTACGAAAAAGGAGGAGGCCTCTCGGTAGTCCATGCCGAGGCCTTCGGATATCCGCAAGAGCAGAGGGGCTAGGAGGAGCCGGGGAAAGAGGGCAAAGAAAACCATCACCGTCAAAAGTAGAACCGGTGGGACGGCCGGAGCGAAACGATCGTGTGGAGGCATTACTAGAGTGTTGCGGCAATGGGCCCGGCGGGTCAAGACGCCCCTAGGGGAGAAGCTCGCTCTGCTATCGCGGTCCGTATTCCTCGAAGAAGCGCCGCGAAGCTCTGCGTCCGGGAGAATCGATCTCTACGACGAGGCCGGGGAAATACTCCAGGGCTACGTTTCTTCCGAGGGCTATCTCTTCGAATTCCGCCGGGGACAAGACCACGGTAATCCGTTCTTCCACCGGGGTGCTGTACCCACCCTTACGGCTAACCGGCTCGGAGAAGCGAAAGAGAGTGTCGCCGCTTCTGACGATCATTCTGCCGTCCATAAAGCGCCAGTCGTCGCCGGTGTAGAGAACAGAAAGCGCGTAACTGTTCGGGCGTCCGTCGCTGTAGCTGATCGCGCCGAGCTCGACGACGTCGGTCTGATCCCGATAAATTGCGAGGCGATGAATAGTGTAGGGCGAGTCGCCTGTTTCGACTCGCCGAGACTGAACTTGGTAGTCGATTCGTCCGTCGTCGACGAGTGTCGGTGGGGGCCCGGACGAACAGCCTGTTGCAAGGGCGGTCGCAAGAACCACGGCGGCAATAACGAGAGTTCCGTTTCGCGTCATAGGGTTAATATACCTCACATCCACTCCGATTCAATTACGACTTTTGGCTTATGCACCTCAGGCGAGGTTTCCGGCCCTTCGATGACCCGAAGGTGCCTCCATCGTCCTTGTCGAAAGCGGAGCGCCATCATCAACCCCAGGCTGAGAACGAAGAGAATAAAGAAGAGCCACATAAGGATGGGGGAAAGAGCAAGTGCCCGAATACCGACGACGGCGAAGCCGGCAAAGAACCAGTGGCTTCCGACGGAAATGATCATAACCGCTCTAGTATCCCCAGCGCCCCGAAGGGCGCCGGAGAATACCAGTTGCGTTACGTCGGCGAGAGTGTAGACGGCGGCGAGGCGCAGCATCGACACGGCGAGGGTTATAAGCTCTCGATCGCCGGCGCCACGACCCGAAACGAAGACGCCGACCAAGGGGCGGGTGGCGAAGACAAAGAGAAGCATCATCACGCCGGCGTAGCCGTACCCCACACGGAGGGCAAGGTAGGTGGCCCTCTTCGCACCGTCGGGGTTTCCGGCGCCCATCTGCTGTGCGACGAGGGCTGTGACGGCGATGCCTAGGCCCACCATCGGTATAAAGGCAACCATGTCGTAGTTGAAGGTTATGGTGGTAGCCGCGGCGACGTCGGCCCCCATCGAGTGCATCAACTGGACAAAGACGTTGAAGGAAAACACGTTTAAGAAGAGCTCGAGTCCAACGGGAAAGCCGTAGCGGACGATTCGCAAGAACAACTCCCGACGGAATAGGTGGGGTCTCTGACTTCGGGCGATCCGGAAGGCACGGTCCTTGACGAAGAAAAGAACCAAGGTCAAAAAGATAACGAAGCTCCCGGCTACCGTTCCGAGTGCGGCACCCTCGATTCCGAGAGCCGGAAACCCCAGGTGCCCGAAAATGAGTACGTAGTTAATCGGGATGTTGACAAGGACCCCGAGGATGTTTGCCACCATGACGGCCTTGGTTCGGCCTATACCGAGGAAGTACCCGGCAAGAAGCTGCCTAAAAAGCATAAAGGCCCCGCCGAACATCAGTATGCGGAAGTAGGGCAGCTCGAGGGCTATCTGTTCCGGTGAGTGGCCGGCGACGGCGAAGAGGTGGCCGAGAGGCCCTATCAGGAGGAGGATAGCCGGGACGAACAGGAGTGAGAGGTAGGCGGCGTTAAAGACGGTTTGGACACACCGTTCCGGGAGCCGGGCGCCGTGGTACTGGGCGACTATGGCGTTGGTATACCCGGCGATCCCCGCGAAGAAGGAGATAAAGGCAAAGGCCGAAAGACCACCGCTCATAGAGGCGGCGATGTGAAGCGTCCCTATCCACGACAGAAAGAGGCGGTCCACAAAGAGCATGGCCGTTTCCGACGCCTGGCTGACGATCATCGGAAGAGCGAAGGAGAAGAGACTGCGAAGCGTCGGTTGCCCCACCGGGGAGTGTTGCCCTGCCATCGCGGCACTATACGATAATCTTGAATCTTGCGGGAGACATGGTCGCCGCGTATAGTAGCAAGGGTGAACGTAGTAATCTACCAGCCGATTAACAAGACATGGAAGGAAGAGCTCTCCGCTCTCGAAAATGAGTTTCCGCAGGTTTCCTTCGTCGCCGGGTTGCCGGAGGCGGAAGAGCATCTCGCCGATGCCGACGTAGTTATTTCGCCTACTCCGCGAGAGGACGTCATTGACCGGGCGGGGAAGGTGCAATTGATTATCGTGCCGATAACCGGTGTCGATCACCTGCCGTTGGAAAAGATTGCGAACCGGGGGATCCGTCTGGCGAACGCCCACGGAAACGCCCGGTACGTCGCCGAGCGGAGCGTCGCGCTGATTTTCGCCTACTTCGGTCGAATCGTCGAGTTCCATAACGATCTCGCGGAAAGGGAGAAGTGGCACGGGTTTTGGGTTCGACAGGGAGTAGACGACTCCTGGCAGACGATTCACGGAAAGACGGTTGGAATAATCGGCGCCGGTGAGATCGGTGGTTTTGCTGCGCGCTACCTGAAGGCGTTCGACACCATCCTTATCGGGTTTCGCCGGAGCCGAACTTCGGAGATCCCGGCACCTTACGACGATATGGTCTCCGACCTGGACGAGGCGATAGACAGAAGCGACATAGTGCTGATCGCGCTTCCGTCGACTCCGGAAACCGTCGGGCTCTTCGGTAGGGAGCGTCTCGGGAGGATGGCGGATAAGCTTCTGGTAAACGTGGGCCGGGGTGACATCGTCGACGAGGAGGCCCTCTACGAAGGTCTCCAAGCGGGAGCACCGGCCGGGGCTGCAATCGATACCTGGTGGAGCTACCCCGCCGGGGGCGAGACTACCGGGGCCCCGGGACGGTTTCCGATCCACAAGCTACCAAACGTAGTCGCCTCCCCCCACTTGGCCGGATTTGTGGACCGGGCCGTAACCGCGAGCATCCGGCAAGCCTGCGAGAACCTCCGGCGGTTTCTCTCGGGACGCGAGTTGCTGACCGAGGTCGACCCGAAGCGGGGTTATTAGGGCTTCTCGTCCTGGGGGCCCCGCGTCGCGTGGACGACCGCGAGGGCGATGCTCGCCAGCTTCGAAGGGCCCGAATCCGCCCGGGAGGTCAGAACGATGGGAGCCGCCGCTCCTACGATTATCCCGGCGTTCTTTCCTCCCGCCAAAAAGGCGAGGGCTTTGTAGAGGATGTTGCCCGCCTCGATGTCCGGGAGGATAAGGACGTCGGCGCTTCCGGCGACGGGGCCGGCGATGCCCTTGAGCGCCGCGGCCCTGGGGTCGACCGCGTTATCCAGGGCAAGGGGTCCGGATACGTCGCACCCCGGAATATCCATTTCGGCGAGAGCCGCGGCGTCCTCGGTGCAGGGCATTTTGGGGTCGACCTTTTCCTTGGCGCAGAGCACCGCCACCTTCGGTCTCCTATGGCCAAGGGCCTGGGCCACCTCGACCGTATTCTCAAGAATCGCGCGCTTCTCTTCGAGGGTCGGCGCAATTATCATTGCGGCGTCGGCGACGAAAAGGAGGCGGGGGTAGCCCGCTACTTCGAAGACCGCCGCGTGGCTCAAAACTCCGTTTCGCCGGAGCCCGGACTTTTCGCCGAGTACCGCCTTGAGGAGGATCTTGGTATCTAGGAGCCCCTTCATCAAGAGGTCGGCATCTCCGTCGCGGACAAGGCGGACGGCTGTGGTCGCCGCGGAGTCGGGATCTTCTACGGGGACGATCTCCATGCCCCGGATGTCTACCCCTCCTTCCTCGGCTGCGGCGATAATGCCGCTTCGGTCGCCTAGGAGCAACGGCTCTGCGATGCCTCCACGATAGGCTTCGGCGCAAGAGGAGAGCGTATCCGCGTCCTGGGGCCAGGCGACTGCCAATCGCCCGCCGTCGACCTCTCTGGCCGCGTCGAGGATCCCCTGCATCGTGGTAATCATCGACTGACTACCTTCCCGGCGAGCTCCATCCCGGCTATGAGTGCGCTCTCGTTTGCCGGGAGAAAGTGCGCCTTATCGGCACCGAATACTTTCTTTAGCGCGTCGAGCACGGAATCGAGGGTGAAGAGCCCTCGGGAGCCGAGGTAGGCACCGAGCATGACCATGTTCGCCGCCTTCGGGTTCCCGGCGTCCCGGGCACGGCTATTCGCCGGCACCGGAAGGGTGGTTATGTCGTTTCGGAACTCGACGTCTTCGATAAGGTCGCTGTTGTAGAGAAGGAGCCCAGTGGGAGATAGCTCGTTTTGGAACTTGGTGGCCGACGGAAGGTTCATCGCGATCACCGCGGTAGCATCTTTGGAGATGATCGGCGACCCTATCGGGGTGTCCGATACCAGGACGTGGCAGTTCGCCGTCCCGCCCCGCATTTCGGGACCGTAGGAGGG
>CAZLDK010000231.1:0-5695 GCA_964558285.1 uncultured Spirochaetaceae bacterium | reverse complement strand
GCGGATCCGGATCCTGATAAACGCCTACATCGTCTCTTCGAGGACCGACGATATTTCGAAGTTGGAAGATTTCCTCCGGGCGGAGAAGCCGCGGATCATTCCCCGCTTTTCCCTGGCTCTCGGGGTTCCTCACCTTCTCAAGAATGATCCCCTCGATATGGAGCTCTACTACGGGGAGCTGAAGGACAAGAAAGAGACGAAGGATCCTCTCTGGGTTCGCTGGAGCTACGCCTTTGCGCTTATGCTCGGAAAAAAGGCGGAGTTGGCCCGGAACGAGCTTCTGAGTATCGCCGGCGAGGCAAAGGATCCCATTTTGCGTCTTTTGACGGCCTACCTTCTCGACGCCTACGCCTCCCAGGATCAGGATGTCCGAAACGTTGTCCTCGAAACGGTTCGAGCCGTTACCGGCGACTACACCCTTGCCTCCTGGCGGAAGGAAGTCGAACGCCAACGGAGCAATATCCAGATTGTGGTTCTCTCCAAACTGATCGACGACGCTACCGCCTGGGCCTTCGAAACCAAGAGTCCCGGCGGCTCTGCCGGCGGCCCAGCCGGCGCGGCACCCTGATAATCCCAGTCTCTCGGTAACAAGGACGGATAAAGTGGCGGACACGATTAAACCTGGAACCTACATCAAGTCTCATAAATTGGACGAGGTCCTCTACGACATCCGGGGCCCCGTGCTCTCGGAAGCCCAACGCCTCGAGGAAGAGGGGTTCAAGGTCCTTAAGCTGAACATCGGGAACCCGGCACCCTTCGGCTTCGACGCCCCGGACGAGCTCTTCCACGACGTTATCGTGAACCTCCGGAACGCCCAGGGTTACAGCGACAGCAAAGGGCTCTTTAGCGCTAGAAAAGCCGTCATGCAGGACTATCAGCAGAAGGGGATCCTCGGGGTAGAGATCGACGACATCTACATCGGCAACGGGGTCAGCGAGCTCATCGTTATGGCGATGCAGGGACTTCTGAACGCCGGAGACGAAATTCTCGTTCCTTCCCCCGATTACCCGTTGTGGACCGCGGCGGTAACCCTTTCCGGGGGCAAGGCGATCCACTACCTCTGCGACGAGGAGTCCGACTGGGTCCCGGACATGGAGGACATCCGGAGCAAGATTACCAGCCGGACCAAGGGTATCGTCGTGATAAACCCGAATAACCCGACGGGAAGCGTCTATCCACTTGAGGTGCTCGAAGAGATTCATAAGACCGCTTACGAGCACGGGCTTATCGTTTTCGGGGACGAGATCTACGAGAAGATTACCTACGACGATGCCGAACACGTCAGCCTGGCGACCATCTGCGACGATCTGTTTTGCGTTACCTTCAACGGGCTCTCGAAGGCCTACCGAGCCGCCGGCTTCCGGGCGGGGTGGATGGTTATTTCCGGGCGGAAGATGCTCGGGACCGACTACCGCGACGGCCTCGATCTTTTGGCCAACATGCGTCTCTGCTCGAACGTACCGGCTCAGTTCGCCATCCAAGCAGCCCTAGGGGGCTACCAAAGCGTCAACGAGCTCGTCCTCCCCGGAGGACGCCTCTTCGAGCAGCGAAACCTCGCCCACCGGATGCTCAACGATATTCCCGGAGTCAGCTGCACGCTTCCCAAGGGGGCGCTCTATCTGTTTCCCAAGCTCGATCCGAGCCGCTTCGGGATTACCGACGACGCTCGCTTCGTCTTCGACCTCTTGACCGAGACGAAAGTACTGGTGGTGCAGGGGAGCGGCTTTCACGCCGCGGATCAGCATCATTTTCGCATCGTCTTTCTTCCGGACACCAAGACCCTAACGGCGGCGATCGAAGGGATTGCGGACTTTCTCTCCTGGTATCGGCAGTAGGGAGCAGCACCCCGAATGAGCTCGCCTTGACCGCAGCCTAAGGCCGTCGGTACAATGCGCGGACACAAGGAAACATGAAGGTACGAGTACGATACGCCCCGTCCCCGACGGGACTCCAGCACATTGGAGGGGTCAGGACGGCCCTCTTTAACTACTTTTTTTCCCGGAGCGCCGGCGGCGCCTTTGTCCTCCGTATCGAGGATACGGACCAGGAGCGTTTCGATCCCCGGGCCCTCGAGGACATCTACGAGACCTTTGCCTGGCTCGGGATCTCCTGGGACGAAGGGCCGGATATCGGCGGCGACTACGGGCCCTACGTCCAGTCCGAGCGGGTAGAGCTCTACCGGAAGCACGCCGACGAGCTTGTCGCCGCCGGGAAGGCCTACTGGGCCTACGACACCGCCGAAGAGCTGGAAGAGATGCGGGCTGCGCAGAAGGGGAAAGGGCCCGGGTACGACCGCCGGGGACGGGACCGACGGCGTCCCCGGGGTCGTGCGCTTTAAGGTGCCCCTCGAGGGCACCACGGAGACCGAAGATCTGGTCCTCGGTCGGATAAAGCGTAAAAACGCCGACATCCCGCCGGATCCGGTGCTTCTGAAGTCCGACGGCTTTCCGACCTACCACCTTGCCAACGTCATAGACGATCATTCGATGGAGATAAGCCACATTCTCCGGGCCCAGGAATGGGTGCCCTCGGCGGCACTCCACGTGCAACTCTACCGCGCCTTCGGGTGGGAGCCGCCGGAGTACTGCCATCTCCCGATGGTCCTCGGGAAGGACGGGCAGAAGCTCTCCAAACGCCACGGCGCCACCCAGGCCTTGGAGTTCCGAAAGGCGGGCTATCTTCCCGAGGCGGTTCTAAACTACGTCACCCTCCTCGGCTGGTCCTACGACGACAAGAGGGAGTTCTTTGCCAAGTCCGAGCTCGAAGAGCTCTTCTCTCTGGAAAAGATCAACAAGGCGCCGGCGGTCTTCGACTACAAGAAGCTCGAGTGGTTCAACGGCAACTACATCCGGGAGCTCTCCCAGGAGGAGCTCTACCGGCGGATACTCCCCTTTCTCGTGAAGGCGGAGTTGGTTTCGGATCCGCCGACGGAGGCGGAAAAAAACACAATTTTGGGAGCACTCCCCTTGATCCACGAGCGGTTGAAGCTTCTCTCGGATGCCCCGGACCTCCTTCGCTTTATACTTACCGAGCCGCCGACGGCGCCGCCGGAAGAGTTTCTCGGCAAAAAGATGACCCTCACCGAAGCCTACGAGTATCTTAAGCTCTCCCGAGAGCTCCTGGTCGATTTCGACTCCCGGAGCCAGGAAGAAAACGAGGAGCTTTTCCGCCGGAAAGCCGAGGAGATCGATGCCAAGATCGGACAGCTGTTAACGCCCCTCCGGGTCGCTGTTACCGGTTCCAAGGTCTCGCCGCCCCTCTTCGGCTCGATAGCACTTTTGGGAAGCGAATCCGCCCTCCGGCGGGTAGACGCCGCCCTGACGATTCTGAAAAACGAGGAACTAGATGGCTGAACAGGTTACGAACGATACGAAGACTATGGAGAGCATCGTCTCCCTCTGTAAGCGGCGAGGTTTCGTCTTCCAGAGCTCGGATATCTACGGCGGGCTCTCTTCGGCATGGGACTACGGTCCGATGGGTGTCGAGCTCAAGAACAACATCCAAGCGTTCTGGTGGAAGGAGATGACCCAGCTCCACGACAATATCGTCGGCCTCGACGCGGCCATTATGATGCACCCTCGGGTCTGGGAAGCTTCGGGGCACGTCGAGAGCTTTTCCGACGTCATGGTCGAAGACACCGTAACCAACGAGCGTTACCGTCTGGACCTTCTGACCGAAGAACAGCAAGAAACCATGACGAGTCCCAACGGGAACCCGTTGTCGGAACCGAAGCAGTTCAACCTTATGTTCAAGACCCACCTCGGGCCCGTCGTCGATTCGGGGTCGGTTGTCTACCTTCGGCCGGAGACCGCCCAGGGCATCTACGTGAACTACAAGAACGTCCTCCAGACCGCCCGGGTCCGCATTCCCTTCGGGATCGCCCAGGTCGGGAAGGCCTTCCGGAACGAGATCGTCACCAAGAACTTTATCTTCCGGACCTGCGAGTTCGAGCAGATGGAGATGCAGTACTTCGTCCATCCGTCGGAAGACCAGAAATGGTTCGACTTTTGGCGGGAACAGAGGATGGATTACTACAAGCGGCTGGGTGTCCGGCCGGAGAAGCTCCGGTGGCGGGAACACGGACCCGACGAGCTTGCCCACTACGCAAAGGCGGCCTTCGACGTCGAATACGAGTTTCCCTTCGGCTGGAAGGAGCTCGAAGGCGTTCACAACCGGACCGACTTCGATCTAAGGCGCCACATGGAGTACTCCGGAAAGGACCTGGAATACCTCGACGACCAGAGCCGGGAGCGCTACGCGCCGTATATCATCGAGACTTCCGCCGGCTTAACCCGGAGCGTGTTGATGGTCCTGGCAGACGCCTACGAGGAGCAGGAGATCGGGGAGAACGACGTCCGGACGGTTCTCCATCTTCATCCCCTGGTGGCTCCGATAACCGTCGCGGTCTTTCCCTTGGTCAAGAAGGACGGTCTCGCCGAAAAGGCGCAGGAGATTCGGAACTCCCTCAAAGCCCACTTTATGACCTTCTACGACCAGAGCGGCGCCATCGGCCGGCGCTATCGACGACAGGACGAAGTCGGCACACCATTCTGCGTAACCATCGACTACGAGACGATGGAAAAGGGGACGGTGACGGTCCGATACCGCGACTCCATGGAACAGTCCAGGGTTCCCATCGAAGAGCTCGTCCCGACCATTCGGGCCGCCGTCGATGCTTATCGGCGAACCTGAGGCGCCTCCAAGATGATTCTCCAAGAGCTCAGAGCCCGGGGTTTTTTTCAGCAGTGCACCGATTTCGACGCCCTCGGGGCCCAGCTGGAGAAGGAGCCGGTCACCGCCTACGTCGGTGTGGACCCCACGGGGCCGAGCCTCCACGCCGGCCATCTGGTGCCCATCATGGCGATGATCCACTTTGCCCGGGCGGGGCACAAGCCGATCATCCTGATCGGTGGTGGTACCGCCAAAATCGGCGACCCCTCGGGAAAGACCGAGATGCGCAAACTGCAGACCGAAGAGACCATCGCCGAGAACGGCGCCGCGATACAAAAGCAGATCGAGGACCTCTGCAAGAGCCTCGACGTCGAGATGAGGTTCTTGAACAACGCCGAGTGGCTTGACTCCCTCAACTACATCGCCTTCTTGCGGGACATAGGGCGTCACTTTTCGGTGAACCGGATGCTCTCCTTCGAAACCTACAAGCGGCGTCTGGAGACGGGCCTCTCCTTTATCGAGTTCAACTATCAGCTGCTCCAGTCCTACGACTTTCTGGTGCTCCACGACCGATACGGCTGTAGCCTCCAGGTAGGGGGGGACGACCAATGGGGCAATATCGTCGCCGGGGCGGACCTGATACGCCGGACCACCGGGGACGACAACGTCTACGGCCTTACCTTTCCCCTGGTGACCCGAGCCGACGGGAAGAAGATGGGAAAGACCGAGGAAGGGGCGGTGTTTCTCGATCCGCTTCTCTTTCCGCCCTACGAGTTTTTCCAGTACTGGCGGAACGTTCCGGACTCCGACGTCCGCCGCTTCTTGGCGCTCTATACGTTCCTGCCCATGGAGGAGATAGACGCGCTTACCGGCGGAACCGGGGGATCCGGTGCCGGCGACATAAACGAGGCGAAGGAACGTCTGGCCTTCGAGTTGACCCGGCTGATCCACGGCCGGACCGAGGCCACTGCGGCCCGGGATGCGGCGAAGGCCGCCTTTAGCGACGCGGCCGGCGGCGACCGCT
>CAZLDK010000230.1:0-5723 GCA_964558285.1 uncultured Spirochaetaceae bacterium | reverse complement strand
GGCGGCGCGGTGTCCGGAAAGAGTTGAATCGGAAGATTGAGGTAGGAGAGAAGCCCGAAGACGACCGCCGCGATAAAGAGGGGATAAATGGTGTATCGATGGTTGAGAGCGTAGCGAGAAAGGGCCATTAGTCGTCTCCTTGTTCCGCTACGGCGTACACCGCGGCTCCGTCGGAAAGGCCGGTCACGTTGGTTACCGCCACGGGGTCCTCGCCGTTCCAGGAAAACTCCGCGGAAACCCACCCGTCTTGGACAATTCCAAGGGAAACTTCGCGTCGTATCGCCCGCCCCTCTCTAATCACGAAGAGGTGCGGCCCCCGGTCCCGGTCGGCTATCGCCCGGAGGGGGACTGCGACGACGTCGCTCCGGCGTTCCGGGATAAGATCCACCCCAAGGGAGGCACCCTTCCGCAGGGCGGCCCCCTCGACTCCGGACACCGGGACCGTAACGGTAAAGGTCCGGGCGGGACCCGAGGCCGCCGGAGAAATGCTCGAGACCCGCCCCTCCACGGAGCTACCCCCAAAACTTATTTCGGCGGCAGTCCCCACCGTAACGCCTCGCCCGAGGTCATCTTCGACCACCTCGACCCTCACTTCCCGCCCCCGTTGCCCCACGAGGGCCAGAGGCTGCCCCGGCATGACCGGCTGCCCGACCTCGGCCAGGCGGTCGAGAAGCTGCCCCGAGAACGGTGCGGTGACGACGGTCTTCGCCAGCTGAGCCTCGGCCTCCGCCAGCCCAGCCTCGGCGCTCCGGCAGGCGCGGCGACTCGAATCCGCCTGCTCCTCCGGGAGGGCCCCCTCGGCGGCCAGCCGGGTGTCCGTTTCGTGGCGGCTACACCAGTAGTCCCGCTCCGAGGACAGACGCTCCACCGCCGCCTCCATCTCCGGGGCGGAAAGGCGTGCGATAAGATCCCCCTCCCCGAAGAAACCGCCCTCCGGAACCGGCGTCGAGACCAGGGTGCCCTGTACCCGGGCGACCAAGGGAACCTCTACGGTCGCGTGAACGGTACCCAGGTAGGAGAGCCGCACTTCCATCGTCCGAATTTCGGGCGCAAGGACCCGAAGAGCCACGGGTCGCTCCTCCGGTTTTTGGGGGTCTTCCGCCTTACCGGTGCAGGCCCCGAGGAATAGAAGGACGGTGAAAACCGCCGAGACCGTCATAAGACGCCTACCAAACGACCAGTTTGTTCTTTTCATCTGTTACTCCTCGATCAATCCTTCGATCGTCTCCGGCGACAGCGTCCCGGTTAGTTGGTAATAGCCCAAGAGCGCCAGGAGCCCCTCGTAATGGGCCGAGCGTTCCTGCACGCGGTAGTTCAGGAAGGTCGCCTCCTCGGTTAAGAGATCGCTCAACGACGCCCTGCCCTCCTCGTAGCGACTCTCGGTAGCGGCCACCGAGACCTCTTGGGCCGCTACCGCCTCCTGCAGGAGCTCACCGCGCTCTATAGCGATCTCGAGCTTTCGGCGTGCCGCCGCGATTCCCGCTGTCTCTCGTAGGCGGGCCGCTCCGTAGCCTTCGTCGGCGGCGTCGAGGGCCGCGTTGGCCTCCCTGACGGCGGCCAGGCGAGCTCCTCCGGTAATCAGCGGCACCGTGACGGTTACCCCGGCGCTCCATTCGCTCTCGAATTCCCAGGCGGCCCCGGAGCGAGCGCTTTCCACCGCAAAGAGCGAGACAGACGGCGCAAAGGAATAGAAGGTGGCTTGCCGTCTGGACTCCGCCGCCGACCGTCGAGCCTCGGCCACCTGGACGGCGGGACCTCCGGACTCCGGTTCGGCGGGAAAGCGCACCTGGTCGCGGAAGGTAACGGCCTGCGGATAGACGGCCTCTGCGCGTCCCAAGAGCTCCCCGAGGCCCAGGGCCACCTCGGTTTCCGCCTCCTTGAGGCTCAGTACTTCCGCCAGGCGGGCGCTTATCGTCGCAGAAAGAACGGCAAGATCCGCGGGAGACGCACGACCGGCGTCTCTGAGCAGTTGAAGCTCCTCCCTTCGACGGCGAAGAGCCTCCAGATTACCGTCCAGAAGCCCCCGGGCGTCGCGCAGCTGTTCCGACCGGACAAAGAGCTCGGTAACACGCTGCAGGATCGACTGCCGAGTCGCCTCGGTCTCTCCCCTACCCGCCGCCGCCAGATGGGTTCGTGCTCCGAGGGAAGCCAGCGCCGGGAGCTCCAAGACCGGAACCTCAAGGCGAATGGCACCGGTGTAGACCTGGTCGTCGAAGGACAAGGGACTACTCGGGGTGGGCGGGGTATGCATCGGATAGACCAAGGCGGGTTCCTCGTACCGGGCGTACTCGCCCTGGAGCACGACCGATGGAAGGAGCTTGCTCCGCTCGGCGGCAACTCCGGCTTGCGCTTCTCGACCCCGGGCCCCGGCTGCGGCGAGGGAGGGATTACCCGCAAGCGCTTCCTCGAGGGCGGTGACCAAGTCGATCTCTTCGGCCGCGGCCGAAGAGGGCCCGATAAAAAGGAGAGCAGCCGTTGCGATCAGGAGATTGGTAAAGCGCTTCCGTTTCGTGTTGGTCATTGCGTTCACGTGTAGTTCTCCTTGACCGGTCAATGGGGCCGGTCTATGCCTGCGCCCCGTCGGGGCAGGGTGCGGGGCGCCGGGCCCAGCGGCGGGCACCACGACACTTGCGGTTAGTTATTACTCACTAACCGACCGGGTGACGTTATCCCTCGTCAAGGTCTTTCTTAAGAGGGTGCTCGAAGAAGGGTAATCAGCGTGTCACCGAGAAGCGCCCCTTCGGCCTTTAGGTCGAACCCGTAGTGCTCGAGGCGCCACCGGGTAACTAAGAGACGCAGCGCGCCGAGGCAGACCAGCGACAGTTGCTCCGGGGAGACGTCCCGTCGGAACTCTCCGGTCTCGATACCCGCGGAGAGAATCGTCGTCAGATGGCGGTGGGCCCTCGCCATCATCCCGGCCATCTTTCTGGAAAGCGAACCCTCGTTACGGAAGATCTCCTCGGCGAAGAGGACCCCGGAGACCGCGGGGTCTTCGGCGAAACGAGCGGTATGGTCGACGACCACCCGTCGGAACTTTTCCCCGGGGGAGAGATCTGCCGTCGCCGCTGCCGACAACGATTCGACGTTCCACTCGGCGAAGCGATCGAGAATCGCCGAAAGTATCGCTAGCTTGCTGTCGAAATGGCGGTAGAGGGCCGGCTCGGTTACCCCGATACGGGTAGCCAGGCGTTTGACGGTCAATTCCTGGATACCTTCTTCGGCGATGATGGCGATTGCCGCCTTTACGATCTCTTCCTGTCGTTTGGTATTGGCCACGGAGCCTCCTGTTAGTTAATTATAACTAACATTCGTCTGGTAGACAACAGAAACTCATGCCCGGAGACGGGCGTCTACACCCTGGAGCCTGAAGCGCTCCACCACCTCGGTGAGGGTTTGAAAGTCCGCCGGGGGCAGGTCCTCAAAGTGAGGCTCGAGGCAGCATGTCCTCCGGCGGGGGATCCCGGACAAGCGTCGGATTATGACACCAGCCGCATTCCATATTGCTGCCGTGGGTAAAGAGCACCGCCGCTACCCTTCCCGGATAGTCCAAAAGGCTCGTCTTTACCAGTCCGAGGCGTTCGAGGGGCATACGGACCTCAGGCCGGCTTCAGATAGCGGGGAAAGAGGATGTTGTTCTCCTTGTGGATATGACGGTGCAGATCCGCCTCGAGCTCGCCGAGGCCGTGGATCATCGCCCGGGTGGTGTTGCAGGCCCACTCGGCCGGCGTGTAGCCGTCGCTGAGCTCCCGCAGGCGGGTCAACGCCGCAGCCACCGCCGTGTGGTCTTCCATAAGAGATTCGAGAAGAGTTCCGATGCCGGCGCCCATTTCGGTTCCGTCGCTTCCGACGAGGGCCGGAAAGACTTTTTTCTCTTCGGCCTCTTGGTGGGCGACAAGATCCGCCGCCAGCGATCCAAAAAGAAGAGCGATCTCCCGGAGGCCGGGGTCCTGGTCGCCGTGGTCCGCCGCCACCTTCTGGGTCAGGTAGTCGAGCCGGGGTAGCTCCCGCCGAAGGTAGCCGTGGTGCTCCTCCACGATCCGAGCGACAAGGTCCCGGGAAGAGAGGGAATCGGGGTTTTCGTCGGCAGCATCGAGAACCGCGCCGGGGCTGCCGGCGGTCGAACCGGAAAGGCTGTTCAAAACCGTCACCAGGGTCTTCGAGTCGAGGCCCCTCTCCCGGCAGGCCTCCGAAAGAGGTTTGTTGCCCCCGCAGCAGTAATTGATCCCAGCTTCCTCGAAGACTCGGGCAAGGCCCGGGTTCTCTCGAACGATATCTGAAACGTGTCGATCCTCGGTGATCATATAGAAACTCCTAAAAGATGATAATATTTATCAGTTATCCCTGAGAATAGATCGCTTGCAACCGTGCGTCAACTAACCTAACTATAACGGTAATGCACACTTGACCTCCTGGGGCCCCGCCGATAGCTTCAAGCCGCGATGGAGCCCAAACAATCGCCCGAACCCCTCAGACGGGGGGCCTTTCTCAAAGACGTGTTCGTCTGTTCCCTCGGCGCCTACGGGGGGCCCGAGACGCATATCAGCGTCTTTATCGACCAGATGGTGGAGAAACGGGGCTACCTTTCGGAGCCCGAGATTATCGAGTTGGTGGCCCTGTGCAGCATCCTTCCGGGACCGACGAGTACCCAGACGATCGTCTCTATCGGGTACAAGATGGGGGGACCGGCCCTGGCCTTTCTGACGATGCTGGTCTGGGCGCTTCCGGTACTGACGGCGATGGGGGCGCTTTCCTTTCTCTATCAATTTCTCGAGGCCCGGGAGATCTCCCAGGATATCCTGCGTTTCGTTGGGCCGATGGCCGTCGGATTTATCGTCGTCGCCGCGGTGCGGATCGGCCGGAAGGTGGTAGTGGATGCCCCGACGGCAGCGCTGATGGTTGCCGCGGCGGGGATTACCTACGTTCTCCGGGAGCCCTGGGTCTTCCCGGTGGTGCTCCTATCCGGCGGGCTTGTGGCTCTTGTAATCGGACGGGAACCGGGAATGTGGAACCCCGTAAAGGTGCGCCCTCCCTGGGGCTACCTCGGGGCCTTCGCCTTCTTTGCACTCGGAGGAATTCTCGCCGCGTCCCTCTTCGACTCGCGCCTGGTGCAACTCTTCGAGAATTTCTACCGCTACGGCTACCTGGTCTTCGGCGGGGGTCAGGTGGTGGTACCGGTAATGCACAGCGAGCTCGTCGAGGTCAGGAACTACCTGACCAACGGTGAGTTTCTGACCGGATACGGACTGGTTCAGGGTCTTCCGGGGCCGATGTTCAGCTTTGCCGCCTACGCCGGGGGTATGGCCGCCCGGGGTGCCTCCGCCGTGACTCAGGTCGCCGGGGCGATCGTCGGGGGTATCGGCATCTTCCTGCCAGGACTGCTGCTCATCTTCTTCGTTTACCCCCTCTGGGAGGACCTGAAGCAGATTCGAGCGGTCCGCATCTCTCTGAAGGGAATAAACGCTGTGGCTGGAGGGCTTATCGCCGTGGCGGCCGTGATCCTGACTCAGGCCGGGGGCTTCGCCTTGGAAAACCTTATCGCCACCGCGGCCGCGGCGGGGCTTCTGGCCTTTACCAAAATCCCGGCGCCCTTGATTGTCCTCGGAGCCCTCGCGGCGGGGCTGCTTGGCTGAAGGACCCGCGCTTCTGCCTTCCGCCTCTACCGGCCTCAGGGCACAAAAAAAGCCCTGATCGGAAGTGAGAGGGGAGTGAGGCAACGACCTACT
>CAZLDK010000229.1:0-5782 GCA_964558285.1 uncultured Spirochaetaceae bacterium | reverse complement strand
GATGGCCGGCGCCTGGGCTCCCGCCAGGGGATGGAAGAGGAGGGCCACGCCGAAAACGAGGGCGAGGAACCCCATGAGTCCCAGAAAGAGGGCGCCGGGAAGCTCCCGCCGAAGACGAATCGCCGTCCAGAGCTCGTAGGAGCCGTGGACCACCGCCCAGATTCCGAGAAGAAGCGTCAAGACGGCGATGGTTGCCTCGGGCCAGAGAACCGCACCGAGACCGACGAGGGCCGCCAGAACTCCCAGAACGACGATCGAGCCTCGGCCGGGACCCGTCGTCCGGAGCCCCGCGAGCAGCATCGTCGCTCCATTGATCAAGAGGAGGGCGGCGAAGAGGACCGCGATAAGCGTCAGGGTTACCTCCGGCAACGCAACGACGATAATGCCGATAACGAGGGAGAGAATCCCCCGAACGAGTAGATTCCCCCGATTCGTGTAATAAACTCTCATATCAACTCCTTTCGGTACAAAACAAGCAAGGAGCGGGCCAGGGTTCAGCCGCTTTTCGCCGGCCGGCGTTCGACCAGCCGGACCGCCAGGGCCGCCCCGGCGGCAAGGAAGAGCCCCGCCACCGTCGCAATCTCCACCGCCCGCGCCGGGGGGGCGAGACCGGTCATCCGCCGTATCAGGTAGGTGATGTAGGAATGGGGCAGATCCCGGTCGCCGAGGGCCTCGAGGATGTTGAAGTGCCATTCGGTCAGGGGGCAGAAACCGATTCCGTAGAAGAGGCCGAGGATAAACCAGGAGCCGGCGGTCAAGCCGATGCTGATCAGGTGAGCCCTCCGGAGCGGCTTCCAGATCCAGCCGAAGAGGTTAAAGACCACAAGGGCCGCGTGGAACCAGAGGAAAAAATGGTCCCCGAGGACCAGCAGGAAGGCATTCTCCGTCGCCATCTTCCGGCTATCCTACTCAATCGTAGCCTGGAATAGCTACCCCGAAGGCACCGGCCGTGGTAGACTCGGCCCCATGCCAAGAATTGTGATTGTCGGAGCCGGGGCCCTCGGATGCGCCTACGGAGAGAAGCTCCTCGAACGCCACGGAGCACAGAACGTCGCCTTTCTCGCGGAAGGCGACCGCCTCAAGCGTCTCCGAGACGCTAGGGTAGTCGTAAATGGGAAAGAGCTCGGGATGCCGGTTCTCGGCCCCGAAGAGTGGTCCTCGGGCGACGTCGAGCCCCCGGAGCTCATACTCCTCTCGGTAAAGTATCATCATCTCGAGGCCGCTCGGGCCCTGATGGCGGCTGTTGCCGGAGAGAAGACTCAGATACTCTCGATTCTGAACGGGATCGACAGCGAGGAGTACCTCGCCGCGACCTTCGGGTGGGACCGGGTACTCTACGGAATGGCCCTCGGAATCGACGCCGTCAGAATCGGATACGAGACGACCTACAAGGGGCTCGGCCGCATTT
Organism: uncultured Spirochaetaceae bacterium; assembly: GCA_964558285.1. Classification (GTDB taxonomy): domain Bacteria; phylum Spirochaetota; class Spirochaetia; order DSM-27196; family PWMO01; genus CAYPUT01. Next base: position 4,374 of record CAZLDK010000229.1, on the reverse strand, counting down.
TTCTCGGCGAGGCGACGAACAATCCCCCCTCCCCCCGGGTGGCGGCGGTTAATTCGCTTCTCGCCGACGCGGGCATTGCCACCGTCGTTCCGGAAGACATGCTCCATTCCCTCTGGTTCAAGTTTATGGTCAACGTCGGAATCAACCAAGTGTCGGCCATTCTCGGGGCCCCCTACGGCCACTTCCAAACGATGGAGGAGCCACGGAGGATTATGGACGCGGCCATCGCCGAGGTCCGAGAGCTCTCCACCGCAGTCGGGCACCCGCTTACCAACGAAGACGTCGCTCGGTGGCACGAGGTGATGGAGGGGCTCGATCCGAGTGGTAAGACGTCGATGCTCCAGGACGTCGAAGCGAAGCGGAAAACCGAAGTCGAGATGTTCGCCGGGGTAATCTGCAGCCTCGGGGAGCGGCACGGTGTTCCGACTCCGACCAACGCCCTTCTCTTGGAGCTGTTGCACTACCGGGAACGGATGTACGGCGCTTTGTAGAGCTCCAGGAGGTCGTCAAAGACTCCCCCGGCTACACCTTCTATCGTCGGGTAAGCTCGATGGGCGCGAGGCGCAAAACGGAGTCGTGGTCGATGGTGTCCTGGATGGAAAAATCGGGCTCCGACGGCACCACTATCGTCAGCTCCGCAGGCTCATAATCAGGGTGCACGATTATGACGCGCCCCTGGTGTTTCTGCGCCGACTCCTCTCCCCGGCGGTGCCGCGGCCAGAAGCTGTAGTAGCCCCGGGTCGCCAGGGAAGTCGCAAACGGATTGGGCCAGCCGGGCTCGGCGGGTTCCGCCACCTCGCCGTCGAGGTAGAGGGTAACGGTCGCGTTGGCTACCGCCCGTCGGTCTTCGGCGTCGATTACCTTCCCCACGATCTGGGGGAAGTTGAGGACCGGTAGGGCTTGGAAGGTCGGGTCCAGATGATACTGTAAGCTCTCCGGCGACGGCTTCCTGCGGTTTTCCACCATCTCGATTCCCCGGTTCACCAATACGAGAAGCCGCACCATGGTGGCGACATCCCGGCGCTCGTCCGATGGGTCCTCTTCTTCGCTCACAAGGCGGGTAAAACCGCGTTCGCTCATAATGTAGCGAGGCGGGAGGCGGTTCAATACGAAGGCGGCGATATCGTTGACCGCGACCTCATCCTCCAAGAGCTCCGGACGATTCTCCAGGGCAATCGCGATAGCCTGGAGGACAAGGTCTTCTTGGTAGTTCTTGAGCTTCATGCCACCCTCGATTCTATCGCGAATCGGCCCAAAACCCCATTAACGCCCCCTTCGGTCTAGTCCGGTTGGAACGCGGTCCAGGAGAACCAGAAGTGCTGCACCGCGGGGACCGCAGGCAGAGAGGTACCCTCAAGGGGACCACCGACGGCGACGCCGTTCGGCGCCCACCTGCTCCCGGTCTCGGTGTCGACAATCCCGCCGTCCCGAACCTCGAAGGTCAGGCTGCGTCCCTCGGCTTCCGCCCGGAAGGCGTTTGCGGTTCCTACGGCCCTGCCCTCGGCGACCAGGGTGTGGTCGAGGGGAGAGGCCACCTCGTCGTCCCAGAGGAGGACCACCGGCTCCCCGCCTATCTCCGCCTGGTCGAACCCACGCTCTTCCAGCGCCGGATAGGGAAAGGCGCGCTGCTCACCTTCTATCTCTACCATGATCACCCGAGCCATCGGGTCGAAGGTGTCGTCCACCTCTGGGCCGCGGTAGAGAAAGGGTCGATCCGCGGTATCGTACCGGAGGTAGGGGTTGCGCCCGTAGTCCCGGGAATAGCCGGTCTGCCGGGAGAGAACCTCGGCCTCGGGGTACCGGGCGACGGCGTCCTCCCAGGACAACAACAGAAGCGGCAGAATATCGAGCCGCTGTCCGGCGAGCTCACCGACGACCCCGACGCCCGTCGCCTGTTGCCACCAGCTTTCCGTCTGCCGGTCGTACATAAGCATATTGCTAAAACGCAGGCGCCCTGAGACACCGAAGTCGAGGGTTTGGCCGCCATGCCGACGATCGAAGGCGACGCCGGTGTTGCACAGGGGGCAGTAGGTAACAGCGACGGGACGACCACCGACGGTGTCGTTGACGATCTCGTGCCACATCAGAACCTGAATCGGGTAGATCCGGGTGTCTTGCTCCGAGGAAAAGACCAAGACCGACTCCCGGGGACCGAGCCACTCCTCCGCCTCGGAGACAGAGACGAACCGGGGGTCGTCGATCGCCGGGATGCCGTCCTTCGGAGGGCCTCCGGAGAGCACTTCGTCGAAGGAGATGGTAGCCCGGGAGAAGTCGGTGGAGAACTGTTGGGCGGCACCTCCCGGAGGAGTCTGGTTCTGGTACTGCGGCAAAAGCTCCTGGGAGAGCCCCTCGGATGCATTCCCGCTGGACCGCCGGTCAGACGGAGGCGCCGTCTGGTCGCCGTTATCAGACTCGCTGCCTCCACCGGCCTCGACGGCAATCGGCCCAACCAGCGTGATGGCGCAAAGTGCCAGAATCATATGCACAGATCTTCGTGTCATCATCTAAATCCTCCTATATAGAGAGTTGCTAATTAAACCATACTGCACTTTCGCCCCTATTTCTAACTAAATCCGTCAGCATCCTCCTGATTCGCAAGAATCCTCTGGATTTTAGCCCGGAGGCTCTCGTAGTGCGTTCCGGGCCAGTAGTTGCGCCCGCACCCCTGGCACCGCCTTACCGACTCGTGCCGCCCCCGAATTCCCGGAGGCAGCTCCTCGACGATCTTTTCGGCGCTTACCGTTTCGAGCGGTGTGTTACACACCAAGCAGCGGGAGAAGGGCTCGACCCGGGCCGAGAGGTCGAACCGGTGGACGACTTCCCGGGCCTGCTCCTCGGGCTCCGTGGAGCGCACGAAATAGCCGTGGGTCACCACCTTCCGCTTTAGAATGCCCTGGTCCCTGGTCAGAATGATGCGGCCTTCGTCTAGGGCTATCCGAACGATCTCCGGGTCGTCGAAGTCCCGGCGGTAGAGGGTGTCGAAGCCGAGGAGGCGCAGAAGACGGGCGAGGTGTCCGAGGTGAACGTCGAGGACGAAGGCTGTCCGTCGCAGGGGCCGGCTCCGGACGCGGCTTACATCACCTATATCGATACTCTCGAAAACCGGATACACCGAGATGCGGTCCCCTTGCTGAACCCGATACGAGAAGGAGACGGACTCTCCGTTCGCGAGAACCAGATCCACCTCGGTGTGGGGGACACCGTAGGACTCGATAAGGTCCTTGACCCCGGGGTGTCCGACAAACTCGCATTCCAGGGTTCGAAAGCGCTGTCCCTCGGTTAGAAACTCGTTAAGCTCTTGATAGAAACGAATGTGAGCCCTATACATAGGATTAACTTACATGCGGATAGCCTTTGCGTGCACCGGCGAGGGGTACGGCCACGTTGCCAGAACCGTGGCCCTGACGTCGGTCTTAAAACATCGGTACGAAGTAGAGATCTTCTGCCCGAGACACCTTCACGGCTTCGTAAAGAGCCATGTGCCGGACGTTCCGGTGCACCCGATCCCCTACTTCGCCTTCGCCAAACGCAACGACCGTATCCATTACGTCCGGACGGTCAAACGGAACCTCTCGTTAATCGTAAACTTCCGGCGCCGCATCCACCAGACGATGAGACAGATTCGCCGCGTCGCCCCGGACGCGGTGGTTTCGGATTACGATCCCTTTTGCTCCTACGCCGGTCGGTCTCTCGGCATCCCGGTCCTCCAGATAAATCATCCCTCCGTCGTCCTCCGACAACCGACGCTTCAACCCCACGGGCTTATCTACATGGCCGGAGCTCGGTTTCTGATGGGGGTTTACGATCGGCTCCTCGTCTGTTCCTTCTATCGCGGAGAAGTTGGGCCGATCATCAGACGGGAGATTCTCGAGGCTGAGGTCACCCGGGGGGACTACTTCGTCCTCTACCTAAAGCCGTCGTACCGGCGCATCGTCACGAAAAAGCTCCGCCGGATGGGGATCCGTAACTACCAGGTCTTCCCGGACCCGGAAAAGGATTTCGTCAAAGCCCTCGCGGGCTGTCGGGCGTGCATTTCCAGCGCGGGGCACCAGTTTATGACCGAAGCGATGGTTCTCGGAAAGCCGCTCTTTGTTATCCCCCAAAAGGGGCAGTACGAACAGCAGTTGAACGCGAAGATGCTCCGGCGGAGCGGGCGGGGCACCTGGAGCCCGATGCGCTACGTCGAGAGAAACCTGCGTCGCTTCATTCGAGAGCTGGACTCCTACCCCAAGCCTCCTGCCCTAATCGCTCCCCGGTTCGTCATAAAGGACGACACCGCGAGGGTGATACGCCGAATCGAGATGTTCGTTCAAAGCCGGGTGACGTATCAACATCCCTGTTGATTGAAGCGCGGGAAAAACTGGCGCAGTAATA